>CAZARD010000073.1:1796-2891 GCA_964487505.1 uncultured Blastocatellaceae bacterium | reverse complement strand
GCCGTTGGCGTCGAAACAGTCGGCGGCAAGCTTGAATTCTGCGGCGCAGCCGAGGCCGACGCCGCCGGCCGGAAATGATGATGCGATCAAGGCCGATGACGAAGACGGCATCTGGATCAAGGTGGTCCACGCCGGCGCGTTCCTCGCGGATTTCACCGTGACCTGGGACGAACCGGGCAAGAAGCCCCAAACACGCAAGGAGTTGGGCAAGACGAACGGCTTCACGACCGTCTTCGAGTTCCCGGCCGAGGCCGAGAACATCCGTCTGACGATCACGAACGATACGGGCCTCGTCTGGCAGCCGAAGCGCGAGATCATCAACCGGACGCTGGGCCCGAAAGATCTGAACAAATGCTACAAGATCAGCGGGACGACGCTCGGGTCGAAGATCGATACCAGCTGCACCGAAACTGAACCGGACGGTGACGACACCGAAGAGACCGGATCGACTAAACCTTGGATCAAGGTCGTGCACGGCGGCGCGTACATCGCCAGTATCACGGTCACCTGGGACGAACCGGGAAAACCGGGAGTGACGCGTCAGGAGGCCGGAAAGACGGCGGGTTTCCAGATTATGCTCGAATTCCCGGCCGGGACGAAGAACATTCGGCTGAATATCGAGAACGATACGGGTCTGGTGTGGCAGCCGAAGCGGACGATCATCAACCGGGTTCTCGAGGCGAATGATATGAACACGTGCTTCAAGCTTGAGGGCGGGACCTTGAACTCGAGCATTGCGAAGAATTGCCAGTAAATTACCGAGACGTGACACGGTCGCGTGAACGCCGGGCCGGAGGATTTCCGGGCGCGGTAGATTTCGATCTGAATGAGGAGAAGAAGAATGAAAGCAGAAACCAAGACCAATGTTGGCAGCACCGGCGAAACGAAGGGTATTGCGCGAAACGCGATCCTCGCGGGCGTAACCTTGTGTTCGCTGATCGTCGGAATGATGGCCGCCCCGATCGCGCGGATGGGTTTTGCGGCCGAAGAAACGATCGGCAAATCGATTCGTGTCGACGACAAACCGTTGAGCGCGGCGGAAGCCGAGGCGTTCGTTCAGCAATTGATCGACGAGACCGAGAACGTTCTCGACGA
>CAZARD010000073.1:0-1696 GCA_964487505.1 uncultured Blastocatellaceae bacterium | reverse complement strand
CTGCAATACGATGCTCGGAAGCTGCTAATGGTCCAAGGGGACGGCGGCACGCTGATCGTCGACAAGGAAAAGAGTCAAAAGAAAGAGCGCAAGCAGGGTAACGCCGCGATCATCCGCTGCACGCGGACGGAGCGGAGCTTGAGCAAGAACTTCGAAGACGTCGCGATCCTGCAGCCGACGCAGGGTGTGATCTATCCGGGCGCGTTGGTCTATGCCGATCAGGAATTGGTGGACGGCAAGCCGCGTCCGTTGACCGGGCTTCCGCGCGCGCCGATCGATCTGCGGCTTGACCTCCCCGGATTGCAGGAAGAGGGCAGCTTCACGATCGCGAACCCGACGGATGGAAAGGTTCAAACCGCAGTCAACAAGGCGCTGAACTTCTGGAACAACTCGACCAGTTTCAAGGAAGGTTACATCAACCCGTCGCGTTCGAACTACAACTCGACGATCGCCTTCAGCAGCGAACAACTGGCGATGAGCCTGGGCTTCAACGTCAAATGGGCGTCGGGCGACGCCTCGGCCCAGTTCAAGTATTCGTCCAGCAGCGAAAAGAACGTCATCGTCGCGGTTTACCGACAGGTTTTCTACACCGTGACGTTCGACGCGCCGAATCTGCCGGAGCAGTTCTTCGATTCGAGCGTGACCGCCGAGGAAGCGAGGGATGCGTTCAATTCCGAGAAGCCTTCGGCCCCGGCGTACGTCAGCAGCGTCAACTACGGCCGCATCATCATGCTCCGAATGGAGACCGACAAATCGACGACGGCAACGGAAGCGCAGGCGGCCTTCAACTACGCCGCCGGAGCGGTGACCGTCGGCGCCACGGCCGCGGCGAATTACGACAAGATCATCAGCAACGCCTCGGTCACGGTCGTGACGATGGGCGGAAGTGCCGAGGTCGCGTCGGAAGCCGTCTCGGCGCGGAACGCTCAGGATATCCAAAAGATCATCAAGGGCAAGAACGCCGTCTATTCGAAGAACAATCCGGGCGTGCCGATCGCGTACACGGTCAAGTTCCTGAAAGACAATACGGTAGCCAAAATGGGTTCGACGACCGATTTCGTGACCGAAGAGTGCACGCCGCTCGACAACCTGTGGGTCAAGGTCATTCATTCGGGAGCGTATATTGCCCATTTCTACGCAAACTGGGAAGAGCCCGATCCGAACAATCCCGATGTGATGGTTCCGAAATCGCTGAAGGAAGAGGGCAAGACGTCCGGATTCCAGATCAAGTTCAATTTCCCGGGAGACGCGCAAAACATCAGACTGAAATTGGAAAATGACACGGGTCTGGTCTGGCAGCCACGGCGCGAGATACTCAATCGCGCCCTGACTCCGAACGAGCTGAACAGCTGTTTCACGGTCCACGGCACGACGCTCGGCTCAGGCGTGGATATCCAGAGCGGCGACAAGAAGAAGAATCCTCTTACGCAGTGCCAGTGACCCTCGGGCAGCCCGGGATCCGGAAGGCGGTCGCATTCACGGGCCGCCTTCCGGAAATCCGGAATTGAATCTACCCCCGTTTCTGCAGGCCGGCGAAGGCTCGCCGGCCTTTTCTTGACCCGATGTTTGCCGAAAGTAGGACGATTTAATAAACTGAAGAGGCTCTTGCCCCTGTAGCTCAACGGTTAGAGCAGCGGACTCATAATCCGTTGGTTGCAGGTTCGAATCCTGCCGGGGGCACCACTTCCTTCACGAC
>CAZARD010000072.1:21993-23256 GCA_964487505.1 uncultured Blastocatellaceae bacterium | reverse complement strand
GCCGGTCGCTACCGCTCCCGGTTCTGACTTTGCGCGACCATTGTCCACCGGCAACTGACCGCCGACGACTTTCCTCAAAGCGTCGAATACCTTCCGAGAAACCGCGTTTCGGCGGCTTGTTCGCGGATCTCGTCGAGCGCCCCGCGGAGTTCGCTTTCACTCGCCGGAGTCTGGAGATCGAAATAGAAATTGAACTCCGACGGCTGTCCTTTTATCGGTCGGCTTTCGATCTTCATCAAATTGATTCCGCGGCGCACGAACGGGCGGAGCGCGTTGTGCAACGCGCCCGGTTGGTGCTTGAGCCGGACTATCAACGAGATCTTCGATCCGCGGGCGTTCTCGTCAGCGACGTTCGTCAACAGCGCGAACCGTGTGAAATTTTCGGCGTGATCCTCGATATGTTCGCGAAGGATCCGGCCGCCATAGATCGCCGCGTTTCTCTTTCCGCCGATCGCTGCGCGCGTTGGATCGTTGCTCTCAACCGCACGTTTGACGCTTCCTGCCGTATCGTCCGCCGCCACACCGGTCAGTTCAGGATGCGCGGCAAAAAATCGTTCACACTGGGCGAGCGCCACCGGATGCGATTCAACCGTCCGGATCGACTCGAACGTCGCGTTGGGTGGTCCGATCAGAAAATGCGAGATCGGCAAGACGACATCCGCCGCGATGCTCAGCGAACTCGCGAGCAGCAGATCGTAGCAGCGATGGACCGATCCGACGAGCGAGTTTTCAAGCGGCGAGAGGATCAGATCTGCCTTGCCCTCATCAATCGCGCGAAAAAGATCGTCAAAGGTCCGGCACGGAACCGTCCGAATCTCATCGCCGAGAATCTTGAGCGCGGCCTCCTCGCTGAAACTTCCGTGCTCTCCCTGGAAGGCAACACGCGATCGGCGATCGATACGCCCCGGATTGAGCTCGGCAACGGGTTCGGCAAGCGGCGACTTCTGAAAGTTGCGTTGCTGGAGATGAAGCGATTCGTCGATGATCCGCTGAAAAATGTTGGCGATGCTCGTCGCGTCAAACGGTCCGCGGTTCTCACGGGTCAAACGATCGATCACCTCTGATTCGCGCTGCGGGTCGCAAAGCGACGTATCGACGGTCGATTTCGCCGCGCCGACACGCAGCGCGATCGATGCCCGGCGGTTCAGAAGTTCCAGAATCTGCTCGTCGATCGCGTCTATCTCGGCACGCGGATTGTTGATGCTCGGTTCGCTCACAATGCTCTGAATCTATTATGCCCCGCCAAATTCTTCAACCGCGCCG
>CAZARD010000072.1:10032-21893 GCA_964487505.1 uncultured Blastocatellaceae bacterium | reverse complement strand
CGGCGATTGCGGGTTCGAATCCCGGCGATGCATCAGGTCAGTTGATCCGTCCTTTCGAAAAAAACGGAACCGGCGCATCCGCGATCCCGCATCCGCATTTCAACATCGTCAAACTCCCCAGAGATGATTCTCAGCGTTGTAGTGTAGCCAAAGGTCGCTGTTCTCGGACCATTCGGGCCGGTAATTCGTGGCGACGACAGCAAGCGCTTCTTCGAGCGCGACCGCCGAATGCACGACATCCGGCGGAACGGTCAGCGACTGGTCGGGCTCAAGTACAACAGTGCGATCGCCAACGGTCAATTCCCATCGCCCATGAACGACGTAAATGATCTCTTCGTATTTATGGCGATGCGCGGCCGTGATCGTCCCGGGCTCGAGCCGGACATGCGCCAACATCAATCCTTCGCCGACCGCGACTCCGCGGTTGTAGCCATGCGCCACCGTGCGCTCCTTGTCATTCTTCCAGTCGTAAAAATTCATGGTCAATTCGGATTTCCGATTTGGGATCTCGGATCTTGATCTGCGACTCACCGGAGACGGCAAATCCCAAATCAGAAATCGGTTAGTTTTTTGCCGCGTTCACAAGCCGGTTCTTTCCGAGCCACGGCATCATCGCGCGGAGTCGGGCGCCGACCTCTTCAATCTGATGCCCGCGACCGGCGGTTTCGAGCCGATTGAAGTTTTCCTTTCCGCCGTCGCACTCGCTCATCCATTCGTCGGCGAACTGACCGCTTTGGATCTCGCCGAGAATGCGTTTCATTTCGGCTTTCGTCGACTCGTTCACGACACGCGGACCGCGCGTCAGATCACCGTATTCGGCGGTGTTCGAGACCGAGTAACGCATATTGTCGATGCCGCCTTCGTAAAGCAGATCGACGATCAGCTTCATCTCGTGAAGACATTCAAAATAGGCCATTTCCGGCGCGTAGCCGGCTTCGGTCAATGTCTCAAAGCCGGCCTGAATCAGCGCCGTCAGACCGCCGCACAAAACGGCTTGTTCACCGAAAAGATCCGTCTCCGTTTCCTCTCGGAAATTCGTTTCGATAACACCGGCCCGGCCGCCGCCGATTGCCGACGCATAGGACAGTCCGACCGCCTTTGTATCGCCCGAAACATCGCGGTGAACGGCCAGCAAACACGGCACGCCAGCTCCCTTTGCATATTCGCTCCGAACCAGATGTCCCGGCCCTTTCGGCGCGACCATAAAGACATTGACGTCCGCCGGCGGAACGATCTTTTTGAAATGGATCGAGAATCCGTGGGCAAATGCGAGCGATTTCCCGGCTGCGAGATTCGGTTCGATTTCCTGCCGATAAACCCGCGGCGCGAGCTCGTCGGGAACAAGGATCATGATGACGTCGGCAGCCTTCACCGCATCGCCGGTGAACATTACCTCGAGTCCGGCTTCCTCAGCCTTTTTCCACGATTTGCTTTCGGCCGGAAGGCCGACGACGACCTCGACGCCGGAATCCTTGAGATTGTTCGCATGGGCATGTCCCTGCGATCCGTAGCCGATGACGGCCACCCGTTTGTTCTTGATCAGCTGCGTGTCTGCGTCCCGATCATAAAGTACTTTCATTGCTGTGTTTTCCTGTTTCTGTTTTCTTGCGCCCGCACGCGATCACTGTTTGAAGAATTCGTCGTGGCGAGCTTCGTGCTCGTTCACGAGCCGCGCTTCGGTTACGCGCACCTGCCGATTGATCTGCTTGAGGAGGATATCGACCTTTTCCTTTTCGCCGTCGAGCAGCAATCTTGCGCGTGAGATCTCGGGCTGATCGGTCTTGTTGACGAGCAGCTTCTCGATATTGAAACCGCGGCCGCTGATCAGATTGACGATGCGTGCGAGTTCGCCGAAGCGATTAACCATTTCAACCGTTATGTAATGAGTCATCCCAAGATCATCTCCTTCAATCCGGCGCCCGGCGGCACCATCGGATAGACATTCTCTTCCTGCGAAACGACGACGTCGATGACGACGACGCCTTCCGTCTCGAATCCCAGCTTGAGCACGGCGGGCAAATCGGCCGGACGGGAAACCCGAAGCCCGACGGCACCGAACGACTCGGCCAGTTTCACGAAATCCGGCTGGACCTGCATATCGACCTCCGAATAGTTGTTTTCGTAAAACACCTCTTGCCACTGCCGGACCATTCCGAGGAAACCGTTGTTCATAACGATAATCTTGACGTTTGCGCGGTACTGGACCGCCGTCGCGAGTTCTTGCATCGTCATCTGGAAACCGCCGTCGCCGACAAAAGCGATGACCAGTTTGTCGGACCGGGCAAGGCTCGCGCCGAGCGCCGCCGGAAATCCGTACCCCATCGTTCCGAGCCCGCCCGATGTCAGGAAGGATCGTGGATGTCGAAACCGGTAGAACTGAGCAAGCCACATCTGATGCTGGCCGACATCCGTCGCGATGATCGCGTCGCCGTCGGTCAGCCGGCTGACCTCGTCGCACAGAAACTGGGGCCGGATCACCTCGGGATGGTTCTCGTATCCGAGCGGCGCTTGCGACTGCCACGCGCGGATCGTTTCCCACCACGGATCGAGGCGCTTTTCCAACGGCTGCCGCTTGGTTCCGAGAACTTCGATCATCTGCCGCATCACGTCCTTGGCGTTGCCGGTCATCGAGATGTGCGCCCGGACATTCTTGTCGATCGACGATTCATCTATATCGACGTGGATGATCTCCGCGCTGGGCGCGAACTTCTTGAGATCGCCGGTGACCCGATCGTCGAAACGGACGCCGATCGCGATGATCACGTCGGCCTCGGAAATCGCCATGTTCGCCGCGTAGCTGCCGTGCATGCCGAGCATCCCGAGCGACCGCGGATGCGCCGACGGAAAGCAGCTCAGTCCCATCAGCGTGATCGCGACCGGAGCGGCGAGGCGTTCGACGAGTTCCGTCAGTTCGCGCGTGCCGCCGGCGTGGACAATGCCGCCGCCGACGTAGAACAAAGGGCGTTTGGCAGTCAGCATCCGATCGACCGCCGCTTCGACGCGATCCGCCGGCGCGTACGAGTGCGGAGCGTAACCCGGTATCTCGAGTCGGTCCGGCATCGCGAGTTCCGCGCGCCGTGCCGTCAGATCCTTCGGAATATCGATCAGCACCGGGCCCGGACGGCCGGATGCTGCGAGATAAAAGGCTTCGCGAATCACCTCCGGGATCTCTTCGGTCGTCCGCACCAGATAGTTGTACTTCGTGCAGGCACGCGTGATGCCGACGATATCGATCTCCTGAAACCCGTCGGTGCCGAGAAGATGCGTCGGAACCTGACCCGTGATCACCACCAACGGCGTCGAATCCATATAGGCATTCGCGATTCCCGTCACGGTGTTGGTCGCGCCAGGCCCTGACGTGACCAGCGCGACACCGACCTCGCCGGTCGCCTTCGCATAACCTTCAGCCATATGGACCGCGCCCTGCTCGTGCCGCGCAAGGATATGGGTCAGCGAGTCGCGGAAGTTGACGAGCTCGTCGTAGAAATGGAGCACCGCTCCGCCCGGATAGCCGAAAACGGTATCGACGCCCTCGTTCACGAGCGCTTCGCAAAGCAGACGCGCTCCGGTCTTTCGCTTCATCTCATCCGATTCACTCGACATTTGGACAAGAAAAATCACTACCTTGTTCTCAGGTAATGACATTCGTTCTGCGCAACCTCCGATGTCACTACCCGATTCAGGGAATGTTTCCGAACGGATAGGCCGAAATGACCGCGCACGGCGCCGACAAATACGGCAGGACCAATGGATTCTCTGAACAATTTTCTGAGTTCATGATAGCGACAGAGGGCAGACTACTATAACGAAAGATAATTGTCAATGAAAATAAATAATCTTTGCTTATTCCCGAGCGCTGACGCAGATGCCGCCCTCGAAAAAACTCGAGAGCGGCATTTGGCAAATGGCCGGAAGCGACGAGTTCACAGCCGGCAGTCCTTTGAGATAGATAAGGTCAGTTGCGTCCGGGCGCAAAGCTGATGCGTCTCGTCTCGCGGATCCGACCGTCGTCGATCGCTCCTTCGACGATCTCGTATCCGAGAAGCGCGAAGATGCGTCCCTTCAGAAATACCGGTCTCGCGTTGCCATACCAGTCGACGCACGATGCGCGGCAACCGTCGTTCGCCCGGCCCGACTGCTTCGATTGCAGCTCGCCGAGTTCCTTAAGGTCGAGCGATTCGTTGCGCAGAAACACGACCGACGCCGATCCCGAAATGTACTCGTCGTAGTAATTGTAACCGTCGCGGCCCCCGACTATCGGAAGTCCGAGAATCCCGGAATCGCGGTCGAGCGAGCGGTAGAAGAATCCGTGACTGCGCGATTCTCCCTGTGCGGCGTTGCGCCTCACGTAGTTCGACTCTGCCCGAACGCCGTCACTCAGTGAGACCGATGTGAAATAGAGGTCCGGGCCGCGACTTCCGACGACCAACGCATCGGCGCCCATCGCTTCGATGCGCTCGACGCCGTGTTTCAGATCGACCGTGTGAACGGCGCCATCAGTCCAGCGCACGGCATAGAGTTTCGATTCCGAGTCAGCGTCGGTGCGGTAACCGTCGCCGGCCGATCCGTAAAGAAGATACTTCCCGATGAAGCGGTTGTGAAAATTCCAGCCCTTCGGCGACGGTATCGATCTGTACCGCGCGGACGGAGCGGCATCGGTGCCGTCTCCGAAACTCTCGAGCGGCAACCGCAAAAGCGCCGAATCTCCGCTGGCGAAGTTCGATCTCCACATTCCGTCGCCGGATCCGTTCGAACGGACCAGCACGTTGATGAAGCCGTCCTCTCCTTCGAGGAACGAGAACTGATCGACCGGGCTCCCTGACACCCCGACCGCCGACGGAGCGGATCCGTCGAGCGGCATACGGTACATCGTCGATTTCGCGCGCTGTTCCCCTCCGCGTTGATTCCAACTCGTCACCCAGATGTAAACCGCCTTCGCCGACACGTAGAAGACGCGGCCTGCCGGGCCGATCACAGACGTTGCCGAGCATTCGAAATCATCGCTTTCGAGATCACAGGTAGTCACCGAATGGAGGGTCGTTTCCCAGCCGAAGTCGTCCGCGTCCGGGACGCGGTAAACACGCTTGGGAGCCGTGATCGGTTTGAAGTCGGCGGACGACGCGCCGCTTCGCCATTTGCGAACCGCCGGGAAGTCATCGATCGGTTCGTCGGAGTAACCCAGGAATTGCGGAGTATAGAAGACGAGTTTGCCGTCTATCAACCGACTTGCGTAGTTCCGTGCGGAATAATAGTCGTTGGACCGCAGATGCCAGGTCGATCTAAAAGCAAGTCGACCGTCATCGTCGATCCGGAAAACGCCGATCTCGGTGCCGCCACGTTGGTAACTGTAACCGATGACCGCCACCGTCCGGTCCGAGATCAGCATCTCGTCGTACCACGTTCCGCTCGGATCGATTTCCGGGCCGAAGGCGTCAACCGTGGAGACCGGAGCGAGTTCGCCGTCGCCGATCCTGACCGTGAAGAGCCTGCCGCGGCGGAGGATCACGAGGTGGTTCTTATGGACCTTCACGATCCCGCCCTCGTCGACGCCCGCGGATTGGACGTTGGTTATCGATTCCGCTGCGACTGTCGGAGCCGATTCCTTTTGATCAGTGCTCTGAACCGCTCCGTCCGCCTTCGAGATGGACGAATTAGCCACCCCGCGCGTCCTTGACCGGGCCTTCAGCTTCGATAGAAATTCCCGAAGTTCCGCTTCAGACGAAAAGGCCTTTAGGGTCCCTTTCGGATTCCGGGAACTTCCAGGTTCGTTTCTCACTTCGCCCGGCGCGTGTTCGAGTACGAAACCGATCATTGCCGTGGCTATCACTACCGCAAGCACGCCGACTAGAAATACAAGGTTTTTCATCTTCGTTCGCTCCGCTCAAAAGAAATCAATCCACTTGATCTATGCTAGGAACGGCGGAGAACGTCGGTTCTTGCAAATAATCCTTTCCGCCCGGCCCGCGGGCCCGGGTCCGGCCGCCCGGGACGGGAATGCGGATAGCCCCATTAACGCGTTTGAGCATTGCGTGAAGACGGCGTCCGAATCTTCTTTCTGACACGCCCGACCTTCGATACGCAAGTCTTTTCAAACATAACGGCCAACTGATAGCTATTAGCTGTTAGCTGCCAGTTATCCCGGATCGACGCCGGAGAATGGCGAACAACGAGCACAACGAGCAATCCTTGCCGCTATTGCGTGATTCGGGCGACTCCGTTGAACATATCTGTATGTGCATATGTATAGCGCCTCTTCAATTGTTACGGCATCTGTGTTTGAATGTACGTAAAAAACATTCGGGAGAAGATCGAGGATGAAGATCGCAACAAAACTTGTTCTATTGACCGTGATGACAATCGTGACTGCGGCGGCCGCTTCCGGGCAGAACCGGAAAGCGGACCCCGTGCCGAAACCGGCCGCCGATTCGCGCGCCGAAAAGACCAGGCTCGAGATCGGCAGAATGCTCGACGACTTCAACGTCGCGGCAGCCAACGCGGAGTTTGAACGCTATTTTGCGTTCTTTGACGAAGACGGCGTGTTTATCGGAACCGACGCCACGGAACATTGGGACAAGCCCAGTTTCAAGGCCTGGGCGAAGCCTTACTTCGACCGCAAGCGAACCTGGAACTTTAGATCGGTGAAGCGCAACATCTTCTTGTCAAAGTCGGGCGATTTGGCGTGGTTCGATGAACTTCTCTCAACGCAGATGAAGATCTGCCGCGGTTCGGGGGTTTTGGTCAAGAAGGCCGGCGGTTGGAAGCTTAAGCAGTACGTCCTGTCGATGACGATACCGAACGACAACGTCGACGAGGTCGTCAAGATAAAAGCGCCGATCGAGGACGCGTTTTTGGAAAAGCTGAAGCAGTAGATATACGGTAAAGCAGATATGTCGGTCGTCTGTTGTCGCGTCGGAGCGTGTTGTTCCAAAGCTACGGCAAGACGGCGCCCTCGTTTCGTGGTCGCTTGACACGAAAACGCGTTCGCCGATGCGGTTTTGGAACACGGTCAAATCTGAACCCCCAATTCCGAGATTCAGCCTTTCGCCGCCGGATCGCTGCGTCCGACCCTATTGCTTGATAGTCGCCGGCAATCAGAAGATAATGGATTGAATCCGTTCTACTTAAATCAATTTCGGGAGTTCCAATCGTGCGCAGATCAACTTCGTTTCTCGTCGCTCTCAGTTTGTCCATCGTTTTGGGTTTTGCGGCCGTCGCGCAGACGCCGAGTCCGACGCCCGTTCCGACCGCCGCACCTTCGCCGGCCGCAACCGTCGCTCCGACGCCGACACCTGATCCGATGCCTTCATCGCTGTTCGGCGGAATGCGGTTCCGTTCGATCGGTCCGGCGGTCACGTCGGGCCGCGTGATCGCGTTCGCCGTCGATCCGACCGACCGGGCGAAATATTACGTCGCCGTCGCCTCGGGCGGTGTCTGGAAGACGGTCAACAACGGGACGACGTGGACGAGCGTTTTCGATAACGAAGGCGCATTCTCGATCGGCGCGATCGCGCTCGATCCGAAGAATCCGGCCACCGTTTGGGTCGGAACCGGCGAACGCAACTCGCAGCGCAGCGTCGGTTACGGCGACGGCGTTTACCGATCCGACGACGGCGGAAAATCCTGGAAGAACATGGGCCTCAAGACGTCGGAACATATCGGGCGGATCGCCATCGACCCGCGCGACCCGAACGTTGTCTTCGTCGCCGCGCAGGGACCGCTCTGGTCGCCGGGCGGCGAGCGCGGCCTTTACAAAACGACGGACGGCGGCAAGACGTGGAAGGCCGTCATCACCGTCAGCGAAAATACCGGCGTCACGGACGTCGTCATCGATCCGTCGAATCCCGATACGATGTACGCCGCTTCGTGGCAGCGTCGCCGGCATTTCTACACGCTGATCAACGGCGGGCCGGAAAGCGCGATCTGGAAATCGACGGACGGCGGCAACAACTGGACAAAACTGCGATCGGGACTGCCGCCGGGCGATACGGGTCGCATCGGCCTTTCGGTCTCGCCGGCAAACACCAATGTCGTTTATGCGACCGTCGAGGCGAGCGGCACGCTGAGCGGCATTTACCGATCGAATGATCGGGGCGCGACGTGGGAGAGGACGAGCCCGCAGATCGCCCAAGGGATGTACTATGGCCAGATCGTGGCCGATCCGAAGAACGTCGACCGGGTCTACATCCCGAATGTCGTGTTCCAGGTTTCCGACGATGCGGGCCGCACCCAGCGCGCGCTCGGCGAGCGGCTCAAGCACGTCGACAACCACGCGATCTGGATCGATCCGAACAACACGGATTACCTCCTTGTCGGCAGCGACGGAGGCGTTTACGAGAGCTTCGATCGCGGCGCCAACTGGCATTTCAAGGCGAATCTGCCGGTCGCGCAGTTCTATGACGTGACGACCGACAATTCGGTCCCGTTCTACAACGTTTACGGCGGAACCCAGGACAACAATTCGTTGGGCGGTCCGGCGAAAACGAGGAATCAGGCGGGAATCATGAACTCCGACTGGTTCGTGACCAACGGCGGCGACGGATTCAAGGCGCAGGTCGATCCGCTCGATCCGAACATCATCTACGCCGAAAGCCAGAACGGCGGGCTCGTCCGGTTCGACAAACGAACCGGCGAGCGGGTCGGAATCGCCCCGATCGAAGGCAAGGACATCGAATCCCAGCGGTACAACTGGGACTCGCCCTTCATCATCAGCCCGCATGCGAACACGCGGCTCTATTTTGCCGGTCACAAGCTCTTCAAGACCGACAACCGCGGCGATGACTGGAAGGCGATCAGCGGCGATCTCTCGCGCGGGATCGACCGCAACACGCTGCCCGTGATGGGCAAGGTTTGGGGGCCGGACGCGATCGCGAAGCATCAATCGACGGCGCTCTGGGGCAATGCTTCGGCGATCGCGGAATCACCGAAGAAGGCCGGCGTGATCGTAGTCGGGACCGATGACGGCCTGATCCAGATCACTGAGAACGACGGCGGAAACTGGCGCAAGGTTGACAAGATAGCCGGGATCCCCGAACTTTCGTATGTCACCCGCGTCGCGACGTCGCAGCACGACGTCAACACGATCTACGCGCTTTTCAACAACCATCAGAACGGCGATTTCAAGCCTTACATCGTCAAGAGCACGGACCTCGGCAAGACCTGGACGTCGATCACGGCAAACCTGCCGGAACGCGGATCGCTCTACGGCTTCGCCGAGGACCACGTCAATCCGAACCTGCTGTTCGTCGGCACCGAATTCGGGCTGTTCTTCACGGTTGACGGCGGCGGAAAATGGACGCAGCTCCGGGCCGGGCTGCCGACGATCGCCGTGCGCGACATCGCGATCCAGAAGCAGGAGAACGATCTCGTGCTTGCGACCTTCGGCCGCGGCATCTACGTGCTCGATGATTACTCGGCGTTGCGGCAGGTCAAGCTCGAGACGGTCAAACAGTCGTCGGTGCTGTTCCCGGTCAAGGACGCCCTGATGTATGTCCGCTCGAACGCGCCGTTCACCGGATTTCAGGGCGCCTCGTTCTACACCGCGCCGAATCCCCCGTACGGTGCGACATTTACCTATTTTCTGAAGGACGCGCCGAAGACCCTGAAGCAGAAACGCCAGGAAGCGGAACGCGATGCCGAAAAGAAGAAGCAGCCGTTCAAGTATCCTTCGATCGCGGAACTCAGGGCCGAGAATGAAGAGGAGCCGCCGGCGTTGTTGTTCACCGTCGCTGATTCCGACGGCAAGATCGTCCGCCGGATCAGCGCTCCCGCGACCGCCGGCGTCAACCGTGTGGTTTGGGACATGCGCTACGTTACCCCGGCGATCGCGGCTCCGGCCGCACTGCCGGCCGGGGCGCCCGAAGGATTCACGTTCGGTCCTCAAGGCCCGCTCGTGATGCCCGGACGCTACTCGGTGTCGATGGCGCTCCGCGTCAACGGCGTCGTCACCGCATTGCCCGGATCGCAGAGTTTCAATATCGTCGTCGAGGGTCGCGAGCGGATGACGCCGGACGAGATCGCATCGCTTTCTGCGTTCCAGAAGAAGACCTTCGGACTGCTTCGCGCGATCAGTGCCGCTGGCGATGCGGCAACGGGCGCCAAATCGCGTATCGCTCTGTTGAAACGCGCCGCGCAGGAAGCTCCGGTCGAGAATACGAAGCTCGTCGAGACCGCGAACGCGCTTAACGCCGAGGTCGATTCGATACTTAACGAACTTCGCGGCGGACGCGAGAACTCCGAGATCCCGCCGCCGTCGATCGGCGACCGGATCGGATACGTCGCCGGGGCCATCAGGCTCTCGACCGTCAAACCGACGCAAACGCAGCTCGACCAGTTCGCGCTGGCTGAATCGCTTTTCAACCCGCAACTCGCGCGGCTCAAGAAACTACTCGAGACCGACATCCCTGCGTTCGAGAAACAACTCGAGGCGGCCGGGGCGCCGATAACGCCGGGCAGGCTGCCGTAACATTTGCGGATCAAAGGCGCGGTACATCGAATCAAGGGAGGGTATCAAGAAATGATCAGAGCAGTTTTGTTTGTCACCGGATTGCTGGTCCTTTGTTTTGTGGACGCGACCCGGGCCCAGCCGGCGTGCGCGCCGATCGAGACGCGTCCGCCGAATGCACCGGAACAGAAGCCGGCGTTCGACGGTCAGACGCGCGCCTGCGAGGCGAAGTCCAATGTCGCGTTCGAGGTGACGGTCATCGCCAAAGGCCTTGTGAATCCGTGGTCCGTCGAGCCATTGCCGAACGGCGACCTGCTCGTGAGCGAACGACCGGGCCGGCTTCGGGTCGTGACCGCCAACGGTGAGATCGGGCCGCCGATCACGGGCGTTCTGCCGGTCGGCCAGGGCGGCGTGTCCGAGCTGAGCTCGCAGGGCGGTCTGCCGCCGATCACCGCCCGCGGCCAGGGCGGCTTGCTTGACATCGCGCTGAGCCCGAACTTCAAGAAGGACCGTACGATCTATTGGAGTTTCGCGGAGACCAGGGAAGGCGGCAGCGGAACAAGCGTCGCGCGGGGCGTTCTCTCGAAAGACGGGAAGACGCTGTCCGACGTCAAAGTGATCTTCCGCGCGTTGCCGACCTACAACAACGGGCTGCATTTCGGGTCAAGGCTCGCGTTCGGGCGCGACGGGAAGCTCTACATAACGCTCGGCGACCGTTTCGACCGGGCTGTTAATCGGCCGCGCGTTCAAAAACTGGACAACCATCTCGGCAAGATCATCAGGATCAATCCGGACGGAACGGTGCCGAATGACAATCCGTTCGTCGGGGTCAAGGACGCATTGCCCGAGATCTGGACGCTCGGACACCGGAATCTGCAATCGGCCGTTTTCGACGACAAGGGACGTCTGTGGACGGTTGAGCACGGCGCGCAGGGCGGCGACGAATTGAACCTGATCGTCAAGGGCCGAAACTACGGCTGGCCGGTCGCGACCTTTGGCGAAGAGTATTCGGGTGAGCCGATTCCGGGCTCGGTGACGGACCGGGAAGGTTTCGAGCGTCCGGTCTACTACTGGGATCCGGTGATCGCGCCGTCAGGAATGGAATTTTACACTGGCAAGCCCTTCAAGCCTTGGCGCGGGAGTCTTTTTATAGGCGGACTTGCCTCAAAAAGGCTCGTCCGGCTGGTCATCAAGAACGACCGCGTCGTCGGTGAGGAGCATCTCTTGACAGATCGCGGCCAGCGCATCCGTGACGTGCGGCAAGGTCCGGACGGAAATCTATATCTGGTCACGGACGAAGCCAACGGCGAGGTCCTGAAGATCACCGCAAAGTGAATTGGGATTTCGTCAACACGTACGAGTTACGCGTTCACGCGTGACCGCTTGGGATTCCGAGGATTTCAAGATTTCAAGATTCCAG
>CAZARD010000072.1:0-9932 GCA_964487505.1 uncultured Blastocatellaceae bacterium | reverse complement strand
GATTCCAGATTCCAGGATTCCAAGATTCCAGATTCCAGGTTCCAGAATCGCCACCGATCGGAATCTTGGAATCTTGAAATCCCGGAATTCTGGAATCTTGAAATCCTGGAATTTGGAATCACAAGTGCCTGGAATCTGGAATCCTGGAACCGGAACCTGGAATCTTGGAATCCTGAAATCCAAGCCCTGAGAATGCTCGAGAAATTTCAAAACGACGGTTTCCTCGTGCTCGAGGGATTCAACTCGGATGCCGAGTGCGATGCGCTGATCGCGCGCGCCGCCGAACTGGTCGCGGGTTTCGATTTCGACGGTCATCCGTCGGTCTTTCAGACCTCGGAGCAGACGCGTACGAGCGATGATTACTTCCTCGATTCCGGCGATCGAATCTCATTCTTCTTCGAAAAGGACGCGTTCGACGCCGACGGCAAGCTCAAATTCCCGCTATTCGATTCGCTCAACAAGATTGGTCACGCGATGCACGATCTCGATCCGGTCTTCGACGCCTTCTCACGGTCCCCGCAGATGAAACGACTCGCGGCCGAACTCGGTATGTCGCGGTCGGTGATCATCCAAAGCATGTACATTTTCAAGCACGCGCGGATCGGGGGCGTGGTCGATATCCACCAGGATGCGACGTTCCTTTACACCGAACCTGCGTCCTGCGTCGGATTCTGGTTCGCGCTCGAAGACGCCACTCGGGAAAACGGTTGTTTGTGGGCCAAACCGGGCGGGCATCGGACGCCGCTACGTTCGCGCTTTCGCCGAAAGCAATCCGCCGGGACCGAGTTCGTGACGTTCGACCAAACCCCGTACGACACCGACGGCGCGGTTCCGCTCGAGGTCGCGAAGGGAACCTGCATCGTCCTCGACGGCCTGCTCCCGCATTACAGCTTGCCGAATACCAGCGGCCGTTCGCGTCAGGCCTACACCATCCACACGATCGATCCCGGCGCCCTCTATCCGGAAGACAATTGGCTCAAGCGAAACGCCCAGGACCTCAGGGAGATCTAATTTGGGATTTTCGATTCTCGATTTTGGATCAATCCCGTCCTAAACGTTGAAGATCGTTGCGCAAGGCGAACGAAACATCGGCTTCCATTCGGACAAGCAGATCCCGGCTCCTTGAGCGTGCGGAGCGCGCGACGTATGGATAGCATGGAGCGACGCGGAATGTGCCGGCCCGGCTTCGGCGGGAGCGTGCGGCGCACGCGTCTCCGGTCCGTTGGGCAGAAGACGAGTGTTTCACACGCTCGTTGATCGTATCGGAAATCTCGCACCAGGCTCGGCTGCGCCCTCGCCTGGCGCTATCGAAACGACGCGCGCTCCGCACGCTGAACGGGGTTTGTCGAATCGACTGGAAGTCCCAAGAGAATTCGGGAAGTTCGTTTCGAAAACGCCGATTTCGGCAATTGTCGGGCAATGAAATCAGGGCTTCATGAAGCAGTCGCCAAACGTTTGGGACAGCATTGATTTTGGATTCGTAATAAGCCCTCTACGAGGGCGTCAGCGTGTGGCGCGCAGCACCAGCTGCGGGATCAAGCGCCGGATCGCTGGATTTAGTCCTCGTAGAGCGCGACAGGAGCGAGCCCTTGATCAGGGAAGCGAGTTAAATCGTTCACCCGTGCCCGATTCCGAGGTTCGCATTCTGCCGCCCTCTACGAGAGCTCGCCGTACTCTTGCCCACCGATTTCCCGCAACTTGCGCTGCGCGCTACACGCTTACGCCCTCTACGAGGGCTGATTCGGGATTCAACATCCAAAAAATCCAAAATCGAAAATCGAAAATCCAAAATCGAAAAATCAGCCGATCTTGTCCTTGAAGAATTCCGCGGCGAGGCGCGCGACCTCTTCAAGCGTTCCGGGCTCTTCGAAAAGATGCGTCGCTCCTGGAACGATCTCGAGTTCGCATTCGCAGGTCATTTGCGCGGCCGCCGATTCGTTGAGGCCGATCACGACGTCATCGTTGCCGCCGACGATGAGCAGGACCGGCGCGCGGACCTCCGCGAGGCTGTCGCCTGCGAGATCCGGACGGCCGCCGCGCGAGACGACAGCCGCTATTGCGTCGGGTGCGCGCGCGGCTGCGACGAGGGCTGCCCCGCCGCCGGTGCTCGCTCCGAACAGGCCGACCCTGAGATTCTTCGTTTCCGCGAGCGTCGCCAGCCATTCGATCACGCCGAGCAACCGACCGGCCAGCAGATCGATGTCGAAGCGGAGATGGCGCGTGTACATCTCCTCGATCTCCTCTTCCCGCGTAAGCAGATCGAAGAGAAGCGTCGCGACGCCGGCCGCCTGGATGACCCCGGCGACATAGCGGTTTCGAACGCTCTTCCGGCTGCTGCCCGAGCCGTGCGCAAAGACCACGATCCCCGTTGCATCGGGCGGTATCGCGAGGTCTCCGCTCAAAACGACTCCGCCCGACGGAATCCGGACCTCGCGGATGTCTGTGGCTTGCTTTTCCATATCAAACTCCGGGCGTAGACGCGCCGCCTGAACCACGTCGTCGATCAATTCGATCGGGTATTTGAACGCCATTTCTCACCTCGCAGCGGAAGCTCCGCCGTTTTTCCCTATCGCCTCGGCCCGTTCCAACAGAGCGCGCACTTCATCGTCGGTCGTCTGCGAAAAATCGCGATACCACATGCCGACGCCATAAAAAGGCTCCGGCGTGGTCGAGCAAACGCACATCACGTCGGACATCTTGCCGAGCTCGCGACAGGTGTCGGCGGAACCGACCGGAACCGCGACTATAATCCGTGCCGGGTGCTTCGCGCGGACAGCTTGCACGGCTGCACGCATCGTCGCGCCGGTCGCAAGCCCGTCGTCGACCAGAATGACCGTCTTTCCTTTGAATTTCGGCGGCGGACGATTATTTCGGTACAGGGCCTCACGCCGATGAAGCTCAGCGGTCTCGGCCGTCGCAACCGATTCGATCTGTTGTTCAGTCAGCCCGCACGCGCGGACGATGTCGTCGTTCAGGACGCGCGCGTGCGCGGCGATGGCGCCGAACGCAAGCTCCGGTTGCCATGGAACCCCCAGCTTCCGCACCACGAACACGTGGAGCGGAAGGCCCAGCTTTGTCGCGACCTCAAACGCGACCGGAACCCCGCCACGCGGCAGCGCGAGCACGACGGCATCGTTTCGTCCCCCAAACTCCAAAAGGCGATCTGCCAATTCCTTGCCCGCTTCCTCACGGTTTTCAAATATTCGAAACATTTCAGTCACCTGCGGCCATACATACGCCTGAACTGAAAACGCGCAACTGACGTGCCAGTCGATAACGAGCGCCAACTGCTGAGACAATTGCTTTTGACGCGCGTTCCGGTTGGCGCGACTCCGGCATCGCCGGGGAAAAATCCGCGAAATCGTGGAAATAGCGCGTTGACGGGAGCTTGGGCCGTCAGCGTCGATCGGCGGTTTCAGGATGATCGGGCGGAGGGTCGGAGCCGGTCTCGTGGGTATAATGCTCGGCGCATTCGCTCTCCCGGCCGCGCACGATCCGTTTGCCGGCAAGCGCGCCGCGCGCCGCATCGACCACCGTGAATTGGCGTTGCGAATGGTCGGTGTCGTAGTAAACGACGACCCAATCGTCTGTTTTCCCGAGTTCGTGCGCTCGCGCCGTGTTTGAAAAGAGGGCCGTGTAATGGTGACCCCGGCGGACGGTGTGAAGCACCGGCAGCCAAGCCTCGTGGCTCGGATTGAATCGTTGCGGCGCGATCCGGTGGAGCGTGCCGCTTGCGGCCTTCTCGCGGTATTCGCGGTCGACGTCGAGTATCTCCGAGATCGGCGGTTCGTCGGATCGGGTGTCTCCGTGGTCTTTTGGAATGCGGCCGAGCCGGGCCGCGAGCGAGTCCCTGATGCCGGCGATGCGCTTCAGGCCGAACCCCTTTATCCCCGCCAGGCGTCCATCGTACGTCGCCATTTCGAGCTCCTGAAGCGAGTCGATGCCGAGTTCCTCGTGCAGCATCTTCGCGAACTTGATTCCAACGCCCGGCACGGAAGACAGGGTCAGCAACGGATCGATCGAGCCGCGCAGGCGGTCGAGCATCGGCAGCCGGCCGGTCTTCACCATCTGGAAAAGCAATCCCGCCAAGGTCTGTCCGATACCCGGCAACTCGTCCAGACCCGCGAGTCCGCGCTCATCGACTATCTCGTCCAATGGCCGGTCAAGTTTCCGGATCATTTCGGCGGCCCGCAGATAAGCGCCGATCCGGAACTGATTCGCGCCCTGTTGGCCCAGGATCTCCGCGACTTCCTCGAGTTTCGACGCTATCCTCGAATTGTAGGCGATAACTTCGCGCGCCGCTTTTTCCATGATTGCACCTCCCTTCAAACTGATTGTATTTGCAAGACCCATGCCCTTTGAAAACCTCAGGAATATCGCCGGTCTTGTTCGATCGCGCCAAGTCGGCCGCGAAAAATAACCTCTGAAC
This sequence comes from uncultured Blastocatellaceae bacterium, assembly GCA_964487505.1. Lineage (GTDB taxonomy): Bacteria > Acidobacteriota > Blastocatellia > Pyrinomonadales > Pyrinomonadaceae > JAFDVJ01. Next base: position 5,503 of record CAZARD010000072.1, on the reverse strand, counting down.
TGGGGGGTCCTGCGAGTCCGATTGAGAAAAAGTTTGGAATATTTGAACTCCGAAATGGAATTATCGATGCGGAAATGGAAATTCAAATGCTCCTAGAGACGAAGACAGATGCTTGCCGAGGCGAACCAGGATCCGCAGGGGCAATCCTCAAGCCGTTGGTCGCCGAACTCGAGCGCGCTACACAACTGATCGCGTCGATCGATGACAACATCTTTCGCCTGATCGCGAACGGTACGGGAAGCATTGGCGCGCAATTGCGTCACGACCTCGACTTTATAACCAGCTTTCTGAACGGTTTTGAAACAGGTCGTATCGATTATCAAGATCGCCAGCGCGACGTTCGTGTCGAAACCGACCGCGAGTCCGCGATCGATCGCTATCGCTTCACGATGCAGCGGCTGAACAGTTTGGATCCGCGCCTCCTCGGCCGATCGGTTCTGGTCGCTTCAGAGATCGATCGCGGACTGTGGCTTCCGTCGAGCTTCGCAAGAGAAGCTGAGTTCGTCCATACCCACACAGTTCACCATCACGCGTTGGTCAGAGAGAAACTCGCCGGTTTCGGTATCGCGACTTCGGAGCATTTTGGAGTCGCGCCTTCGACCATTGAATACTGGGCTCGGAAGGCAGCCTAATGGAGAAAAGTATGTCGTCAAAGATACATATCGTTAGTTGGATCTGCCGTATCATCGTCGCGGTGATTCTGTTTCAGACATTGTTTTTCAAGTTTACCGGAGCTGAAGAATCGAAATACATATTCTCTACGCTAATGGGGCCGGAGATCGAGTCCTACGGCCGGATCGGATCGGGACTCATCGAACTTCTGTCGGTCATCCTTCTGCTGATCCCCGGTAAAGCCTGGCTCGGGGCGGTTGTCGCTCTCGGCACGATCTCGGGCGCGATCTTCAGTCATCTGACAAAGCTCGGCATCGTCGTTCAGGACGACGGCGGTCTGCTTTTCCTTCTCGCAATACTGGTTTTTGTCCTGAGTTTGATGATCCTCTTCATACATCGCCGCGAGTTGCCCGGGGTCGGACGGCTGCTCGCTGACCGGTTGTAAGAGCAATGTCGGAGCTGACATACATTTTGCAGAGCGGCGTCGGAGAACTGCCGGCCGCCGCTTTGTTCATCTTCTTCTTTTTCGCGACCTTTGTCAGCGAAGATGCCGCTTGCGTGCTTGCCGGTTCCGCCGTCGCGAGCGGGCGGATCGGTTTTGCCGTCGCGGTGACAGCCTGTTTCGCGGGTATCTTCGCCGGAGACATCCTGTTGTTCGGCGCCGGCCGAATGTTCGGCGCGAGGGCTCTTAACATTCGGTTCATAAAGCGTTTCATCCCCGAACGGTCGGTTTCGAAGGCGCGGACGTGGCTTGAGAGCAATACCGCCGCCGCGGTTTTTTTGAGCCGATTTGTTACCGGTCTCCGGTTGCCGACGTATGTCGCCGCCGGAGCGTTCGGAACCGGATTCGTTCGATTTGCAGCATACTTTGTTCTGGCGTCTGCGCTTTGGACGCCGATCCTTGTCGGCTCGGCCGCGTTCTCGCAGGCCTTTATCTTCTCGCAAAATGCGCTCCTCGGACTGGTCGTAACGGCCCTCTCGATCAGATTCGTCGTGAAGTATTCGTCCTGGCGAAATCGCAGACTCCTGATCGGCCGTTTCAAGCGCGTCGTCAAATGGGAGTTCTGGCCGGTGCAGGTCTTCTATCTACCGGTGGTGATCTATGTGCTCGTACTTGCGGCAAAGCATCGAAGCCTGACGGCATTTACGGCGGCCAATCCGTCATTGCCCGCCGGCGGTTTCAAGGGTGAATCAAAGAACGACATCTATGACCTCCTGAGGCAATCGCCGGCCACCGGGACGTCCCTGCTTCGGCACGCGATAATCGACAGAGCTCAGGAAGCGGAAAATCGTCTCGAATCCGCCTGGCGGTTCATCGACGATAATTCGCTTTCGTTTCCGTTGGCCGTCAAGCCCGACGCCGGCGAACGGGGCAAGGGCGCTTCGATCGTTTACTCGATTCGCGAGCTCGAGGCGACGATCCTTGCGTCGGACACCGATCTGATAATTCAGGAATTCGCGGACGGCATCGAGGCGAGTGTTTTCTACTATCGCCATCCACGGCATACGGTCGGCCGGATATTCTCAGTTACCGAAAAGAAGTTCCCAACGCTGATCGGCAACGGCCGCGCGACCGTCGAGGAACTCATCCTAAACGATGCGCGGGCCGTTTGCCTGGCAGAGCGGTATTTTGAACGTAACCGGAACCGGCTTGATCAAGTGCCCGCTTCCGGAGAAGAGGTTCGGCTTGTCGATATCGGAACGCATTCAAGGGGCGCGATCTTCTTGGACGGGTCTCACCTGATGACCGATATCCTTGCTCAAAAGATCGATGACATCTGCCGCGGGATCGACGGGTTCTATTTTGGCAGGTTCGACATTCGGTCCAAGTCGGCAGCAAGTCTTCAAGCCGGAGAATTCAAGATCATCGAGCTCAACGGCGTGACCAGCGAGTCAACAAATATCTACGATCCGAAATACGGCTTGCTTGATGCCTATCGCATACTGTTCGCGCAATGGCGGCTCGCCTTCGAGATCGGCAGCGAGAACATTGTTGCCGGCGCGGGCCGGACCGGCATCTCGGATCTGATCCGGATGACATTTGGCGCGGACCGAAAGATCGATCGCGAACGCCCGCATTTCGACGACCGGTCGTAAGCGGATTGCCAAAACGAGACAATGTGCGTTATCTACTTTGCGTTTGATTCGCATCCCGACCATCCGTTGATCTTGCTTGCCAACCGCGACGAATCCTATGATCGACCGTCGCAGCCCGCGGGATATTGGGAAGATGAGCCGGCCATCTACGCCGGCCGGGACCTTGTTGCCCGAGGCACCTGGCTCGGGGTCACCCGCGACGGACGGTTCGCTGCCGTGACAAATTACAGAGACCCCGGGGCGCCCCCCGGCGCGAGATCGCGCGGCGAGCTGGTCAGCAATTTTCTCCGATCAGCGGATTCGGCTGAACAATACCTGGAAGATCTACGCCTTGTGGCTGACAGTTATTCGGGTTTCAATCTGCTTGTCGGGCAAGTCTCAGCGAGTTGCCGCAGAATCCTCTATTTCTCAAATCGCGATGGCCGCGTTCAATCGTTATCACCGGGAATTTATGGTCTGAGCAATCACCTGCTCGACACTCCGTGGCCAAAAGTCGTGGTTGGCAAGGAACGGTTTCGTCAACTTCTCGGCGGGGAGATCCGGTCCGATGATCTTTTTAAGATCCTCGCCGACGAGTCGCTGGCTGCGGACGAAGAACTTCCGTCGACGGGAGTTTCTTGCGAGTTCGAAAAGGCGATCTCGGCCATCTTCATCAAAACACCGGGTTACGGAACTCGCTGTTCGACCCTGCTGACATTCGGTCGGGACCTTTCTTGGGATCTTGAAGAGAGGGTCTTCGTCTAAACCCAGATTACGCGATAAGATGACTTCACAGCGTTTCGCCACCGATTGCACGAATTCTCACATATCAATCTGTGTTTTGTTCGCGAAATTCGTGAAATCCGCGGCAGAAGTTTCCAAATGCGTAATCCGGGCTAAGTGGTTCTATTTGGAGAACATCCGGCGATACTTTTCGTTCATTGTTTGAACGTCGAAAACGACGAAGAAATCGATCGAGCCGAATTCGAGGTCGACCATCGGCGGCCCGCAGACGCGGGCGCCGAGTCGCAGATACATATTGAAAAGCGGCGGCAGTTCGACATCAAGCCCATCGTCAACTGTGAAAGGTGCGAGACCGTTTCGCTTCGGCAAAACCCGGAACTGTTCGTGAAGGTGTCCGTTGCGCGATAACCGCCAGATCGCGCGCCGGCCGACTTCTGCGTCGGTCGTAAAGATCGAGCAACATCCAAAAAAATAGCGTTTTCCGGAACTCCTGAGAAACGCGAGTAGAGCTTTCCACAGGAGGAAGAGCACGCGCGTATTTCGGTGCTCTCTTGCGATACACGCACGGCCGATCTCGACTCCGTTATGAAGAACGTCTTCTGGCAAGTCCTCGATAGTGAACTCGCTTGCGGAGTAGAATCGGTCCGGGAACCCGGCGGTCTCGATCGTATTCACGCGATAAGTGCCAACCGTCTCTCCGGTCCGACGGTCGATAACGATCAGGTGTCGGCACTTGAAATCGTGCTCGTCATATTCGAGTCCCGATGCCGCTGTTTCGGTAACCGCGCTCCCGATCTCGACCTTGAATACCTGATGCCGCAACCTGAGGGCTGAATTGATCTCGCTTGCGTTTCCGGCAAGCGTCACCTCATATCGCTCGTCTACGACAAGCGGAGATGCGTCCCGTTCCGGCCATACGGACCCGGCCGCTACGCCCACATACGAGTCGCTTCTTGCGGTCTCTAGCGTTTGTCCTACGTGCATTCTGGCTCCAAGATAGACCTTTCAGATGAAGCCTCCGTCAACAAAAGATTAAGTTTATGTAACGGTCAGTGCTCCGAGTCTTGAATTCCAGCTCCCGTCCGAAGTATTCCAGAGGCAGGCGTAAAACGACGTCCTTCCGCCGATGCGTTCACGCACGGCGCCCGAATCATGAATTTAGTGGGATTCGTTTCTAGACAACAAAGGACGCCGTAACGGCGCCCTTTTCTAATAGATATGATTGGCTCCGCAGGTAGGACTCGAACCTACAACCCTTCGGTTAACAGCCGAATGCTCTGCCATTGAGCTACTGCGGAATGTCCGTCCGGAGACGAATGTCTAGATTATTTATTTGCCAATAGCTTGTCAAGGCAAAGACCGCCGGGATCAAGGGATTCCGCGATTCCAGGTTCCCCGGCATTCCAGATTCCAAATTCCACGATTCCAGATTCCAGGCTCCCCGGCGTTTCGGATTCCAGATTCCAGGATTCCAGGTTCCCCGGCATTCCGGAGCCCAGATTCCACGATTCCAGGCTCCCCGGCATTCCGGAGCCCAGATTCCACGATTCCACGAGGTAGGGAGCCTGTCGAAGTAATCCGTCTGAGTGAAGATCTCACATATTCAGCGTGCGGAGCGCGCGTCGTATCGGTAGCACCAGGTGAAGGCGAAGCCGAATCTGGTGTGGTGACGCGCACATTAGCCACCGAGCGTGTGAAACGCGCGGTGCCGAGCGAAAACAAACAGAGACGCGTGTTTCACACGCTTTTCGCGATGTTCGGTTTCGACACCACGTTCCGCTCTGCTCCACGTGGTGCTATCGATGCGACGCGCGCTCCGCACGCTGAAACCTGCACGAACCCCGGCATTCCAGATTCCAAATTCCAAGATTCCAGGTTCCAGTGGCTTTCGATTCTGAGATGCCTGTTTCCTGGAAAAGTGGAATCCGGAATCCTCGTAGCCATGGAATCCTGGAATCCTGGAATCCTCGTAGCCATGGAATCCTGGAATCGTGGAATCCGGAATCCACGCAGCCCTGGAATCCTGGAATCGTGGAATCTGGAATCCTGAGGCCCTGGAATCCCGCGGCCC
>CAZARD010000071.1:19227-23306 GCA_964487505.1 uncultured Blastocatellaceae bacterium | reverse complement strand
GGGTTTATTCTGAGTCGAATCCAGAGGTCTTCAACACGAACGCGGCAACGCGCGGTTCACCGGGAACCACGTTGTCATTGCCTTTGTCGAGAGCCCACCGGTGAAGCCACGAAATCCCGGCGCGCTTAACGAAATTGTCGGGCGATCGGTACGCGTCGTCCTTCAACGCGGCTTCAAGCGAGATGAATCGATACCCGCGCGCCTTGATCGCTTTGGCGAGATCATCCAAATAATCGGAATTGATACGGTTGGCGTGTATCAGAAGTACCTGTTTGATCTCCCGTCCGAACGTCTTGAGGGCCTGCCGTTCGAAATAAACGAGCTTCTCCGACATGTATCTAACGTATTCGGCGCCGATCCTCCTCATCAGCGCCTTGTCGTTCTTGTCGAAGGCGTTGTCATAGGCCCGGGCGAATATCCAGTCGGCATTGTCGACCGTCACGGGCGCGATGGTGTAACCGTGTTCTTGTAGAAACGCGTCGAGGCCGCGTTTGATCTCCAAACTGAGTCCCGTCGCGAGATACGGATGGCGAAAGAACTTCATCGTCGAACCGTTCGCTTTCAGCAGTTCTTTGGTGATGACCTCGCCCTTGAGGATGTCGGCCTCGAACGCATCGAGCGGGTTGTCGTGAAGGCTCATATGCGAATACGTATGGTTTCCGAGTTCGAGTCCCGACCTTAGCCACATTCGAAGCAGATCGACCTGCGCCTCATCACGCGTGCCGTCGGCGTAGAGCTTGCCCTCATTCACGAAACCGATCGCCGGTATCCTGGCTTTCGCAATGTGTCCGAGCAGCTTTCGTGTGATCTTGCGGCGGGTTGCGAGATCGGAGCGGGTCGAAACGACAGGCAGGTCGTCGATGGTAACCGCCATCTCACGCGTTTGGGCGGGGATCGAGAAAGCCAAAAGCAGCAAGAAAAGCAGTATTTTCATAAGTCGGAAACAGGCCATACAGAACTCACCGACCTATCTGCGTTTTCGTCGGTCCTGCGCGATAGATTACTTGGCGAAAACTTGCGAGAGATCGGCGAACGCCTTGAACTCGAGGGCGTTGCCCGACGGATCGAGAAAGAACATCGTCGCCTGTTCGCCGACTTCGCCCTTAAAGCGGATCTTTGGCTCGATCACGAACTCGACTCCCTTTGAACGAAGTCTTGCCGCAAGCGCCTCCCATTCGTCCATCGGAAGAACGACCCCGAAATGCGGGACCGGAACGTGGTCACGATCGACCTCGTTGCGGTGTACGATTCCGGAATTCGGGGCGAGATGCGCGACGACCTGATGCCCGCACAGGTTGAAATCTATCCAATCGCCCGAACTGCGGCCTTCATCGCAGCCGAGAACTCCGCCGTAGAAATCGCGCGCCTCGGTCAGGTCGCGCACCGGAAATGCAAGATGGAACAGGTTCATCGGCGTGCTTCGGTTTATTCGGATTTCAGGATCTGCCGGATCGCCCCAAGATGATACGCGGTGTGCGCAAGCATCGCGATCGCCATTCCGGCGTTCCGCTCGCTCCAATCGTCGTGCTCGGCGATGAGCTTGAGCGTTTCCTCGTACGATCTCCTGACCGATTCGCGCAGAGCCGCCCATTCCTCTTCGTCAACGGTTTCGATGAGCCAGCTTTGCTCCCACTTGACGGCCTCGGTGCGGCCGTTGATGAACTCACGAAGACGGTCGAGGTAGAACTTAAGATGCTCTGTTTGCGCGGCCGCGGTCGTTCCTTTGACCGTTCGCGAAGCATCCGCCGCGCTGGCGCTTCCGAGCGTCGCGAAGATGCCGACGCCGCGGTCGAGATACGCGCTCGGCTGGCCTTCGGGCGAACCTTCGAACGTCTCGCGCAAGAGATAGGCCAGCGATCTGACGAATATTTCTCTGTTCATAATCCGATCTTTTCGACCTCCAGGATCTGGTCGTCGGAACGAATGAATTTCTCCATCTGCCGGATCGCGCTGAGATGATATGCCGTGTGCGTCAGGATCCCGAGCGCGCCCGAGATCTTGTGATCGTTCCAGGTCTCGACGTCATTGAACGTATCGATCACCGTCTGGTAAGCCTTGTGAAGCCTGCCGCGCAACGCGTTCCATTCCTTTTTCGTGACCTTCGCCGTTTTCCAACTCTCTTTCCAATCGACGATCTCGAAATTCTCGTTCAAGTAATTGTTGAGGAAATCGATATAAAAACGCAGATGTTCGCAATGAGCGGCGATCGTCACGTCGCTCGCGCCGATGGTTCGCGAAGCCGTCGCGGCATCGACTCCCTCAAGCGTCGAAAACAGGGACGTTTCCTTATCGAGGTACATCGTGCCAAAGTCGGTCTCGGTTCCCTCGAACGTCTCCTTTACGAGCGCGAGCATCGATTTCAGGAAGTCGGCTTGGTTGATTGTCCGCATTGCTTTCTCGTATGATTCGACTTGCGCCGCGTGGCCCAAATGATCGAAAACGTCGAAAAATTCATCTCCGAACTGGCCAAAAGCCTGCACGAAAAAACCTTTGTGAAGCTGACGCTCGGAAACTACAGAGGATCCGACGAGCACCTGCAAAAGCTTCTTATCCGGCTCATCGAAACCCGCAAAGGCCTGCGCCTCTTCTTTCTCTATCGCTATGATACACGCGACACGGCCAAAAATCACGATTTCACCGAAGGCCTGAGCATAGTCCGCGATCTGCTAGGCTCGAGCTTCTTCGGCGGCCATCTCTTCACGACGGAGAACGATCTTCAACTCGATATCGGCAAGAAGGGGAAATCACGGCTGAACGTCGCGAAACCGACATTCAAGGCGGCGCCGAAACCGGACCACGATCGCGAAAAGAAAAGGTTCGTCGATCCGGCCGGGTTCTATCTGAAGGCGCTCGGGATTACGACCGACAAGGGCGAGATTCGCGAAAAGCAGCACGACAAATGGAAGCAGATAAACCGATTTGTCGAAACGCTCGCCGGGTTCGTCGACAAATCGGATCTCAAGGACCGGCGATCGATAAGGATCGTCGATATGGGTTCCGGAAAGGGCTATCTGACGTTCGCGACCTACGATTACTTCCGGAACATCCGCGGCATCGACGTCAAGATCACGGGTGTCGATGCCAGGGACGAACTTGTCAACCTATGCAACGACATCGCCCGGGCGTCGGAGTTTGACGGACTCGAGTTCACACGCGGCCGGATCGACGAGTTCGGCCTGACCGACGTCGACGTTCTGATCGCGCTCCACGCCTGCAATACGGCAACCGACGACGCGATCTTCAAGGGCATCCGTGCCGCGGCTGAACTGATCATCGTCGCGCCGTGCTGCCATCAAGAGGTCCGGCCGCAGATCGCCCCGCCGGCGATGCTCCGCGACATCCTCAAGCACGGCGTGATGCTCGAACGCGAGGCCGAGACGATCACCGACGGACTCCGTTCGCTGCTTCTTGAACGCGCAGGCTATGCGACACGGATCTTCGAGTTCGTCCCGCTCGAACATACGCCGAAGAACAACATGATCGTCGGAACGCGCGTCAATGCCGAATCGGACCGGGCCCGGTTTGATGACGAGATCCGCGCCGTCAAGGAGTTTTACGGCATCAAGGAGCAGCGTTTGGAATCATTATTGGCCGCCGAGGTCGTGTTGCCGACGGTTTGAGGCGCGTCTAACTTGACGGGATCGAGCGGCGGAACATATTATTGGAGTTTGCCTCCGGGGCACGATTTTAGACAAAGAGGAGACCATTTGAAAAAATGAAACCTGAAATTCATCCGAAATACAACGATATTTCCGTCATCTGCGCGTGCGGGAACAATTTCAAGACCCGCTCGACGCTGAAAGAAGATCTGCACATCGAAATCTGCTCGGAGTGCCATCCGTTTTTCACCGGCAAGCAGAAGCTTGTCGATACCGCCGGACGTGTTGACCGCTTCAACAAGCGCTATGCGCGCGGTAAATAGTTTGTTGGTTTTGATCAACTACTAGCTGATTTGAATCTGACGCCGACGCTTTTCGCGCCGGTCGCTCGAGGTCTGACCTTCCGGCGATCGGCAACCGAAAAAGCCGAGGCGTCAGTTTCATTTGGGATTTGTGATTTCGGATTGGGGATTTTGGATT
>CAZARD010000071.1:0-19127 GCA_964487505.1 uncultured Blastocatellaceae bacterium | reverse complement strand
GGAATCCTGGAATCTGGAATCGCGACGCAGTCGCCTCCGAACATATTTATGAGAAAGTTCATTCATCTTTTCCTGTCGCTTGAGAAAGACCTGATCGTTGGCGGTCAGGCCGTGATGGAAGGCGTGATGATGCGCACGCCGTCGGCATACGCGATCGCCTGCCGGCGCGCGGACGGCACGATCGTAACGACGGCCGAACGTTTGCCGCGTTGGAGCGACAAATACAAATGGATGAACATCCCGGTCATCCGCGGCGGCGCGACCTTGATCCAGTCGATGGCGCTCGGCATCAAAGCGCTTAATTTCTCTGCGAAGATTTTCGAAGAAGACCTCGAAGCGAAGGAAAAGGCGAAGAACGAGGGGTTCGAAACGATTCCGGTCCTTGTTGACGGCACCACCGATGAGGATTTTCTCAAGGCCAAGGCCAAGGTCGTGATGCCGGAGAAGTCAAAAGCGAAGAAGACACAGCAATCGGCCGGCGCGGTCGGCTCGATCATTTTCGCGCTCGCGTTCAACATCGCGCTGTTCATCGTCGCGCCGCTGGTGCTGACGAACCTTCTTTTCATCTGGGGTGGTTTCGCGCCGTCCCCTGTGATCGCGCCGGACGCGGGCTGGCTCGAGTTCATCAAAGCTTATGTCTGGAAGATCAAACTCGACACGTTCGGCGGGTGGGTCGCGTTCAATCTCATCGACGGCCTGATCCGGATGGTGTTTTTCATCATCATGATTTTCTCGATGTCGTTCCTGAAGGACATCCGGCGCGTTTTCGAATATCACGGCGCCGAGCACAAAACGGTGTTCAACTGGGAATCGGGCCTCGATCTTTCGGTCGAGAACGCGCGGCCGCAGCGACGCCAGCATCCGCGCTGCGGAACTTCGTTCCTGATGGTCGTGATGCTTGTTGCCATCGTGCTCTTTTCGGTGATCAATTTTGAAGCGATGTGGCTCAATCTCATCGTCCGGATCGCGCTGATGCCGCTCGTCGCCGGGCTTTCGTACGAGGTCATCCGTTACGCCGCAAAAAAGGAATCGGGCGCGATCTTCAAGTTGATGACGCTGCCGGGGCTTTGGCTTCAGAACATCACGACGCAAGAGCCGGATGACGACCAGCTCGAGGTCGCGATCGTCTCGCTTAACGAATCGCTGAGGCTAGAACCGCAGAATTGATTGCGGAAGAGGAACCAAGAATGCTCGAAAAACTTGCACAGATCGAGAAGAACTACGAGGAGATCACGGAACAGCTCTCGTCGCCGGACGTGACGTCGGATATCGCGGCGTACACGAAGTTGATGAAGCAGCACCGATCGCTCGGCGAGATCGTCGAAAAATACCGTGAGGTCAGAAAGATGACCGAAGACCTCTCCGGAGCGCGCGAGCTTCTTGACGCCGCCGACGATTCCGATATGCGCGAGATGGCGCAGATGGAGATCGACGAACTCAGCGAACGTCTTCCGAAAGCCGAAGAAGAACTCAAGGTCCTGCTTCTGCCGAAGGACCCGAACGATGAGAAGAACGTCATCATCGAGGTCCGTGCCGGAACGGGCGGCGACGAGGCGACATTGTTCGCCGCCGAGATCTTGAGAATGTACGCACGTTACGCGGAACGACAGGGATGGAAGTTCGAAATCCTTGAAGCGTCCGAAACCGGCGTCGGCGGGATAAAGGAAGCGTCGGCCGTGATCGAGGGCGACCGCGTCTATTCCAAGCTGCGTTACGAGTCGGGAGTCCATCGCGTGCAGAGAGTTCCCGCAACGGAGACCGCCGGTCGCGTCCATACCTCGGCGATCACGGTCGCGGTTCTCCCCGAAGCGGAGGAGGTTGACGTCCAGATCAATCAGAACGATCTTCGGATCGATACTTTCTGTTCGAGCGGTCCGGGCGGCCAGTCGGTCAACACGACCTATTCGGCGGTGCGCCTGACGCATTTGCCGACGGGCGTCGTCGTCTCGATGCAGGACGAGAAATCACAGATCAAGAACCGCGAGAAGGCGATGCGCGTCCTGCGAGCCCGGCTCCAGGAGCTCGAGGAGCAGAAACAGCACGAGGCGCTTTCGGCCGAGCGCAAGTCGATGGTCGGAAGCGGCGATCGGTCGGAGAAGATCCGAACATATAATTTCAAGGAAAATCGTGTGTCCGATCACCGTATTGGCCTCACGGTCTATCAGCTCGACCTGGTGATGGAAGGGGCGCTGGATGAATTCATCAACGCCTTAACTACCCATTACCAAACCGAAAAGCTGAAGGCCGAAGTGAAAGCAGCCTGATGATTTCGGATTTTGGATTTTGGATTCCCTTGATCACCGTAGGGTCACGCAACATACCGGGCCAACTTGAACCGGCAATTGCCGGTTCGCCGATCAAGGTACTCATCGAGTCCGGAATCCAAAATCCAAAATCTAAAATCTAAAATCGAAGATCCCAAATGCAAGTGACCCGTCTCTATCTCATCCGTCACGGACAATCGGCCGGCAACGCCGAGGGTCGGTTCGGCGGACATTCGGCGACACCGCTTTCGGATCTCGGATTTCTCCAGGCGCGGACAACCGCCGAAGCGCTTGCCCGTGAAAGGATCGACGCGATCTATTCAAGCGATCTGCTGCGCGCTGTCCAGACAGCGACGCCTCTGAGCGAACTGATCGACGTCCCCATCATACAGACCCCTGCGTTCCGCGAACGCCACGTCGGCGTTCTTGAAGGCCTGACCTTCGATGAATCGCGCGAAAAGCATCCCCGGGACTATTACGCTTTGGTCAACCGCGACGTAAACCACGTCATCCGTAAGGGCGAAAGCTATAGACAACTCCTTAAGCGTGTGAACCGCGAGCTTCGTCAAATCATGGATTCGCACAGGGGTGAGCGGATCGCGATCTTTTCCCATACCGGCGCGATCTGTTTCATGACGTTGCAGATGATCGGCGCGATCGACCGTTTCACGAGACAGACGCCTTGGCTGGTTACGTCAAACTGCGGGATCAATCGCTTCGAGATCCGGGGCCATCAGAACATCCGGGTGCTTGCGATAAACGACACGCGCCATCTTCACGCTCCGCCGACCGGCAATGATTCCTTCGGGGCGCTTTGATGCCGAACTGATTCAGGTTCCAGATTCCAGATTTCAGGTTCAAGACTCCAGATTCCAAGTCCCAGGTTCCACGAGCCTGTCGGAACGCCGCTCGTCGATCCATAGGCAATCGTTCAGGGCTGGACTGCTGCCCGGCCAGTGAAGGAATGAATGATAATCTGGAATCTGGAATATCTTGAATCTTGAATCAATCCTGTCCTGGACATCGGTTCAGATTGAATGAAGGAAAGCGCTTCTTTGGGCTACCTATAGCTGAAGTCCTGAAAGCTGAATACTGATCTCAGCCCCGAAGGGGCGTAGGAGCGGTAACCCCGGACGTGAGCCCGGGGCCGGACCGCCGCTTCCTGACGTAAGCCCCGCAAGGGGCGTAGCTCGCCCCGGGATTAAAGCGACGGCAAACCGCGGATTACGAGTTCCGACGGTGCGGCTGCGCCCCTTCGTGGCTTTTCTCCTTGTTTAAGTGCGTGTCCCCGGGTTCGCACCCGGGGTTATCGCTCCTTCGCCCCTTCGGGGCTGCCAAATCCTCCCCCGGCCGTCTGATTGGACGAGGAACACCTGGGGGTTTGGTGCGAATCGCGGCGATACGCATCCGCTTCGATCAGTGAAATCCGGATGTCGACTCGCAGGCGCGCAACGTCTAGGACAGCGTTGATCTGGAACCTGAGATCTCGAACCTGGAATCTGGAATCTGGAATCTGAAATCTGGAATCCCTGGAATCTGGAACCTGGATTCCTGGAACAAAAAAAGGCCGGGGCAAACCGCCCCGGCCTCTTCGTCAAAAAGATCCGAAGACCTTAGAACGAATAACGCAATCCGAACTGCATCCGGCGCGGTTGTCCCTGAATGTCGGTGAAAACGTTGCCAAATGACGATCCCGGATTCGTGATGTCCGAATCCTGACCGAGTCCCATTGTCGCGCGGGTCACGTTCGTGCTCTGGAAGTACTGCGTGTTGGTCACGTTAAAGACTTCCCAGCGGAACTGCAGTTTGTGGCCTTCCCACGGCATATTGAACGTCTTCGACAGCCCGAGGTCGAGAACCGAGAACCCCGGGTCGCGAAGCACGTTGCGGTCGCCCGTCTCGCCCGGTCGGGCGTTGCGGAACGAACGGTACGCGTTGATCGGATCAGTGAACAGGTTCCCGTTCGAGCGGACCGCCGTCGAATTGACCGGACGGATTCGAACGCCGTTCGACTGAACGTTCCAGTTGGTCGCCCACTGCGCCGCGTCAAACGGCGTTTGGGTCGGCAAACCGGTGTTCCAGCGGTAGACTCCGGTCATCTGCCAACCGCCCAAGATGGCGTCGGCGACCGAGTTCATATTGCTGAAGTACTGACGTCCCTTTCCGAACGGAAGTTCGTAAATGAAGTTGGCGTTGACAACGTGACGGACATCGAAGTCGGAGACCGCGTAATTGTCCATCGGGCGGAGCGGGTTCAAGATGAACGCCGAGCCGTACGTGCCTGAGGTCTGCAGCCCCGAAGCGTTGTCGAACGATTTCGAGAACGTGTAGTTGATGTCATACGACAAGGACGTTCCGAGCCGCTGACGGAAGGAAAGCGTACCGCCGTGATAGTCCGACTCGGCGACTGTGCTGAACGCCGAGAACGCGGCGTACTGCGGATGGAAGAAGCGGTTCGCCCAGGTCGGACCGTCATCGATCAACAACTGTACGTACGTCCAATCGAGTACGTCGTAGAAATCAAATCCGGCGAAGTCCTGACGAGCAACGATCGCATAGACCGCCTGCGTCGAGGTCCACGTCGGAATACCCCAGAAATAATCGCCGAGTCCCGGGAACAGGTTCTCGAAATACGGGATCGTCGGGATATTGTTGATGTTCGTGTTCGCCGCACGGAGATCGTGTAGCTTGCCCGCCGCCGTGTACCAGTCCATTCCGGAGGTACGGTCGACGAGATTATTCAGCGCCATGACATCGCGGGTCGCCAAGAGGTTTTTCGCCTTGCGGCCGAGGTACGAAGCCTCGAGGTACATTCCCTTCGGAAGCTGGCGTCCATACGTGAAACTCCACGTATAGTGCTGCGGCGAAACAAGCGTCTGGTCGAGCGACGATTCGATTCGCTGATCTTCGTCGGCAGGCGTTTGAAACCGGTTCGGAGCCGACATGTTCGGCAACGTGCGGATCGACTGACCGAACCCCGTGAACTGCGGCGCCGGACGGGTTGTGACATTGTATGTGTTTGCCGCGATCGTGTCCGAGGTCGTGAACCCGAGGGTCGTCAGGTTATTGAACGTCACCGCGAGCTGCTGCCCGAAGTAATCGTTCGTGATCGCGAAGCCGCCGCGGAAGGTCGCTTCGTTCTCGCCGCCGAAGATCGATCTCAGGATCTTGTTCTTGAAATTCGGCGACCAGGCGGCCGCGACGCGCGGCTGCCAGTTGTTCCAGTCCATACTGTAGAAGCCCGGAGCGTTGTTCTTCGGACCGCCGAGCTTGAACTGGATCAGATCGTTGTTCGCGACACCGCGTGCGGCATCGGCGGCACGCTTGTCAAAGTAGTCGCCGAGGCGAACGTTCGGGACGATCTGGTAACCGTCCTTTTCATAGACCGGACGGCTGAGCGCATACCGAAGGCCCATCGTCAGCGTCAGGTTGTTGAAGGGCTTCCAAACGTCCTGAACGTAGCTGTCGTACTCTTCGGTCGCGAAATTGCGGACGATCTTGGTACCAGTCGGAAGCGTATTGCCGCTGATGTCGTAATTGAAGTTCGCCGTGTACTGCGAGAAACGGCCGATAAGGGCCGACATCGCCGCCTGAACATCCGATGTGCTCGAGTTGATAGTGTAGCCGGCGCTGATCAGCGGACTGCTCAGAACACGGCCCGACGACGAATAGAACGACGGATTGGCGGTCGCGAAGTCGAATGCCGACGCCAGGCTTGAGCGGTTGTTGTTGATCAGACGGATGTTGCCGCCGAACTGGAACGTATGCTTGCCAACGACCCAAGTGAAGTCGTCGGTGAAGTTATGGAGCTCGGTGATCCGGCTCAGGCTCGTGCTGAACGCCTTCGGCTGGTAAACAAAACGGAACGTGATCGCGTTCTCGTTCGAATCGCCGCCGCTGGTGAACGCCTGGCGCGTCAGACCATAACGGAAGTTGTTGACCTTGTTGTTGCTGATCGTCCAGTTGTAGTTGAGACCGAAACCGGTCGGATGGCTCCAGAATTCAGGTGCGACCGTGTCCGGGAAATACGACGGAGCGATCGAGCTGTCCTGCTGATAGTTTCCGCGGAAAGCGATCTGGTGCTTGTCGTTGACGTTCCAGTCGAGACGAAGAATGCTCGTATTCTGATCGACCGGCGCCGGCGCGTTGAACCGGAAACCGCCGGTGTTCATTCCATCGCCGAAACCGGTCGCATTGGCCGGATATTTCGACGCCGCCTGCGCGAAAACCGCGATCGCCGCCGGGTTCATTCCGACCGACGGGAAGATCGTGTTCAGCGTCGCCGTGTTGAGCGTCACGAGACGATTGGTTCCCGGAGCGTCGCCGGGCGCCGCGCCCATAAACTTCAGTTCGCCGCGGCCGAGGGACGCGAGCGGAACGGTACTGACGACCGGGAACGACTGACGCTCGCGGAAGCCCTCGTACGAGAAGAAGAAAAAGAACCTGTCCTTGACGATCGGTCCGCCGATCGCGCCGCCGAAGATGTTGCGCTTCAGGTTCGGACGCGGAACTCCGTCCTTGTTGTTGAAAAAGTTGTTCGCCGAGAATTTGTCCGGACGATGAAACTCGAACAGCGCGCCGCGCCATCTGTTTGTTCCGCTGCGGGTGATGAGCGAGATCTGCGCTCCGGATGAACGCCCTTGGCTCGCGTTCGGATTGGTCGTCGTTATACGGAACTCCTCGATCGACTCCGAAGTGATGCGAAGGATCGACGAGAACGCCGCGCCCGTCTGCTGGTCATTGACGTCGATACCGTCAAGAGTGATGTTCGCCTGGTCGCTGCGGCCGCCGGAAACGTAACCTTCCTTGGTCACGCCGGGCTGCAGGCTGAGCAGGTCGGGGATGTTTCTTGAATCCGTCGGCAACTGCTGGATCTGCTGGGCAACGAAGTTGTTGCCGACCGTCGCGTCCTGCGTGTTGACAACCGACTCGATATCGCCGCCGGTAACATCGACCACCGCCGAAACCTCGCCGGGTTCGAGCGCGATGCTGACGTTCAACGTCGAATCGACGGATGCCCTCACTTCGCGCTTGACAGCCTTTTTGAATTTAGCCGCCTCGACCTCAATGGTGTAGCTGCCGGGCAGGATCGACGAGAACGCATAGGCGCCGTCCTCATTTGTCGTGACTGTTCGCGTGAAGCTCGTCGCAGGGTTCGTTAGTTTCACTGACGCGCCCGGAACGGCCGCACCGTTCTGATCGGTGATCGTGCCGTTGATGCTGGTCGAACCGGCCTGCGCGCTGGCGGCGACCGCGAGGAACGCGGTCATCATCAAAGCGCAGAAAGCCGAGATCGACCTCTTAACTAAGTTGCTCCTAATCATAGTGCCTCCTGGGATTTTGAATATTGACAATGGCTCGATGAAAAATGTCGCTGCTTCCGAAAACGCATTTTGCGTTCCACGAAAGCGAACGCAATAAAACTCAACAAAAACGACAGGACGAAAGGTCAGCCCAAAAATGTCGGGGCGAAAAAATTTGAAACTTTGAACAAAATTCAAATTTTCGTGAATTTTAGTCGGAAGATTATAACCGAAAATTACTGCCGAAGCCAAGAAAAAATCGCTTTCGCGGCGGTCGCTCCCATTCCGACGGCCGTACTGATCGTCGGCGCGGTCGGACAGGCACAATCGCCGACCGCCCATACGCCGCCGGCACTTGTCCGACACTCGGAATCGACGATCAGATAACCCTGCCCATCGAGCGCCGCGACGCCGTTTGCAAGCGACGTATTCGGCTCGACGCCGATCCGGATCAACACGATCCCGGCCGCTATGGACCGCAACTCGCCCGTCATCCGATCGCGAATCAAGACGGACTCGACACTGCCGGAACCCTCGATCGACTCGACGACGGAATTTTTGACCACCTCGACCTTCGGATGCGCGAGCGTCGCCGCGACGAACTCCGGCCGTGCCGAAAAAGAGGCACGGCGATGCACTAGCGTCACCGAATTCGCCGTCTCTCCCAGAATCAGGCAGTTCTCGAGAGCGGCATCTCCGCCGCCGACTATGACGACATCCTTGCCGTGCGCCAACTCCGAATCGCGTTTGCCGGACGCGATGATCCCGCGGCCGGCAAATTCGACCTCTCCAGCAACGCCGAGCCGGCGGCGCCTGACGCCGGTCGCGATGACGATGCCTCGGCCGGCGATCGTCGTTCCGTCCGACAGTTCAACTTCCGTCGGCGCCACGCCGATCGATCGGACCGAAACACCGAACCTGATCTCGGGCAAGCCGCCTACAAACTGCCGCAGGAATCCGTCGCGCATCGATCGGCCGTCGGCGGCCTCGGCCCCGAGATGGTTTCGGATCGGGTTGAAGGTGCTGAGGAGTTGGCCGCCCGGTTCGTCGGCCGATTCAAGAATGATCGCCGACAGTCCCAGTTCCCGCGCCCAAAGCGCGGCCGAAAGCCCTCCGGGACCGGCTCCCACGATGATCAAATCGAATCCCATCTGCATTTCGCCCCAGCCGCCATTGTCGTTCACAGTACCGTCAGGCGCAAGACGTCAAGCCTGAGCGTCAACGCGAATCGGTCGGCGAAGATACCACTCTTTGTCAATTCCTCGGTGCCATTAATTGTCACTTCCGCCTTTTATTGCGATTCCGCGAGATATTCCAGAAAATTCTTGAGGCCTTAATTGCAATCAAACACAGGACTTATTATTTCAGCCAGAGAAGGTCGCGGGTCTGGCATTCGTCTTGCTCACAGGCCGGATTGTAACTGCGCCTTTCGCGTCGTTTCCCATTTTTCCAAATCCACTTCAGCGTTAACGCATCCACTGCCAAACATATGAGACTTGAATTCGAATCAAACGCGTCCACAATCCCACTCGTTGAAAACCAAACCGTCAACGAAGCCGCGCCGTCGGAAGGCGAGCAGCTGTTGCGGGCCGGCGTCAAAGCGGCTCAGGAAGGAAGACGGTCCGAGGCCAAAGCGCTTCTGCTGCGGGTCACCGAGGTCGAGCCCGAGAACGAAAATGCCTGGCTGTGGCTTGCATCGATCAGCGAATACCCCGAAGAGCTCTTGGTTTTCCTGAACAATGTGCTTCGGGTCAACCCGGAGAACGCGCGCGCGATCGAATGGAAAAAAGCGACGCGGTCGCTTCTTGCGAAAACGCTCATCCAGCGCGGCGTCGATGCCTCGCGCGAGGAACGCAAACATTTTGCGCGCCAGTGTTTCGAGCAGGCCGTCGAGCATGATTCCGAGAACGAGCTTGCGTGGCTGTGGCTTGCATCGGTATCGGATTCCGATGCCGAACGGGCCCGGATGTTTGAAAAGGTTCTTGAGATCAATCCCGATAATGAAACCGCGCTCGCGGCCGTCCGATCGTTCCACGACGACCGTGCGGTCGAGGTTCTTCAGGAGGCGGTCGCCGAGGCCGTCGAGGGACATCACTCGACCGCGAGCCAGATGCTCGCGATCGTGCTCGATGAAAACGACTCTCTGGAAGATGCGTGGGTGCTGAAGGCGCATCTGTCGACGTCGTTTGAAGAGCGCGCCGAAGCGCTGCTGAAGATCACGAACCTGAACCCGGAAAACGAAATGGCCCGCGCCTGCCTCGCCTCGTGGCGCGCGCTCTCGGAGTCGGCTCAAACGCGAAATGCCGGATCCCATCAAGTTGAAGAATCGGAGGCCGCTGCCGTAGCCTTCGCGCCGAAACCGGAAGCCGAAGAACCGGCGGCGATCGCGGAGAGTTTTGAATCGGAGTTCCCCGCGAACATCCCCGAGCAATTCGACGAGGCGCCGGCGGATTCCTTTGACGAAGCGCACGCCGATCCCCACGGGTTCGAGGCGCGCGACGAATCGATGACCGTTTCGCATGACGACGGGGTCGGAGAATACACCGAGCCGGTCGTCGGAAATGTAGACGGTTCAAACGGCTATGCGTCTCCCGACAGTCCGACGCAAGATCTGAATTCGATCCCGGGATTCAAATATGAGCCCGAACAGGTAGCGTTCGAATCATCGCCGGAGCCGGTCGGCTTCAGCCGCGACGAGAACGAAGAGCAGGCAATGCCCCTGCTTTCGGAGGAGGTCGAGGCCGAGGAATCCGAAATGAGCGTGGCCTTCGACATCCACGCGACATCGACCCCGGAACGCGAACCCGATCTTTACATCCCGATGGCATCAGATCCGAATCTTGATCCGTTCGCCGCGCACGGCGAAACGGAATTTGCCGGCGACCGCGACGAGGAGTGGAAGAACACGTCGCCCGACGTCTTCTTCGGATACGCGCCCGAAAACCCCGAGACCAGTGACGTCCCGCAACTTGCGTTGAATGAGCCCCAGGGCTACGACGCTCCCGCGGAAGCGGTGCCGAGCGAGGAAGCCGCCGCGGAGCCGGAAGAACTCCGCGTCGCCGAGCCTGTCGCATTCGAAGCGCCGATCTCCGAAGACGCGCCCCACGATTTTGGCCAAGACCCGACCGACTCGTTCAGCGTCGAAGAAGCGCCGCGCGCCGAGATCAAGGACCTTGCGTTGTGCCCGTTCTGCAACTTTGAAAACGAAAGGCAGGTCCTTGCCTGCGGCTCGTGCCGTGCCGTGCTGAGCCTGACCGATCTCGAATCCGTCTTCAATCACAACGGCGTCAATTCGGAGATTCTCGTGCAGGCCGTCGCCAGCTTCGAGAGGGAGCACGAAAGCTACGGCCTGAGCGCCGAAAAGCTTGCCGAGCTCGGCCTCGGACATGTCAATCTGGGGAACTTCCGGCAGGGATACCTGTATCTCCAGGATGCCGTGCGGGCGAATCCCAGCAACGTCGTTCTTGACGCTCAGGTGAATGCTTTTGCGATCCGGCTCGCCGAAATGGAGAAGCAGCAAACGGCGCAGGAGTCGAAATCCAAGAACCGCAAGATCCTCGTCGTCGATGACAGTCCGACCGTCCGCAAACTGATCTCGAGCAAGCTCGAAAAATGCGGTCACGAAGTGATCTGCGCGATCGACGGTCTCGACGCGCTTGAAAAGCTCAACGGTCTTGCCCCTGACCTTATCCTGCTCGATATCACGATGCCGCGGATGGACGGTTATCAGGTCTGCAAACTGATCCGCAACAACGCGGACATGAAGGACGTGCCGGTCGTCATGATCTCGGGCAAGGACGGCTTCTTCGACAAGGTCCGCGGGCGCATGGCCGGAACGACCGACTACATCACCAAGCCTTTCGGTCCCGAAACTCTGATGAAAACCGTCGACAACTACCTCGGCTGATCGACAAAGGAGACACCGATGCCCGCCATTGACATCGACCTCGCATCGGCACTTCCCGATTCGTTGGCCCCGGAATCTCCGGACTCGAATATCGAAAAATTCGTCGTCTTTCAAGTGGACGACGATTTTTTCGGTGTTCCGGCCATAAGCGTCAAAGAAGTCGCTTTGCCGCAGGCGACGGCCTCGCTGCCGGGCGCGCCGGCATGGCTTCACGGGCTTGCCAATCTGCGCGGCGAGATCGTAGCGATCGCTAACTTTCCGTTTCGACGGAATGCATTCCGGATATCCTCACGGTCGAAGATCGTCGTTTTTCGCCTCGCGGCATTCGATACGCTCGTTGGATTTGTCGTCGACAAGATCTCGGAGGTCGTCGCGATCCGCGGCGGCGACGTGAGACCGTCCACCGACGCCGACGTGCAGGGCGTCGCTACACTCAACTCGGCCGACGTCAGGATCCTCGACGTCGATCGTCTCTTCAATTCGCTCGTCGTCAACTGACCAACGGAGAAACCTATGGCACGCTACAATGCCAATTCGCTCGTCAATTCGCTAAAAGGCAAGATCTGGCTTGCCACCAGCGCGATGGCGTTTTTCATCTGCACGTTCGGACTGATCTCGTACCTGCTCGTTTCGTTCGTCATCGACGACACCTTCTACGCGATCTTCGTTCCCGTGCTGCTTCTCGCGTTTGGCGTGATGGTCTTCGGCTGGTGGCTTTCGAACGAGCTTGTGATCCCGATCGAGAAGGTCGGAATGCTCGCGCAGAGCCTCGAGCGGAGCGCGAATACATCGCTGCCGAAAACGACCGGGTCGATCGAAACCGACGAACTTCTGCAAACGCTCCACCGGAACAGCCGTCAGATCCAGAACCTCGTCTCGCTGATGGACGACGTCGCCAACGGCAATACCGATGTCGCGCTGACGCCGCTCCAGGGCAGCGACCGGCTGATCTCCTCATTCCAGAAACTGCTCGCGAAGGTCTCGGAATCGATCGATGCGAAGCAGCAGCTCGAAGCCCTGCAGTCAGCCGTTGCTCAGATCACCAGCGAGATCGTCGGGGTCAGGAAAGGAAACCTCGGCGCCGAACTGACATCCGACTTCAAAGAAACGCGCGAGATCTCCGAAACGTTCCGTTTCCTGATCAACAATCTGACCGAGATCGTGACCCAGATCCGCAACGACTCCGAGCTTTCGCGAACGATCGCCCACGAGATCAGGCAAACACTCCAGGAACTCATCCATCGCAAGGAATCGCGCGTCCTCGATCTGAATGAGGCGGCGGCAGACCTTCGCGAGATCCCGTCAGGCATAGAGAAGATCTTCGAAGACCTTTCCCGGGTTTCAGCCTTCGGCGAAGGGTCGATCGAAGCTGCCCGCAGAGGCGCGCGCTTGGCTGCGGACAATCGAAACGACCTCGGTTCTCTACGGAAACAGATCCAGGAAGCCGTCAGCCGCATCAATCGCCTCGCCGAGCGGTCCCAAGAGATAACGAAGATCGCGAAGGCGGTCGAGGACCTGGCGCACCGGACCAATATGATCGCGCTGAACGCTTCGATCCAAGCTGGCGAGACCGGCGAACGTTCGTCGGGCTTAACGGCCGTGACCGACGAAATCGCCCGGCTCGCGGCCCGCGCCGACAACACCAACAAACAAATCTCCGCGCTGAATAAATCCATCGCGGTCGAGATCGCCGAGGTCGAGCGCTCGCTCGTCGCGGCGACGGGAGAGATCGCCGGTTTGTCGCAACTAACGCTTGAGACGGGCAACACCGTCGGCGAAATCGAAAAGCAACTCGCCCAGGCCGCAGGCCTTCAGCGCCAGATAGCAGCGAACACGCGCGACCAAAGCACCCGCGGCGATCGGGCCTACAAGGTTTTTCAGGGAACGATCAGCGAGTCGGAGCAGGTCCTCGGAAGCCTTCGACAAACCGAGCAATCAGTTGCGACGTTCGCGACCGCGCTCAAGAACATCGAAAGCGCGGCCGCGATCTTCAGGCTCGCCGATCCGGGCAGCGTTGATCTTCAAAACGAATTCCACCGGTTCCCGGCAGAGGTCGCTGAAGAGGAACTCGAACCGGAACTCATCGAAACATTTTAGGAAGGGGAAAAATGAACCAGTCGAACCTGCTTTGGAATGTCATCACGCGATTTTTCTCGTTCTTCGCGGTCCTGTTTCTGCTTCTTGGCGGCGGACTGGTCGTCGCGTCGCATTACGGTTTCACGCAGAACAAGATCGCCGGCGTGTTCACGACGGCGTTTGCCGTCGTGATGGCCGTATTCGCGCTTTTGGCGCTCAATTACTCGAATCTCAAACTCAACCGTCAATTGCGTGAAGCCGCTGAGATCGCACACCAGATCTCGAATGGTGAGATCTTCGAAGAGCTTCCCGAGAACCAATCCGATCTCATGGACGCGCTTCGGGAGGTCTCCGATTACCTGAAGGAAAAGCATTATGTCACGGAGCGCATCGCGGTCGGCGATCTTTCGCACGAGGTGGCACCGCGCTCCGATACCGACGCCCTCGGCGCGGCGTTTCAGAGAATGCTCGAGAAACTAAGGGTCTCCGTTCAGACGCAGGAAGAGAGGGATCTGCTCGAGCGTTCGATCCGCAAACTTCTCGACGAGGTCTCCGATGTCGCCGACGGCGATCTTACCGTGCAGGCCGAGGTCACATCCGAAATGACCGGCGCCATAGCGCAGGCGTTCAATCTGATGACCAAGAATCTGAGGTCGTTGATCAAACAGGTGAAAGACGTGACCTTCCAGATTTCTACCTCCGCGAGCGCGATCAGTGACACGACGGAGCAACTTGCGCGCGGGAGCGAGGCGCAAGCGTCGCAGATATCGCGAACGACGACGGCGATCTCGCAGATGGCGCTCCGCATTCAGGAGGTTTCAGAGAACGCGACGCTTTCGGCTCAGGTCGCCGCCGATTCGCTCGGCAACGCGCGCTACGGAACGCAGGCGGTGCAGGACAACATCAACGCGATGAACTCGATCCGCAAACAGGTACAGGAGACAGCGAAACGCATCAAGAAACTTGGTGAGCGCTCGCAGGAGATATCGCAGATCGTCGCCCTGATCAACGATCTCTCGGACCGGACAAGTCTTTTGGCGCTCAACGCCAGCCTTCAGGCGGCGGCCGCCGGGACCGCCGGTCAGGGTTTTGCGACCGTAGCCGAGGAGGTCGAGCGGCTCGCCGAACGCTCGAATCTGCTGACGCAGCAGATCAGCGCGTTGACTCAGACGATCCAGTCCGAGACGAAGGACGTCGTCGCGTCGATGGAAGAAACCATCCACGAGGTCGTCATCGGATCGACGCTCGCCGACAAGGCCGGACAGACGCTGATCGAGATCGAACAGGTCTCGACGCGGCTCGCGGTGCTCATCAGTTCGATCTCGGAATCCGCGAAACAGCAGGCCGAAAGTTCCGACGACATCACGAAGGCGATGGCCAACATTTCAAAGGTCACGGAGCTTGTCCAGCTCGGATCGCAGCGCGCTGCCGATTCGGTCAAGCTACTTGTCGAACTTTCCGACGAGCTTCGAGTGTCGATCGCGCCGTTCAAACTTCCCGAGGACCGCCGGCCAGCACAGGCGCGCACCCTGATACCCGAACCGGGCGCATTCCTGAATTAGACCGCGCATTCCCGTTCTGATCTTCGAGTCCGAATTATGAGTCCAGCGCACCTCCAAACCTTTGTCGAAGAAGCCGAAAGCCTGCTTCCAATGATCCGCAACCTGATTCTCGTCTGCGGACAGGAAAGAAACAACGGCAGCGAACTCGAAACGTCGCTCCGGTACACGCAGGCGATCAAGGACGCGGCGACGATGACCGGACTGCCCGAGATCGGCAAATTCAGCGAGAAGCTCGAATTCGAGATCGCGACGGTGATCATCGGCCGCAAACCGATCACCGATGAGCAGACGCGCAGGATGCTCGACCGGCTCGCGCAGGTTGAAGCGCTGCTCGCGAAAGCTCAGTTCGCAAACGACGACTTCGTCATCAATCTCGACGGCTTCGTCGAGGAATCGTTCGACAACCTTACTCACGGTGCGGGAAAAGCGGTCGTCGCGGAAATCACGGACACAGCGCCCGAACCCGAACCCACCGAAGAGTTCTCCCTCGAGGGCTTTGAGATCGACGACGAGATGCTTGAGGTGTTTGCGATGGAGGCCGACGACCTTCTCCGCAACATTCAGACCCACGTCGAGATCCTGTCTTCAAATCCGAATGAGCGGGAAGCGCTGCTTGAGATCAGGCGCAACGCTCACACGCTCAAGGGGTCGGCCGGAATCGTCGGGCTCAAGCCGATGTCGGACCTCGCACATCGAGTTGAGGACCTGCTCGATTTCATCTCGGAAAACGAGATCGAGGGCAACGAGAACATCCTTAAGGTGCTGATGACCTCGACCGACTGTCTGCACGCGTTGGCGGCCGGAGAATCGACGCCGCAACTGTCGCAGCGGATCTCGGCGCTTTACCGGACGTTCGACGGGGTCTTGCGATCGCTTCGATCGGACGACGAGACGCCGCCGCAAACGACGCCGACGCCCGAACCGGAAACAGAAAAGCCAGCGGCGACGGCCGAGACACCGGCGCAGAATCAAGAATCTTCGGCGCGGTCTGTGATCCGGGTTTCACTCGAAAAACTGGACGAGCTCGTACGGCTGGTCGGCGACCTCGTGGTCAGCCGCTCGGTGTTCGAGCAGCGGCTTGCCGAACTCGAACGTCAGGCCGGAGAACTCCGCCACAGCACCGAACGCCTCAAGAAATCGACAGGAAAGCTCGAAACCGATTTCGAGGCCTCGATGCTCGGCGGAAACGGCTTCGGATTCTCGCAGACGCTGAGCGCGTCACGCCAATCGCAACAGTTCGATTCGCTCGAGTTCGACCGCTATACCGAATTCCACCAAACGACCCGCGAACTCCTCGAAACCACGGGCGACGCCTCGGCGATCAACTCCGAACTCGACAATCTTCGCGGAAATCTTGAACTCTTGTTCGATGGTCAGGGCCGCCTGATCGAGGAACTTCAGGACAAACTCCTGCGGCTCAGGATGGTCAGGTTCGATTCGCTCGCGGCCCGTCTCCATCGGACGCTGCGCGTAACGTGCGAGCAAGAAGGCAAGTTGGCTGAACTTATGATCGAGGGCGAAAAGGTCGAGGTCGATACGCAGATACTGGACGCGCTCGTCGAACCGCTCCTCCATCTGTTACGCAACGCCGTCGCTCACGGGATTGAAAACCCGGACACTCGCCGGATGCTCGGCAAACCTGAAAAGGGCCGGGTAACGCTGAAAATCCACAGCGAGGGCACGCACGTCATCCTGACGGTCCGCGACGACGGGCGCGGCGTCGCGGCCTCCGCGATCAAAAAGAAAGCGCTCGCGGCGGGCGCGATCTCGCCGGACGAAGCCGCGTCGATGACGGAAAAGGAAGCTTTCGCGCTTTGTTTTCTGCCGGGTCTGAGCACCGCCGAGAACGTCAGCCAGACGGCCGGACGCGGCGTCGGGATGAACATCATCCGCGAAAGCGTCGTCCGCCGTCAGGGTACGATCCGGATCGATTCCGAACTTCAGAAAGGCACCGAGATCACGATCCGCATGCCGATGGCGCTGGCCGTTACGCGCGGCCTTTTGGTCAAGGTCAACGGTCAGGTGTTCGCGCTGCCGCTGAAACTCGTCAAGCAATTGTCCGAGGTCCGCGGGAACGATCTTCAGTACGTGTTGATGCAGAACTCGGCAGTCATCGACGGCGCCGAGCATCCGGCGGCGCATCTCAACTCGCTTCTCGGCCAACCGCGCAACGACGCTCGTCGCGAAAGCGTTCCGGTCCTGCTCGTCGATACGCTCGAAACGGCTTCGGCGGTGCTCGTGGACGATGTCGTGCGCGCCGAAGAGATCGTCATCAAGCCGCTCGGTTCGCCGCTCGGCGGCTTCCCGCATCTGCTCGGCGTTTCGATCCTCGGCGACGGTAGCGTCGTGCCGGTACTCGATCTGATCTACTTGCTCAAGCACCAGGTGGAGGCTCCGCGGCCGCAATTCCTCGTCCAAAAGGAGTCAGAACTCTCATTGGCCGGCGACACAGGCGCGATCCCCGTGCCGGACCTTTCGGCGCCGCCCATGCTGAGGGTAATGATCGTCGACGATAGTCCGAGCGTCAGGCACATTATGTCGAAACTGATCCGGAACGCGGGTTGGGAGGCTGTGATTGCGAAGGACGGTCTCGAGGCGCTTGACCTCCTGCAGTCGGGACCGTTACCGGACGTCGTGCTGACGGACGTCGAGATGCCGAGGATGAACGGTTATGATCTTCTCGGATCGATTAAGGGCGACGATCGGCTCAAGGATTTGCCGGTCGTTATGATCACCTCGCGGGCAAGCGAGAAGCACGAGCAGAAAGCCATCGAACTTGGCGTCTCATCATATCTCACGAAGCCCTTCGATGATTCGTTCCTTCTCGAAGAGATCAAGAACCTCGCCGCGCAACCGGTTTGCGATTGACCCAAATCGAGTGACGGTGCCAAACACCCGATGACGATCGGTTCAAGACGTAAGATCGGGGACGGCTCTCCGTTTCCGCGCCAAGAGCGCAAAGGGCGCGAAGCTAATTGACTGCAGGACACGAGTCCCGATCATTGCTGTCCCATTTGTTTGGTCTTCGACCCTTACCGGCAGATTCGTTGGATAATTTGGCTCAATGCCCGAGATTTGCGATCACTCTCCGGTCTGCTTGTTGACGCTGACTTAGCGATCCTCTCGCTCCTGGCGCGAATACATCACTTGATTGATCGCGGGATGCATTCGCGCAACGGGCGCAAGCTAATTGATCGCAGATGCGAACCGGCGTACTTTTCACGTATGGGGCGGAATCGATCGCCGATCGTAAATGTCATCGTTTCGGAGGCTTGCTCGGCCGGATCTCGACCTTGCTCGGCAAGGCGCGCGGATTCATTTCAAGCAGATCGATCACGACATCGGCGATGTCTTCAGGCTGGAGCTGCCACGAATTCTCCTTCGACGGCGAATCTCCGCCGAAATATGTATTCACCGAACCCGGACAGATGTAGCTGACCTTGATATCGTCCTGTCTGACCTCCTGCATCAGCGCCTCTGAAAAGCCATTGAGCCCGAATTTCGATGCGTTGTAGGCGGCCATCCGCGGATGTGCGTTCTGTCCGGCGAGCGACGAGATGTTGATGATGTACCCGCCGCCACGTTGACGCAGCAAAGGGATCGCGTGATGGCACGCGTAGAAAACACCGAAGAGATTCGTCTCGAGTGTTTGCCTGAACTCGTCACCCGAAAGCTCTTCGACCGTCTTGCCGAAAACTCCCATTCCGGCATTGTTCACGAGAATGTCGACTCCGCCAAATACGCGCACGGCCTCGTCAAGCATAGAACGCACCTGTTCCTCGCTTCGGACATCGGTGACCTCGCCCTCGACCGTTCCCGAACCCGAAAGACGCTCGAGCGCGCGTTTGAGTTCGTGCTTGTTCCGCGCGCAGATGAAGACCCGCGCGCCCGCCTCGAGCAGACGCTCGGCGATCGCGTATCCGATGCCCTTTGACGCGCCGGTCACGACTGCAACTTTGTTCATAAGTCAATGTACTATGGTTCGATCCGCACGGACTGCGTCGCGATTCCAGAT
>CAZARD010000070.1:0-24226 GCA_964487505.1 uncultured Blastocatellaceae bacterium | reverse complement strand
GCCGCGCGCGATCGCTCCCGCGATCGGGCCCCCTTACTTCGTGCGGGGTTCTGCATTCAGCTCTTTCGTGATGACCTCTTCCAATACCGGGAAGCGGCCGATCTTCCGGACGGCCCGCAAAACGATTCCGAACATCGGATCGATGAACTGCTCGAAACGCGTCTTGCCGCGGTTCGCCGATTGGTACGAGAAGGTACCGATCGCTTTAAGGCAGCGCTGAATGGTCTGTAGCCTGAACTCGGCCGCGAATTCGCCGGCATCGATCGGTTCGAGCCCGAGCCGTTCCCGTTCGGCAAGCAAAAGGGCGCGCTTACCGGCCAGCCATTCGGGGGTCGGAAGCGTCGTCACGCGATCGAGCAGGAGCGACACCAAATCGTAGGTCGGAGATCCGATCCGCGCGTCCTGGTGGTCGATGATCCTGATCTCCCCATTGCAAAGCATCAAATTCGCGGCGTGATAATCGCGATGCGTGAGCACGCGCGCGTAGCTCCCGAGCTCACGCGCGACATCGTCGAGTTCCCGCGTGAAACCGGCCGGCAAGCCGGACGGATCGCGACCGCGAAGCGATTCGAAGTAATGCGTTTTGAAAAACTCCAATTCCCACGAGAGCTTCTCGAAATCGAACCGCAAACGCGAGGCGATCGATTCCGTCTCGTACGCGCGCTCGGTCGCTGCCTGGATGCGCGCGGCCAAACGTATCGCATCGTCTATGTAGGTCTCGCGAACCGTATTGTCGGCAGTTTCGAGCACGTCCCGAAGGATCGTATCGCCGAAATCCTCGTGGATGATGACGCCCGCGTCGGCGTCGGATTCATAGACGCGAGCGACCGGCAATCCGGCTCCGAGAAACAGTTCGGTGACATCGACGCAGGCCGCAAGCTGAGCGTCGCCCGCCTCGTCGCGCGGATAGACGCAGGCGATCGCCGGCAATCCGTCCCAGATCACTCGGAAATACTCGCGCGTCGACGCGTCCGGCGTAAGCGCCCGGACCTCAGTCTCGCTGAACGGCCTGCGGCGTGCTTTGAAAAGCTGTTTGAGTCGCTCGATAGCGTGGGATTCCATCAGATGTACTCGATGAACGGAACAATGTAATTTTCACCCTGGATGTAGCCTTTGAGCGCCTTTTCGGGCACCTCTTCGCAATTGCGGACCATATCGGCACGGACGATCGCCGCGTTCTCGAAATGCTCGCCCGGCGAGATGGTGACGTCGTCCGCGACGATGCAGCGGTAGACGTGAGCGTCGTCGCCGATGCTGACGTTGTCCCACATTATCGAGTCCTTGACGATGGCGCGGCCCGAAACGATGCAATGCTCGCCGGCGAGGACGCTTTGGCCGGCCATCATTTCGAGCGAAACATCCAAATAGCGCGGGATCGTCGAAAGCTCGAACCAGTTCGCGTTCGTGACGTGAACGCCGATGCGTTCGCCGTTGCGGAGCGCGGGATTGTAAAAAGTCGGGACGATGTCCGAATAGACGCCGCGCGGAATGTAGTCGAAGACGCGCGGTTCGAGGATATGTATTCCCGTGAACATCAGCGGCGCGGTCAGATCGCGCGTCGTGTCGCGGATCTCGTCGACCGAAAGCGATTGCGCATAGTCGCCGAATCCGGTCAGGAGCCCGTCCTTGACATAGACCTCGGTAAACTTCTCGCGTTTGATGTTGGGCTTCAGCACCATCGTCGCGATGGCGCCGGACCGCCGGTGGGTCTCGACCGCCGCCGCGATGTCGATGTCGGTGATGATCTTGCCGTTGACGATGACGAACGTGCCGTCCTCGAGCAGGTGCCGCGCGTTGTCGAGCGCGCCTGCCGTACCGAGGATATTGGGCGTCTCTTCGGTATAATGGATCCGCACGCCGAAAGCGGATCCGTCGCCGAGCGCGCGGCGAACCGACTCCGGCTGGTGGTGAAGGTTGACGACGACGTCGTTGAAGCCGAATTTCGCGACATATTCGGCAACGTAGCCGACGAGCGGCTTACCGAGGAACGGTATCGCCGGCTTCGTGCGGTCGATGGTTAAAGGAAAAAGCCGCGTTCCGAATCCGGCGGCAAGGATCATCGCTTTCATAAAGAAGTCAAACGAAATGTCGATCTTACGAAACTACTTTCTTTGGAGGCCAATTGCAAACCTTCGCCCGTCGAATTGCCGTTTCCAAATCCGATGAACGAGCATCACGCCGAACTTACCGTCGCTGTATTTGACGATCTGTGGCCGAGCATCGACGCAATCGATGCGGCGCGGCTCGGCATCCGTATCATCGAGATTCCCGCACCGTCGATCGACGCTTTGGATCTCGCGCACACGCGTCTCGGTCAAACCGATTGGGTAGTATTCGCGGATCCTTTTGCCGCCGCGCGGTACGTGTCAAACGCAAATCGCCGTGATGAACTAGAAACCGTGCGCGTTTGTTCCGCGGGCGAACGCGTTGTGGAGATCTTGCGGCGATCGAACGTCCATTCTGATTCGATACCGCAACGCGTTGCGTCGGAAGCCATCGTAGAGACCATACTTGATTATGAAGCGACGATCGACGATGTACGCATTCTTCTTGTTGCGACTGCGGGAATCTTTTCGGATTTGGAGTCCCTCTTCGCTGGCGAAAGTGCCATCTGCCAGCGCTATGACGTCTGCCACGCAAGATTCCGCGATGCGCCCGGCACCGCAAACGCAAGGAGACTGATCCTTGGCGGAGCGGTCGATGGTCTGTTTGCTGATGGACCGGACGACCTTTTTCGGCTCTCCTTTTTGTTGGGAGGATCGGTTGAACCTCTTCACGGGCTAGGGTTCGAGGTGCTTTCGCGAGATCCGATGTTGATGCGGACCGCGATCGAGTTCGGTTTTTCATTCGGCCATTTCCCAAAATGAAAAAGCGGCCGCGAAAAACCGCGGCCGCGATCGACACGATTGTCGAATCTCTAGTGTACGTTCCAGTTGTTGACCGGATAGTCGCCCTGCGCGCCCCATTCGAACGCCTGGAGCAAACTGTCGCTCGACTTTCGGATGTAGAAGAAATTCTGCGCCGGATCAGCGTTGGGCCGCCAGACCGCGATATCCGTTTTTCCGTCGCCGTCATAGTCGCCCTGAGTGATGAAGTCACCCGGAATGCCCCACTGGAACGGGCTTTGCGGAGTTCCGCCACCGTCGCTCTCAAGGATCCAAAAGTACTTCAAGGTTCCAGAGCCGAAGTTGGCGTTTCGTGACACGCAGATGTCGTCACGGCCGTCGCCATCGTAGTCGCCCGGGGCAACGAAATCGGATGACAATCCGTACCCATTGATCAAGACAGTCGCGTTGTCGCTCGACCGACGGATCCAGAATTGGCCCGCGCCTCCGCCACCGTTTCGCTGAACGGCAGCATCGCTTTTTCCGTCACCGTCATAATCAAGCGCAAAAGCAACGTCGTTGTCGGTTCCCCACTGAATGTAATTCACCGAGGTCGGTGTCGTCTCGTTGGACCAGAAGAAGAAGCTCTGCGGACTTCCGGGCGTACCGTCCCGATAGACCGCTAAATCGTCCTTGCCGTCGTTGTTCCAGTCGCCGCCCATTGTCGGATCGTCACCGGTTTGACCGTAGAGGCGGTTCGAGACGGTGTTCGTCGACGACATCAGGATCTTGAATCCGGCGACTCCGGCGGCACCTGGTGTCCAGACCGCCAAATCGCTTCGGTTGTCACCGTCATAATCCCCGGTCAGGAAGAAATCCGTATCCTGACCAAAATCCGTACGACCAATCGGAGCCGCGGTGCCGCTATTGGCGGTCCACCAACCGATCCCAACCTGCGGGATGAGGCTCTCGGCACGACGCCGCGCATTCCCGACCTTGTCCTTGCCGGTGACGTCGTTGACTCCCATAAATTCCGTCAATGGCGCGCCGTCGCTTCGGACCACAATATAGTCGGACTTGCCGTCACCGGTGACATCGTTCGGGGCATCGATCGGAACCGCGGCGCCGTCAACGGTCAGCGTTACCGCCGAAACCGACCCTGTGTCACCGTCGCAGCCATCCCTAAAACGCAATGTCCAGGTACCATTCGGGGAGACGACCCCGGCGAAGGCAGCATCGATGTTGATCGTCGGGGCCGGATTCGTGACCCCGGCCCCGCCCGAAACGACCGGCGTGTACGTGTTTGAAGGAAGGGGAGTAGTCGCCGACACGGACCAGATGTTCGGGTCGCTCGTATTTCGGAATCCGTAGGGTCCCGCAAGGTCCGACGAGGTTCCCGCCGCCGTGGCGGTTATCGCTCCGATTCGCCCGAAGACAACCGAGCTTGTGCCTCCCGGCGCGATCAACGTCGCAGTGATGTCCCCGCCCCAGGAATGAGCCGGCGAAAACGTCAGTCCCTTGATTTCAACGTTTGAAATCGGCGGCGTGATCCCTGAGACCGTAAAGGTCACGTCTTTGTCGACCCAACCCGATACGTGACAGCCGCTGGCATTCACGGGATAATCCGGGATCGCGCCGAGCGTCCCGGCGTTGGCTGGAAAGTCGGCCGCCGATGTTTTCAATACCGTGAACAGAAGCATACAGGTCACTGCGAGAAAACCGGGCACCGAGCGCAAGAACATCTTTCTTTTCATCAAATACTCCTCTTTTTTATTTTTCGTCGGTTGGTGGAAAACTGGCAACACCAAAGTGATATGAACGCGAAGGTACAACGATATCGCAAACAATGTCAAGAGATTTTTCTTGTTTTATGGGGTTTGCCGCGCCGCGAGGCGTATGTCTCTATGACAAATCCTCGTTATCGAACGGAGCTTTGCGACAACGTCGGGTTATCGCTCACAATCGCGTCTCCGCTGATTTTCGACACGGGATTTCACCGTTTCCGGCCAGAAAGGTCCGTGAACTTTGTCGTGACTATCGATTTGAAAGGGCTAAGATGCTCATAGATTCCGATCTCGAACGAACGCGTCGCCTTGCAGCCGAACGAACGGATCGGACAAAACGCTCGGCGTTGGCTCCCGTCTGAATTGCGATCGCGAAGGCGGCCGAACCATTTTGTGAGCGCCTTCGGTCCGGGAAGACTGTCCCGAGGCGGATGGCTACGGCTTCAATCTTGACAAGCGACCACGGAAACATAGAAGATTTGTCCGTTCGCAACCATACGCTGAACGATGTTCCGACCATTATCTGGGGCCGAAATCGCGACGAGATCGCCCGCGGGATCAAAGATCTGACCGACATAGCGCCCGCGATCTTCGAGCTTCTGACAAAATGAACGACATAACGATCAACGGCAAGAACGACCGGAAAGAGATTTTCGGATGGATGCTCTACGACTGGGCGAATTCCGCATTTTTCACGGCCGTCATCGGCGTGCTGATCGGACCTTATGTCCTGAGCCTCGCCCAGAAGGCCGTCGGCGAGGACGGTGTGGTCTTCAAGCTTTTCTTCTTCGAGGTCACGGCGAAGGGTTTCTTTTCGTTCTGTACGGCGCTGTCGACGCTGTCGCTCGTCGCCTTTCTTCCGATCCTCGGGGCGATCGCCGACTATACGCACCTCAAGAAGCGGATGATGGCGGTCTTCGCATACATCGGCGTGATCTCGGGCGGAATGCTCTTCCTCGTCGAGGAGTCGTATCTGTGGTGCGGCGTCCTGATCGTCGTCTCGAGCATGGCGTTCGCCGCCGCGAACGTGTTCTACAACGCCTTCCTGATCGATGTCACGACCGAAGACCTGCGCGACCGCGTCTCGAGTTACGGTTACGGTCTCGGCTACATCGGCGGCGTCGTGATGCTCATCATCAGCATCATTCTGATCCAGAAATCAGAGGCGCTCGGCATTACCAAAGGCACGGCGGCGCGGATCTCGTTCCTCGCGTCGGCCGTCTGGTGGGGAGCTTTCGGAGCGATCAGCTTCTGGCTGATTCGTTCGCGCGGGGCGGACAAGCAGATCCCGAAAGGCGAGTCGGTGCTGACGGTCGGGTTCAGCGAGCTTTGGCAGACCTTGAAGGAACTGCGCCGGCTTCGGTACACGATGCTTTTTCTCGTCGCGTACCTTTTCTACAACGACGGCATCCAGACGGTGATCCTCCAATCGTCGGTCTTTATGTCGTACGAGCTTTTCACGTCGAAGGGTCTCGAAGTGGACAACTCGTTCCTGCTGCTGATCTTTTTGATCGCCCAGATCTCGGCGTTCATCGGCGCCATCGGTTTCGAGCGGATCGCGCGCGTTTTCGGCGCCAAGCGAACGATCCTGCTGTCGCTCGCGATCTGGTGCGCGATCGTCATCTATGCTTACGCCTTCTTCGAGAACAAGACGCAGGCGTATTTCATCGGCGCGCTGATCGGCATGGTGCTCGGCAGCGCGCAGGCTCTCTCGCGGTCGCTCTATTCGCAAATGATCCCGGTCGGGCGCGAATCCTCGTTCTTCGGACTTTACGAGATCTCCGAGAAAGGCACTTCGTGGATGGGCCAGATCATGTTCACCGTGATCGTCGGCGCGACCGGGTCTTTCCGCCACGCGATCCTCGGCCTGATCTTCTTTTTCATCGTCGGGAGCATCGTTCTTCTGCTGACCGACACGCGCCGCGCGATCCACGAGGCCGGCAACCTGACGCCCGAGGAGGCGGAATTGGAACGGAGCCAGGCTCCTGATGCCGCCTGATTTTCAGATCGGGCGGGAAAAGCTATAATCTTTCTGGAACTGTGATTACTGACGCAAAGGAAAAAATTGTCACGATCTTCGGCGGATCGAAATGCACGGAGAATTCCGACGAGTACCGTGAGGCGAAGAAGCTTGGCGGACTGCTCGCCGAGGCCGGTTTCACGATCTGCACGGGCGGCTATCTCGGCGTGATGGAAGCCGCGTCGCGCGGCGCGCGCGAGAAGGGCGGCCGGGTGTTCGGCATCGTGATGAACCAGTTCAAGTCCGAGCCGAACCGGTTTCTGACCGATAAGGTCGCGTCCGATCACTTTTACGATCGGCTCCAGAACCTGATCACCCGTTCGGTCGCGTTTGTCGCGTTCCGCGGCGGAATGGGAACGGTGACCGAGATCTCGCTGGTTTGGAACAAACTCCAGACGAAGGTGCTCGACCGGCGGCCGCTGATCCTCATCGGCGATTGCTGGAAGGACGTCGTTGCCGCTTGGCAAACGAGCCTCGTGGTTAGCGATTCCGACGTTGCCCTGCTCGATTTCGCCGCGGACGCCGACGCTGCCTGCCGCATCATTTCCGAACGGACCGCCGGCAGTTGATCGCTTTCGTTGTCCGTCTTTCCTGATTCACTATGATCTGTCCAAAATGCAACGCACAGCTTTTGCCTGACGCACGATTTTGCGGAACCTGCGGATCGGTCCTTGGACCGCCGCCGCCGGCTGCGCCGGTTCCGCCGTCCGCGCCGCAACCGGTTCAATTCACGCCTCCGGTGCCGCCGGCAGCGGCGCAACCGCCGCCGTTCGCGCCGCCGCAGCCGTCTTCCGGCGCTTTCCGGTTCGACAGCGACGGCCGCGGCCAGGGACGCGGCTACACGTGGGCGATCGAACATCAAGGTGCGTTCGCGCTAGCGGTTGTGAATCTGCAACCGGAGCAGTCGATCGCCGCCGAAGCCGGAGCAATGGTTTCTATGTCGGCCAACGTCGATCTCCAGGCGGAGATGAAGGGCGGAATCTTCGGTGCGCTCAAACGCGCGGTCGGAGGCGAATCGGCGTTCGTTTCGACCTTCACTTCGCACGGCGGACCGGGCGAAGTGACCTTCGCTCCCGGCGCGCCTGGCGACATCGCCGGGATCGAGATGCAAAACCAGACATTCATGGTCCAGTCGAGCTCTTATCTTGCCGGCGACGTTTCGCTTCAGGTCGATACCAAGTTCGGCGGCGCAAAGTCATTTTTCGGCGGCGAGGGGCTTTTCGTGCTTCAAGTCTCCGGTGCCGGACTTCTGCTCGTCTCTTCATTCGGATCGATCCACCGCAAGACGCTCAGGCCGGGTGAACGATATGTCGTCGATACCGGCCATCTCGTCGCGTGGGAAGGCCATATGCAGTACGAACTGCGCAAGGCCGCGAAAAGCGGTTTCTTCCGCAGTTTTCTGAGCGGAGAAGGAATGGTGGCTGAGTTCGCGGGGCCGGGCGAGATCCTGATCCAGACCCGCAATCTCGCCGCGTTCGCGGGACTGCTCAAGCCTTTCTTCCCAAGCCAGGGCGGCGGAGGCGGGGGCGGGTTCAATCTTAATTTCGGGAATTGACGTCGGTCGATGACAAAGTCGCCGAATATTCCGTCCCGGAGCGAGGTCCGGATCAAGGCGCGCGCCGTTTCACGCGGCACGGCGGTCGGTAACGTCGTCTGTCTCTTCGGGCGAAAGCGCCAGTTTTACAGGGCGTCGATCGAAGCCTCCGCGGTCGCCAAGGAGATCCGGCGATTTCGGGCTGCGCTCCGACTCGCCAAGCGGCAGCTCCGGAAGATGAGTTCCGGCGGCGATTCGCGGTCGAGCGTGTTCGAAACGCATCTGATGATCCTCGACGACGCTTCATTCATTGAAAAGGTCGAGGACGTGATCCGCCGCGAGACGGTCAACGCCGAATGGGCGGTGAAGAATGTCACGGACGGCTACATCGCGACGCAAAAGGCGATCAGCGAC
This sequence comes from uncultured Blastocatellaceae bacterium, assembly GCA_964487505.1. Taxonomy (GTDB): domain Bacteria; phylum Acidobacteriota; class Blastocatellia; order Pyrinomonadales; family Pyrinomonadaceae; genus JAFDVJ01. The sequence goes on along the minus strand of CAZARD010000070.1, from coordinate 15,649 downwards.
GATCACCTGCGTGAGAAGTACATCGATCTAGAGGACATCGCGGACCGGATCCTGACGGCGCTCGGCGGCGGAAAGGAATCCGTGCTGTCACTGGCGAAGGATTCGATAGTCGTCGCCAGGGAGCTGCGGCCGTCGACACTCATCGAACTGGTCGCGAGCGAGCCCAAGGCCATCATCACCGAGCACGGCGGCTGGACGTCGCACACCTTCATTCTTGCCCGCGAGATGGGGCTTCCGGCCATCACCGGGATCAGGCGCGTTCTGCGCCGCCTGAAGACCGGCGACAAGGTCGTGGTTGACGGCTTTCAAGGCGCGCTGATCGTCAATCCGACCGAGTCGACCGTTGCCCGATACGAATCGGCGACCGTCGGGCCCACGTTCGGCGTCGACTCCTTCGATGCAGAGTACCCGCGTGATCTCAGGACGCTCGACGGGCGCGAGATCATCATCCGCGCAAACGTAGACATTCCGGACGTCTATGCCCGCGCGAAACGCTACGGCGCACGCGGGATCGGTCTCTATCGGTCAGAATTTCTGTTCAATCAGTACAAGGGCTTCCCTTCGGAGGCCGAGCAGATGCGCGCCTATCGCAAGATCGCGTCGCAGGGCGACGGAGATCCGGTCCGGATCAGGACGTTCGATCTCGCGATCGACCAGCTCGCCGCCGAATCGGCCGAAAAGGAGAAGAATCCCGCGCTCGGACTGCGTGCGATCCGCCTTATGCTGACGCACCGCTCGGAATTTCGGACGCAGTTGCGCGCCCTGCTGCAGGTTTCGGCCGAGTTTCCGCTCGACATCGTGCTGCCGATGATCTCCGACATCAGCGAAGTGCGCGAAACGCGTCGCCTGCTCGAACGTGAGCGGGCGGCGCTCGGAAGACGCGGGATCGATTTCGGCAATCCGCGGGTCGGGGCGATGATCGAGGTTCCGGCATCGGTCCTTGTGGCCGAGGATCTCGGTCGCGAGGTCGAGTTCTTCTGTCTCGGAACGAACGATCTGGTCCAATATCTGCTCGCCGTCGATCGCGACAACGCCGCGGCGGCCGACTGGTTCCGGACACTTCATCCGGCCGTGCTGAGATCCGTCCGGACGGTCCTCGGAGCGGCGGCGAAGTGCGGCATACCCATCGTCGTCTGCGGCGAGATGGCCGGTTCCCCGGCGTATGTCGCGCTGCTTGTCGGGCTCGGGGCAACGGAACTCAGCATGAACGTCAACTCGATGCCGCGCGTCAGGCGGACGATCGAGGGCATCGCCTATGAAGAGGCAAAGCTGATCGTCAGCGAACTCGCCGAATGCCGGACGACCGAAGAGATCGAAGAACATATTCGGAAACGCTTTTCCGAGAAATGGTCCCATATTTTCACGAGCGACCTGCTGCCGGCCCGCGTCTAAAGGTTTTCTAGAAATCGAACCGTTTTCCGCCTTTATACGATCGGGACCTTTAGAGATCCCGATGGATTCAGTGCTTGCGGCGTTGGCGCCGTTGATTTAGATTAAACGCTTGCCCGTCGAATCGCGTCTAAGCAAGTGCTTTCAAAAAGACGTCGCCCCGACCTTTTGTATATGAAACGTGCCATTTCGATCTTCTGCGCCATTGCCCTGACGCTCGCGGCCGGGACGTCGGCGCTTTCGCAATCGCCGACGCCGGCAACGCGCAAGAATTTCGCGTATTCGCAGAATCCGAAGACAAAACCGCATCCCGAGGGCCAATCGACGACGCCAAACCCGACGCCGGCGCCGGTTGCGGATGCGGTGCCGGCTTCCACGCCGCAGATCGCAAGAAACGAACCGTCGATAGCCAACAAGACCCGCGAGGTCGCGCTCAAGGCCGCGAAAACATCCGCGGCGCCGACCGAAACCTACGTTATCGGAAACGGCGACGTCCTTTTCGTCTCTCTGCAGAACAGTCCGAAAGCATCAACCTACTACACCGTGCTCAACGACGGAACCATCGATTATCCGCTTGCGGGCGAAATGGTTCCGGTCGCGGGACTGACGACCGAAGAGGCCGAGGATTTGCTGATCTCGAAGATCAAGCTCTACGATTCGCCGCAGGTCTCGGTGCGCGTCCGCGAATACAACAGCCACCGCGTGACGGTGCTCGGGCTAGTGGAGAACGCCGGCGAGCGCTCGATCCAACGCGAAGCGGTTCCGCTGTTCGTCATCCGCGCCGATGCCGTCGTCAAGCCAGCGGCCGATGCGGTCACGATCAAGCGATCGTCAGGGTCGGTCGAACGCTTCGGTCTGAAAGATCGGGACGGAGAGAACACGCTCATCTTCCCCGGCGATATCGTCGAATTCATTTCGTCGCGCCAGGCCGTGACGAACGACGCGGACCGTTTCGTCTTTTTGTCGGGCGAGGTCGCGACGGTCGGCAAGCTTGCGTTCAACGACGGACTCACGCTGAGCCAGGCGCTGATCGTCGCGGGCGGACCCAAGAAAGGGGCCAAAAAGGCGAAGATCCGCCGAAAGAACGCCGCCGGGATGCTTGAATCGACCGAGTTCAATCTACGCGCCATAAGCGACGGCAAGGCTCCGGATCCGGTCCTATTGGCCGGCGATATCATCGAAATCGGCAATTAAGCGCAAATAGATTAAAACCGACGTTTTGTTGTTCAACATTTTTTGCTAAGATAATCAAGCTCCGGTCCGGAGCAGATCGGGCAGTCGCTTGCGTCTGACGCGAGAGGAAAGTCCGAACACCGAAGGGCAGCGAGCCGGATAACGTCCGGGCGCCGCGTCATTGGACGCGGCGACGACAAGTGCAACAGAAAATAGAACAGCCAAACGATTTTGGATTTGGGATTTTGGATTTTGGATCGATTCATCCGCGGTCAGGACCCGTTTGGACGGCGTAATCCAAAATCTAAAATCCCAAATCCAAAATCCGGTGATGTGTGAAATGGTGCGGTAAGAGCGCACCGGCGCGGGTGGCGACATCCGCGGCCAGGCAAACTCCTCGTGGTGCAAGACCAAATAGGAGAACGCTTTTTCGGGCTGCCCGTCCGAGGTTCCGAAAGGACGGCGTTCTCGGGTAGGTCGCTTGAGCCGTCCGGCAACGTACGGCCCAGATGAATGATTGCCGTCCGCCGTTGGCGGAAACAGGATTCGGCTTACAGATCGGTTCCGGACCGGGGCATTTTCGACAAAACAAGATTAAGGAGTCTTCATTTTTTATGGTCAATCGAAAAGGTGTTTTTATCGGCGCGTATGTCCCGAACGAACTCAAGGAATCGCTCCGCCGCCGGGCCGCGCTCGAGCACCGCACGCTCTCGCAGGAGATCACCCGCATCCTGATCGAGGCCGTTCACGGACAGGGACTTCCGGTCGGCAGCGTGGATCGCCGTGGCGGAACCTCGATGCCCCGCCGGCGCGCGACCGATCCGTTGCCGCGCCGCCGGGCCGACGATCTGCCGTACATTGCGCCCGAGAACGAGAAGTGAAGTCCTCCGGCCAGCAGAAGAGCGCGCCGCCCGTGCAAATCGGGTGGCGCTTTTTCTATTTTGGCGGCCACTTTGTTAGAATCTAGCGATAATGAGCAACAAGAGCTTTTGGATCACAATTGTCGGAATGGCGGTCTGCTTCGGGGCCGGCTTCCTTCTCGCCAACTCGCTTAATCGAAACGAGATAGCGGCCCTCCAGGCACAGGTCGAACAAGCCAAAAAGAACCCGGCACAGACGAGTTCGCCCGCCGCTCCCGGCGGTCAGCAGCAACCGGAACTGAGCGATGCTGAGATCAAGCAGAAGATCTCCGAGGCCGACGCCTCGCCCGACAACCTCGCGTTTCAGCGCGATCTCGGCGCTGCGCTGTACCGTTACGGCGGAATGAAACAGGATCCGGCGCTGATCGGAGAATCCGTCCGCTTGCTGAAGCGGTTCATAGACAAAAACCCGCAGGATTACGATGTCATCGTCGTGATGGGAAACGCGCTGTTCGATATGGCCGCGATGAAAAAGGACGCCGCCGGTTACAAGGCCGCCCGGGAATACTACGCGAAAGCTCTCGAGATCCGCCCCAATGACGCGGAGGTCCGTGCCGATTATGGCTCGACCTATTTCCTGGGCGAACCGATGGAGATCCAAAAGGCGCAGGCCGAACTCCAGAAGGCGCTGGCCTCCGACGGAGCGAACGAACGCGCGCTGCAGTTCCTGACCCAGGTCCATATAAAGAACGGGAACAAGGCGGAGGCCGAAAAAACGTTCACCAAACTAAAATCGGTCAACCCGAACAATCCGATGATCCCTGCGCTGACGACACAGATCGCTACGGGTCAGGTTGACCGATGAAGGAACTTTTCATAATTCTCACCGTCATCGCCCTTTTCATACTTCTCGCGGCGATCCGTTACCGGAAACAGGTGATCGCCGCGATCCGCGTCTGGCGAATGCTGAAAGCGATGCGGGCCGGGACAGGAGGCACGGAACCGGCGATCCCGCCGCGGACCAACGCCGGCGATGTAGAACTCGTCAAATGCGCGCGGTGCAGTGCTTGGAAACCCAAGAACGAGGCGCTCAGGTTCAGCCGCGGAACGTTCTATTGCTCTTCGAGATGCGTGAATGAGGCGATGAACGTTCGTTAGGGCACGAAATTCGTCAGATACCAAGCGATGATCCGGTCGCCGAAAAGCAGTGCGACGAGCGACCCGATCCCGAGAAAGATACCGAAAGGGATCTGGGTCTGCATATCCTTGTCCCGGTCGCGCGCGACGAGAACGACACCGATCAATGCGCCCGAACACGCGCCGAGGAACAGCGTCAGGAAGGTCAGCCGCCAGCCGAGGAGAGCGCCGACCGCGAACATCATCTTGACGTCGCCGAATCCCATGGCCTCGACGCCGCGGAGTTTCTCCCAAAGCCAACCGATTCCCCACAGGAATCCGCCCCCGACGAGCGCCCCGAGCCCGGCGCCGGCGAGCGACACGAGCCATGCGGGATAGCCCGCGAGCGACGTCAGCGGCCCGTGCCCGAGGTCGCTGAAATAGGCGCTTCCGAAAGCGATCGGAAATGCGATCCGGACGGCGAGCGCGACGAAGAGCAGCGGGAAATTGATCGCGTCGGGCAGGATCATATGCTCGGCGTCGATGAACACGAGCGAGATCAACGTCGCCGCGAAATAGAGCGCCACGGGCAGGAACGGCGTGAAGCCGGTCTGCCAGTAGACAAGCACGAAGACGACGGCCGTCAGCAGTTCGACCGCCGGGTAGCGGGCCGAGATCGGCGCCTTGCAATTCCGGCACTTTCCTCTCAGAAGGATCAGCCAACTGACGATCGGAAGGTTGTCGTAAGGCTTGATCGCCGCGTCGCACTTGGGACATTTCGAATTCGGAAAAACGATCGAAAGCTCGCGCGGGACGCGATGGATGACGACGTTGAGAAAGCTTCCGACGATCGCGCCAAAAAGAAAGACGACGACGTAAGCGAAGGCATCGGGCAGTCCGGTGACCGCCTCAAAGTTGGAAATCATAAGCAGGTTCATTTTGTTGTTTCGCGACGCGAACGGGGAAAGGCCCTGGGAATGGCCTTATTCAATGATAAACGCTTTGTTGAGAATGATAAAGAGAAAATTCCGCGCGCGACGGACCCGGCGTGTTGCGGGAGACAAGACCCGATCGCCCGGGCGACCGAACGTCGGCGAATCATCGTGACGAATTCAGGCTCAACCGACCCCGCGAGCCGGGACGCGGAGTCCGCCCGCAGACCCGCCGCGTTGGGACCCGATTGCCTTGCGAGTACCGATCCCGGTTGCCCTGCATAGGGCGAGGCCAAATTCTTGCGGCCGCGTCACGGAACGGATCGGGGACACGGCAGGAATCCTCTCATCGCTTTTCGGGCATTGCCGTCCGAACCAACGCCAAGAATCCCCGCAGTTGAAAGGGCGATCGTCATTGGTCGATCTTCAGCGAGTTGATGATCTTCTTCATCGTCTCGAGGTTCGTTCGTCGCCCGGTCACGGAAAATAAGATCTGCTGAATGTTCCCCCGGAAAAGCCGCCAAGTACCCCAAGCTCCCAGGGTCTCGTTGCTCGGTTTGACGGATTTTCCTGCGGCCGGCGTCATATTGGCCACGGACATAACGCCCACGACCCCGCTGATCTCGAGGTACTCAGCTTCGAGGCCGGTACTGTCGGCGCGTTTCACGGTGTTGGTGTCGCCGATATAATCGAGCGCCAACAACTGTTCGGCCGTCATTGTGACCTCTTTGCCCGAATACTCGGTCTTGATCGTTTCGCCCTTCGAATTTCTTAGGGAGATCGAAAGTTCAATTTGTTGGGTCTTGGCTTTGGTCGCGCGCTTATATGTCCTCGATTCAGTGTAATTCCCATCGTCAGTGTCCGGTTCCTCTTCCTCATCGACGATCGTCGCGTCCTTGAAATCCGAAGGGATCGAGAAACTCACTCCCCAACGCTCCAGTTTGACCTCCTGCCAAGGCTTGGCTTTGGCAGGCGCTTGTTTCTTTTGTCCAAAGGCGTGCGGCGCGAACACCGCAAATGCAAGAGTCAGAACTATCAATGAAGCAAACCGAATTCTCGTTCCCAAAGCAATTTCCTCTTTCTCCGTCATTCCTCCTGATCGTCATTCATTCATTTCCCGATTCCGGGAGCCGTTGATTGCGATCCGTTCTAGAACGTGACCGGACGTTTGCCGGCGATGATCATCCGAGGCGACATTGCGGCGGCGGAGCAAACGCCGAAAACAGATCCAGAGCACCCGATCCGCGGTTGGATCATTTGACCGATACTTTCAGCGTGTAAGTAGCGACGGGGTATCCGGTGACATAGATGTAGTAATTCCCCGTTTTCAGAATCTTCGCATACCATTTACTGTCGTTGTCGCTCGAGACTCCCCGAATGACATCGCCCGTGAAGAAGTTGCCGGAACGGCTGACGACAAACTCCGCCCGGTTGCCGTCGTTGCCTTGAATTGAGATCTGGACCCTCAGGATCTGGTTCCGCCTGACGCGGATCACATAACTGTTGTGCGATTCGCCGCCGATCGTCCCGGTAACCGTCGCCGGGCTTTTCAAACGTATCTTCTTCACCGAGTCGGTCTGCGCGCGCGCTTCCCCGACCGCAAAAAGCAGCAAGATTCCCGCGAAGAAGGTGAATCCGAACCTGGTCAAAACCTTTGAGATTTCCATCTTTCTCCTTTTGTCTCCCGTCGATCGGAACATCCCGAGACGTTATTTTCATTCATACGCGACCGGCATCTCGTTGCGGCCTTCGTCCCCGAACAACGTCGGGTCAACGTTCGGATTTTGGGCCCGAACCGCGCGGACGCCGCCACCCATCTACCAGAACGAATTGCGAGGGAGAAAAGGGTCAGCAATGGTCCAAGCGACACGAGGTTCTGCGAGAGACATCTTCCGCAGAGGGCGGGTTCCGCCAAAGAATGGAAATTCTGCGTACATCTGTGCAAAGGGCGGCAGATTTCTCAGCCGCCCTCTTTTCCGGGACCGACAGGACCAGGATCACATCGGCAAGGCTTCGAACATAAACGCCAGTTTCCAAGCCTCGCCTTCCTTGACATAGAATGCGGTTTGGAAAAGGTCGCCGTTCTTCGCGCCGTCACACGTTCCGTCGGCCGTTCCTTTGAGGGTCAACACTTCGAGTGTCGGCGTGATCGCGGACGCGAAGCCGTCCGAAACTCCGACCTTTGTGATTCCCTCGCATTTCATCGTCTCGGTCCAGTGCTTGATGACATTCGCGCGACCGCTGATCCATCCGCCGACCGGATCGACGTTCGAGAGATCGGCGGTGGCGATCGCTTCGAATCCCTTCGCATTGCGGGCCTTGAAGGCCTCCCAACCGGACGTGTGGATCTTGACAAGCGCCTCCGTGTTTGCGCCGGGCGCCGGTTTCGTCGGTGGTGCCGAATTGGAGTTCGTTGCGGCCGGCGCTTCCTTCTTAGGCTCAACCGTCTTCGCTTCGGTCTTCGGGGCGGGGGGCGGCGGGTTCTTCGGATCGATGATCAGGTTCTCGCCGTGAAAGACCGCCTGCCAGTCGTTCCCCGAACGAACGAAAACCGTCGCGCCCCGAATCGGACTCGGCGCCTTCATCGTTTGGCCGTCGACCGTGCAGGTGCCGTCGAAAGTACCCTTGTAGGTCAGGACGTAAGTATCCGCGTCGATCTTCGCCGTTTGCGGTTCCTCAAGCTTCCAATCCTTGATATCGCATTTCACTCCCGCGATCATCTTGACTGCCGCGGACTTGTCCTCGCGCTTTCCTCCGTCATACGAGACGAACTTGTCGCTCAGCCACGATTCAAAGAACTTGCCGTCACCCTTGAAATAGGCTTCGTTTGCCTTTTTGTCGAGCGCCAAAAGCTGATCCGCGGTCGGTGCGGCAGCGACCGGCTTCGGTGCCGAATTGGCGTTCGTATTTGTCGTATTTGTGTTCGTTGCTCCTCCGCAGGCCGCCATAAACAACACGGTGGTCGCGAAGACGAAGAATCCCGATATCTTTACCATTTTTCTTCTCCTTAACCTGCAATGATGATTCACGAAACAAACCGCTCGAAAAGCCAAGGGTCTGTTTGAGGCGATTGTATGCCAGTGGGTCCGGCATTCAAAGTCATCGTCCCGCTCAACGGGCATATTCCACGATCGAGAAGAGGTTTCCGTCGGGGTCTCGGAACCAGGCAACACGGTCGCCGCCCGGAATTTCCAGCACGCCGCGCGGGTCCTGTGAAAAGTTCGCGAATCTTTCTGTCACGATCCCCTTTGCGACGAGCACCCGGACGACCTCATCCAGATCATCGACCGCAAATCCGACGATCGTATGTTCGGACGGCGACGTTTCGGGAACGGGCGAGACGCGCAAGTCGGTCCCGCCGACGGAATAGACAAGCGCGCCGTTCGAGCGGCCAACCAGTTCGAGTCCCAGGACGTTCGAAAAAAAGTCCTCCGCCCGACCGATGTCTTCGGTGCAGACGATGGCCTGCAATTTCGAGTCCTTAAGCATAGATTGATATGTCGCGGCCGCCCGCTCTCAAGACCGGGCCGGTCAATTCGGCAATCGAAACGCCGGCCGGTAATCGTCTCCGGCCAACTTGATCGTTTCGTCCAACAATTCCCTAACTCGCCGCGCGCTAGAACGCAGTTCCGCCGGCGTCGCTTCGGCATTGCCGAACACCTCTCCGACACGTTTCGCAAAGCCGGGCGGCGCGTCGCGAAACTCGCTTATCTCGTCAAGCATTGTCTTATCATTGACGGGATATCGACGGTTGAGCGCGAACAGCGCGACGGATATCTCATTTACGGCGCGCGCCAGACAAGCGACCGTCCCAAATGCGTCCCCGCGCTCGGCTGCCTTTGACGCGAATGCGGAGAGGTTGAAGTCTGCCATAAAAACGAAGTCGCGAACGAGTCTCTCGCGCAACGCGTCCGGGTAATCAACCACCAGCCGCTTCAGATCCCGCAGCATCGGTCGGCGCTCGAAGATCGGGACGCAAACGGAAATCTCGCCGAGGTAAACGAGGCTCAGGAATCCGTACGGGGGCTGCTGCAGATAGTGAAGTTCGTATGATCCGGCTTGCGAGTCGATGATGACCCGCCGTAACTGATCGATGTTTCGGTAGATCAGATCGACGCGCTGCCCATCGACGGTCAGCCAGGCCCCGCCGTTGACCCAGGGACCCCAATCGTAAAATCCGGTGACGACCGGATCCGGGTGGTCGTTGACGAAGTTCGCGACCTTGACCACATCTTCGACGGCGAACGGTTTCGATTCGGAATAAAGAACGCCGATGTCGATGTCCGATCCCGCGCGCGCCTTTCCGCGGGCATACGAACCGCCGAGGACGAGTGCCTGAACTCCCTTGACCGCGGCCAACCGTTCGGAAATCGAAGCAACGATCCGGTTTTGCTTTGCGTTAAGTTGGTCGAGCATATCGGTGAAAAGTCGGCCGGATCGACAGGTCGGCCGGCCGCAATCACGATCGGAACGGACGCTCTCCGATCCCGGAACGGCAGATCATTCGGCCTGCAGCGGTTCGAACCTCGCGCTGAAATGGCGAAGTAGTTTCGGCGCGTACGTGAATCGAAGGCCGCGCACCCGGGCGGCCCGTGCCTTGATGGCCGCAAAGCAGTCGGCCACGTAATCGAGATGACTTTGGGTGTAGGTTCGGCGCGGGATCGCGAGACGCAGAAGCTCGAGCGCCGGATAATGCCACTTGCCTGTTTCCGGGTCGAGACACCCGAACATCACCGACCCAATCTCGACGGCCCGGATCCCCCCTTCGCGATATAGTTCGACTGCCAAAGCCTGCGCGGGGAATTCATAGTTGGGAATGTGCGGGAAGATCGCGCCGGCATTGACGAACACACCGTGGCCGCCGGTCGGCTGAAGCGTCGGGATTCCCATTTCGTTCAGCCGCGAGGCGAGATACGCGGTCTGCCCGAAACGGTAGTGAAGGTAATCCTCATCCAACCCCTCGTAGATTCCGACCGCCATCGCGTCAAGATCTCGCCCGGCGAGTCCTCCGTAGGTCGGAAAGCCTTCGCGCAGGACCATCTCGTTCTTGACGCTTTCGAACAGGCTATCGTCGTTCATCGCGATCACGCCGCCGATGTTGACGATGAAATCCTTTTTCGCTGACATCAGCATTCCGTCGGCGAGCGAGAACATTTCGCGCGCGATGTCCTTTATGGACCGCGATTCGTAACCTGGCTCGCGTTGCTTTATGAGATAACAGTTCTCGGCGTAACGCGCAGCGTCGATGAAGAACGGTATGTTGTTCTCCCTATAGATTCGCGAGACCTCCCTCATATTCTCCATCGAGACCGGTTGGCCGCCGCCAGCGTTGTTCGTAACGGTGATCATCCCGAGCGGGATCTTCTCGCGCCCGTACTTCGCGATGAATGCCATCAGTTTTGAGGGATCGAGGTTGCCTTTGAACGGATGCCGGTTCTCAGGGTCGCGGGCCTCATCGATGACGAGATCGGCGGGCCGCCCTTCGCGGGCGATGATGTTCGCGACCGTCGTGTCGAAATGCATATTGCTCGGCACCCATTGCCCGGGCTTGACCAAACAGGCGGTCAGGATATTCTCGGCGGCGCGCCCCTGGTGAACCGGCGCAAAATGCCTGAATCCGAAAACGTCCTGAAACGCGTTCCTCAAACGGTGGAACGAGCGCGCGCCGGCATACGACTCGTCCCCGCGCATCAGCGCCGACCACTGCTCCTGGCTCATCGCCCCGGTTCCGGAGTCCGTAAGCAAATCGATGAAGACATCTTCCGCGTTCATCAGGAAAACGTTGTAGCCGGCTTGTTCGAGTGCCGTTTCACGCGCGTCACGCGGGATTAGACGGATCGCTTCTGTGACCTTGATACGGAACGGTTCGGGCAGATAGAGGCTTGTCGTCATTGTCGACTCCTTGGCTTAAGTATACGTCATATCTGGGTTTACGCGCCAGAACGCCGCCCCGCCGGGAATCGCGTGCCCACAAGAGTCCTCCGATACCGGCGTGGCGCAAGGTCAACCCGAAAGCCTCGAGAATCTTCGACGCGATTCGGGGAAATCGACACCGGCGACGAATCCGCAGGCAATGAACAAAATGGCGGAAACTGCCAGATTCGACGGCAGCCCTTCGAGGGTAAGCGGGCGCGCCGATCCCGAATCCACGGTCAGAAAGAAGAGCCCGCCGATCAGCATGACCGATGAAAACCATTGATAAATGCGCATCCCGCCGACGATCTTGGTCTGCGGCTCTCCTCTGTATCCTTCTTCGACGAAACGGAGCAGGCCCGAGAGCGCCAGATACAGGCCGCAGATCATCGTGAGACGGGCACCTGCCGCCCACAAAGCCGCGAGCGCGAGAAAGATCGCGATATTCCCGATGATCGAATAGACGGGCGTCGGATAGATCGGGATTCCCTTGTACCCGGCGGCGACGATCCTCGAATGTTCGTTTTCCACGATGATCCCGCCGTCGCGGCCTTCGACCGGCGCGCCGTGACAGCAACCTTGGACAACACAGCGCAATCGGCCGATCGCCTGCGTCAAAGGAGCAGCCAAACTGAAGGCCGCATACACTTCAAACAACGCCGATAACTGTTGCCGAAAGGCAAGGCCGGCAAGAATGATTCCAAGTAGCCCGCCAAAATAGCCCAACGGTCGGCTCAAGCGATCGGATGAGCCCTCGAGCATTTGGCCGAACAGAGCCGCGCCGACGATCCCGCCGACGCACAGCACGGCCACTGCGGGTCGGTTGTCCGTCCCGGCGGCAATCAGGGCGACGAGCGCTCCGATGCCGCCCGCAAGGCTGGCGAATATGGAATGATTCATGACCCGGACGGGACCGATCCGGCAGGCGGCCCATGAATTGGCAAGCCTCTCGGTCTGGTGCAGCACGGCACGCCAAACCGGATCCGTGATGGGCCTGAGAAGACCGACCGCAACGAGTTTCGGTTGCGCGAGCTCGCCGAACCGTTTCAGAAGATAGGGGCGCTCGTACCCCATGACCAGTGCTGTCGCCGAGAGCGCGACCATCGGCGTCGTCACCAGTATCGCGACGGCCGACCCGAAGTACAGCCCCAACCCGAGACAGATCAATACGAAACCCGTATATATCGGATGCGGAACCCAACCGTAGATCCCCCCGACCACCAATTTTTTGGGCGGAAAGGCATTCATCGGCAGGCCCTCGCCCCGGACCCTGATATCGACCATTCCCCACAACATCACCGCCAGACCGAGAACCGCGATCGCAGCGCCCGCAGGCCGGTTCGGGGAGATCGAGACCGCGATCTCGACCCTTGCCGTAAAGTAGATGAGGAACACCGGCAACAAGACCACGAAAAGGAACCCGTACAGGAACTTCGCGAGATTCGTGAGGACCATTCCCATTTCACGACCTCGTTGATGATCGTTCCGACCGACGCCGATCCGGGGCGTATCAGTTCGCCTTTGCCGGCAAACTTGGATTCGTTGATATTCCGAGCGCCTCGCGGGATCAGGAACTTCAGAAACCAGAGGCGTCCCAGCATCCGATCGGCGACATTTCCAACTCTCACCGGCGAGGAGGCCTCGAACCGCAGTCTCGCCGTTCCGACACGGACCTCATCATCGCCGACGGTTCCCGGCCGAAGGCGAGATCCAGCCCAGATCCAACTGCGGTCCAACCCGTCGCGCATATCGATCCACGTGATCTGGTCCTCCAGATCATCGCTTATGAAGCGCCCCCAACGGAGCTCGCGAAACGGCAACTTCCAGGGAGGTATCGTCAGAACAAGCCGCTCCGCGTAGCCCGTCCCTGAGATCGGGGCACCGTCAAGAACGATATCCACGCCGCAGGCCCCGCCGAGGCATTCCCATTCGATCCCGCCGTCCGGTCCGCCGACAAGTTCCATTCGCGGGATGCGGTTGCCCCTGGCCCATCTTCCGCGAACCCCGAGGGCCGGATTGATCCATTCCAAGTCGGATTCGGAAACCCTCAGTTCACCCAAACGGAACGTCTGGCGCTGGGCATCGGGCATATTGCCGCTTTTCGTGATGCCCGCCCCATAGTTCAGGCGAAACGGCCCGTAGCGCAGGCGTGCGGCGTAACCGATGAAGACGTTGCCCTGCGAAGAAACGCAGTCGAGATACCACTTCTCCAAACGAAACGAAGCCATTCTTGTGAACCATCCGCCCTTTCCGAAGCCCCGAACGCGGCGCGGCGTGGCGTTCAGACCCGCTCGGCATCTTCGAGGTCATGTAGCTTCAGAAAACTGAGCTTGTCCCAGTAACCTCTTTGGTAGACGATCAGGCCGTCGAGGACGTGAAAGACACCGCAGCCGCGGAGTCCGAGCGGATCGCGCCATTCCAGGATCGCCCAATCGCCGTCTTCAAACAGGTTCTCGACGATGCAGACCATCTTCGCGGCGCGGAATTCGCGGTCGAACATTTCGCGGATCGCGTCCCGGCCCACGACAGGCTTCTCGGCGACCTGATAATTGACCGCATTCGCCGCGTAGAATCCAGCGACGAGGTCGGGGTCCGCCCGGTTGAACGCTTCGACCCATGCGGCGACAAGTTCTTTTGGTTTCTTTGTGTTCATCGTATCTCCTGTGCGGCGATCGACGGTTCCCTTCGATTCTCGACGGAACGGAAGCCTCTCGAATCGCCGTTTCGGTCAGCGTCAGGATAAGGAAAACATCGCCCGGCACCTGCAATTCAAACAATAAGCCGAAACGGTCCGGCCGGGTCGGACTCAAAGGGCGCGGCCGCGTTTCCAACGACGTATGATCTTCAAAGCGAAACGGTAATGGCCCGCAGTGTTCGCCGCGATGTATGTCGCGAGCGCGTTCCGTCCGGTCCAGGTGAAATGCCCCGGGTCCAGAATCTGTTCCGGGGAAAGGCTCTCGACGAGTTCCTCGACCCGCAGATGCCCGGCCCCCAATTCCGCGAGCGCTGCTTCACGCGAAATTCCGCGGAGCCTGTCGCGTATTGCCCTGTTCAACGCCGGCGTTTCGTTCCATTTGTAACCGGGAGCCGGCATCGCCGGCGCTTCGCCCCGTGTCCCGGCCTCGTGCCAGCCGAGCAACATCTTTTGCCATTCCGCAAGATGCGCGACAAGATCTTTGATCGACCAGCCGTCTCCCCACGCATCCCCGGCCTCCCAAAGATCGTCCGCGATCGATTCGAGAGCTGCGCACAACGATTCGTATTCTATGGAAATATCGGTGGTCAGAGCCTGCTTCGATGCGTACTTCATCGGCGTAACCCGCTTGAGTAATTATACAACACACAATGGCACTTGATCGGAGGGCCAACGCGCGGCCGCGGCATCGAGCAAGATAAAGCCACCGACCCGCACGAGTCGCGCGTTCACGCAACCCCCAAGAGTCACGCGCTAACGCGTGACCGCAATTCAGTGACTCGACGCCAAAAGCGATCGAATGCTTTTTCGATTTCCGCCCGAATCCAGAATCGAAAATCCGAAATATCCAAGATCCAAATTTGCTCGTGTCGTCGCTCACGCGACTCGGGATACCGTTTTCGGCTTGATCAGTGGGCTTACGCACCACGGCGAATTTCTGCCGTCGCTCTACGACTGGCCAGTCGCGGAGCGACGGCAGAGTTTAGCCGTGCGGCGTAAGCCGACGGAAAGGGCGTAATAATGTTCCCGAGTCGCGCGAGCGACGACACAAACCATTTGGGAATCGCGAATTGGGATTGCGGATCTCGCCGAAATGCGGGAGCCAAGCATCCACGCGCGTTACGCACGGTCCGAGATATTGGCCTAAAAAGCGGCGATGACACGCGGCAAATCCCAAATCCCGATTCCCAAGTGGCGGGTGTCGTCGCTCGCGCGACTCCGATCTTTCATCGCGCTCCGTTCCGTGGGCTTACGCGCCACGGCTAAAATTTGCCATCGCGCCGCGACTGGTTGACTTTGCGGTTCCGTGACCGCAGGGGCCAGCGGGTTCGTTCGTCTTCAACTGCGAGAACAAGCAGGCGAACCGATTTTGGATTTCGGATTTTGGATTTTGGATTGCCGCCAACCGCAGATCGTCCGAGTATCTGGCCGCCAATCCAAAATCGGAAATCCACAATCCAAAATTGAAAGGCAGTCAAGGCAACGTCATCGCGCGCCGCGATTTCAAGCCGTTCGGTGAAAAGATCGCCAGCGACACCGACGAGGAGGCGACAAACGCCAATCCGAAATCC
>CAZARD010000069.1:17696-24241 GCA_964487505.1 uncultured Blastocatellaceae bacterium | reverse complement strand
GCGTCGAAGATCGATCGTCCTTTCGCCATGGTGCTGGAGATCGGACTTTTCAGACCGTCTCCGCTAAACTCAAACAGTACACGGCTCTAACTGAACATTCGGCTAAGGCCGCGGACCTCTTTCTGACCGCTGTCCGATACGCGTTTTGACACAGCTTCTACCGCTCCCGGTTCCGAATTACTGCTCACTGCTCGCGGCTTCGTGTTTGCCGGTCGCTACCGCTCCCGGTTCTGACTTACCGCTCTCGGTTCTGACTTGTGACGGCCGACGGGTCTTGCCGTTCCGTCGCGTTGACTAATCAAACTGCTTTCTGAACTCCTCGAATGTTGCTTTGAACTCATTCAGTTCCGTTCGCAGCGATTCGACTTCCTGTTCGAGCTTTTCCATCCGTTCATCGTTCGCGCCGGCGCGTGCGACGCGCTCGGGCGGCGTGTACGAGGTGACTTCTCCGCACAGAAGCTGGGCGAACCGCGATTCGCTCTGCCCGGGAGCTCGCGGAAGCTTGACGACCAACGGCTCTTCTCGGGTCGCAAGCGACTCGAGTGTTTCGTTTACATCTCCGAGGTCCTTGAAATCGTACATCCGCCCCGTCCGTCCGCGAATCTCGCCGATGGTCTGCGGACCCCGAAGCATCAGCACCGCAAGAACCGCGGTTTCCGACGGCTCAAGTTCGAGCACGTCGGGCAAGATATGCTTGTATTTCGGGACGCGTGAGTTGCTTCCGTAGTAAATGTAAACAATATTCTTGTCGCGCAGACTTTCGATCGCTTTCTGGACGGTCGACTCGTCATAGTTCACGACCGGTTCGCGGTTGTTTTTCTGATTGCACGCCGCGATCAGGGCGTTCATCGTCAAAGGATAATACTCGGGCGTCGTGAGCTGCTTTTCGATCAGCGCCCCGACGACGCGTGCTTCAGTTTCGGTCAACGTCATGGCGGGTATTGTGCCATTTGCAATTTGCGATTTGCAATCCAATGCCGCAAAACACGAACCCGAAATCGCCGAAATCAACTGACGCGCCAGGTTTGAAGCTCTTTTCCGTCGACACCCGCCACTTTGGATCTGGCGAACTCGAATCTAGAATTGAGCAATGGAATCTCTGATCGTCCGTGACGGGAAGACGCGCGCGGCGGCCTTTGAGCGGCTCGCAGGCGCGCGGGTGCTCGGATGCGATACGGAGACCTCCGGACTTTCGGCGCGAACCGGCCGGCTGTTCAGCGTTCAGATTTCCGACGGCGAATTCTCGTATCTCGTTCCGATCAGCGAAGGCGTTCGACTCGGCGAGTTGGAAGGGATCTTTACCGACGCCGCGATCGTAAAGGTCTTCCACAACGCGCGTTTCGACCTTGAGTTCTTGCGGGAGGCCGGGATCGAGACGAAAAACGTTTTCTGCTCGATGATCGCCGAAAAGATCCTGACAAAAGGGGCCAATCAGTCATCCAGTCTTGCCGATACGCTGTACCGGTACTTCGCGATCGACCTCGACAAATCGCACCGATCGAAATTCAACAAGAAATGGGACGGCGTCTGGACCGACGAACTTGTCGAGTACGCGCTCAGCGACGTCGTTCATCTCCCGCGATTGATGGTCGAGCAGGTCAATTGGATGGAACGGTTGGGATTGTTGGAAGAATTCAGATCACGAATCGAAACGATCTTGGATTTGGGTTCAATCCAAAATCCTGAACCAATGTCCTGAACGTTGGTTTAGATCGAACGAAGTTACGCGTGTTTCCAGATCGCCCGACGCCGGCGATTTGCAAACCGCGCGATGCTCTTCGCATCAGCCCTCGCAGGGAGTGACCTGGCATTTGGGATTTCAGATCTTGGACTTTGGAATTCGCAACAGCCCTCGTAGGGGGCATAAGCATGTAGCGCGCAGCGCCAGCTGCGGGGAATCCGACACCGATCGCGGGATTGAGCCCTCGTAGAGGGCGACAGAAGCAGGACCCTGATGAGCGCTGAAGTCATATGGTTCACCTTCGGCCGATTCTGAGGTTCGCATTCTGCCGCCCTCTCCGAGGGCTCGATGTATTTTTGCCCGCCGATTTCCCACAGCTGGCGCTGCGCGCTACACGCTGACGCCCTCTCCGAGGGCTATCCCAAATCCCAAATCGCGATCCTTTACCATCGACTATACGCCGGATGGCCTTCCTTGACCGCGATGAACGTACCGCGGCAGGTGGCGCAGACCTTGTCTTGGGCGATCAGTTCGGCTTCGACGACGGCGCGGTCCTCCGTCGATTCGACGACGCGAGCCTTGAGGGTGATAGTCGCCGCGAACGGCGTCGGCCGTTTCAGCTTGACGTGAAAATCGGCGGTCACCGTGCAATCGGGTTCGGACTTGCCGTTCTTGTTCATCAAAAACCAGGCGGCCGTCCAGTTCGAATGGCAGTCAAGCAGGGCGCCAATGATGCCGCCGTTCAGCATTCCCGGAAACGCCTGATGGTGCGGCTCGGCGTGCCATTCGCAAACGACCTCGTCGCCGTCCGGGAAGCTCCTGATCCGCAATCCTTTGTCGTTGACCACGCCGCATCCGAAACAGATCCCGTTCGGCGCGTATGTTTCCTGAAGTGATTTGTTCATCTTTTCCATGAATTAAACGAAACTTAGGATTCGATCAAGTTTGACGCATCGCGGTCAGAAAGTCACCCGAACGCCGGTCGCGCAATCACCGGCTCATCGATCCCGCAATAAAACTATTCGTGAAACTCGCGATATTCGCGGCGAAACTTTTGAACTTCCCGCGAAAAGGTCGTAAATTGATTTCGCTTCAACAAATACCGCAATTCGGAGAACCAACTTCTTATGCTGACCGCGCTCGCGATAGTCTTTCTTTTCTGGCTGGTTTTTGGTTATTTCTCGTACGGCAAATGGATCGCCAGGCAATTCCAGCTTGACGATGCCCGCGAAACGCCGGCGAACGCGGTGAACGACGGCCAGGATTTCGTCCCGATCAAGCCGTTCTATCTTTTTGGCCAGCATTTCTCGGCGATCGCCGCCGCCGGACCGATCGCCGGACCGATCCTCGCGTGCCAGTTGTTCGGCTGGCTGCCTTGCCTTCTGTGGATAGCGCTCGGCGTAGTGCTGATCGGCGCCGTGCACGATTTCTCGTCGCTCGCGTCGTCGGTCCGCCACGGCGCCCAGTCGATCGCCGAGATCGCGCGCGAGAAACTCGGAAACGGGGCCGGCCGCGCGATGATGGCCTTTATCTGGATCGCGCTCGTTTACGTGATCGTGGCGTTCACGGACATCACCGCCGGGACGTTCGTCTCGGGCGACGAATCGCTTGCCGGCGAGACCGCATTCAATCCCGGCGGCGCCGTTGCGATCGCGTCGGTGATGTACCTTTGCCTTTCGATCTTGCTTGGGCTCGTCGAGCGATATCTCAAACCGCCGTTGTGGCTTTCGACGATCATCTTCGTCCCGGCGACCTTCGCGCTTTCCTATCTCGGAACGAAATTCTCGACCGTCCTCGTCTTCAGCCATATGTCGTGGTCGGTGATGATCCTGGTCTATTGCGTGGTCGCGTCGCTCGTCCCGGTGTGGGCATTGCTGCAGCCGCGCGGCTATTTGGGCGGCTTCGTCCTTTACACGGCGATCGCGGTCGGCGTCATCGGCGTCTTCTTCGGCGGTTACGAGATCGTGCAACCCGCGTTCAAATCGTTCGACGTCGGCGGAATGACGGGCACTATGTTCCCATTTCTTTTTGTGACCATCGCTTGCGGAGCGTGTTCGGGATTCCACGGGCTCGTCTGTTCCGGCACGACTTCGAAACAGATCGACAAGGAGTCTCACACGCATGCGGTCGGATACGGAGCGATGCTGGCGGAGGGATTCGTCGCCTTCATCGCGCTCGTGACCATAATGATCATCGCGTCCGATGCCGCAAAGGGAGTTTCGCCCGGCAAGATCTACGGCAACGGCATCGGCAACTTCCTGACGCTGATAATCGGAAAGGAAAACCTCGCGTTCGCGATAACGTTCGGCGCGATGGCGTTCTCGACCTTCGTCTTCGATACGCTCGACGTGTCGTTGCGGTTGGGGCGGTATATCGTGCAGGAGTTGTTCGGGCTCAAGGGCCGCGTCGGCGCCGTCGTCGGCACCGTGGCGACCGTCGCGTTGCCGTTCGCGTTGATCTTCTTCACCAAGTCCGGATCCTATCAGGACTTTTGGACGCTGTTCGGCGCCTCGAACCAGTTGCTCGCGGCGCTAACGCTCCTATCCATCACGGTTTGGCTATATCAGGCACGCAAACGGATCGCGTTCACGCTGCTTCCGATGCTCTTTGTGCTGACGATCACGATGTGGGCGCTTGGCGGGTTGGTGATTGGCAATTTCCGCGCGGCGGTCGGTTTTGACATCAAGCTCGTCAATGGCTTCGCGTCGCTCGCGCTTATTTCGCTGGCGATCTATCTGGTCGTGACGGCGCTGATCAAGGTCAGAAGCGAGCGGCACGGAAGCGCCCTCAGCGCATAGAGCAAACCAGTGAAAAATGCAAAGTGCAAACCAGTGCACAGTGAAAGTGCATAGTGAAAAGTGCATAGTGCATAGTTCGAACCGTACAAGCGACTAGGTCCATCGAAAAAGTCACCTTCGGAACTATGCACTTTGCACTATGCACTATGCACTGGTTCGCGCTTTGCACTGTTTGGCACTATTCGCTTGGCTTTATCTTGTCTTCGAGCCAGTTCGTGAGATCGTCGACCGATTCGATGTGAATCGGTTTTCCTTGAAACGCCTTGATGGCGAAGACGATGAGCATTACGGTCGTTACGATTCCGAATACCGTATCACCGACATTCGCAAGGTTTGTGACGTTCCCGAGACCGCCGAGGATCGCGCTGATGATCATGATAGCCAAATGCGCGGCGACGCCTTGGGCGGCGTGAAACCTGACCTTCGCTTCGCTCTTCGGCACGAAAACGAGTTCCAGGATACCTGCCACGAGACCGATGAAGAACGGAAAATAAGGCAGCATCGTCAGGACGTTTTCCGGCAAACCGATCTTCGCGACCTTGCGTGTCCTGTCATCTGCCTGAAAAAAGGGAGCCGGCGTGGGCGGTTGATACAGGTTCGGAACCTGCTGTCCGGTGTACGGCGCCTGATAGGCCTGAAAGTCCGCATTGTTGAACTTTCGCGTTTGATCCTCGGTCTCCGGCGGGCCATCAAAAATACGCGTCGCTACGTTCCCGCCGTTGAGTCCGACAGTCTCCTGCGATGCCGGCGCCGTTTCGGGCGCGGCAATGGGCTCGGCCCCAATCTTCGTCGGGAATTCCGGATCAAGTTGATTCGTATCGAATTTCTTCTTAGCCATCGCCAGTGGTGTTTACGCTTGCCGACACTGTTCGGTTCGGATTATTTCTCGCCCTGTTCCGAACGGCGCCGCCTCCAAAAAATTACCAAAAATGGTACGACGAGGCTGCACGCTCCCAAAGAGAGAATCAACCTCGCAACGGTCGCCGTTGCCTCGTCCTGACATATCGGACACGGTCTCGCCGGCGCGTTCGGATCAAATCCGTCACACATCAAACCCAAATTGCGGGTTTCATAGAACAGACAATTTTCCGGCATCAACCCCGCATAAACGAGGATCGAAATGAAGAATGCGATGATCGCGACCGAAACCAGCAGCCAAACGAACCGCGTTTCATTGTCGATCGCAATCATCGAAAAATAGTATTGCAGGAACGCGTTTTAAGCAATCAAAACGCGAAGTACCTCAGCGACGCCCCACGCCTGCGCGAAGCAGCCACGCGGCGCGTGCGGGGGATCGGCATCGAATATCTCCGAGACCTGGCCGATCCCGGCATCGGTCAGATGCTGCCGGAAGCCCGAAAGAATCTCGTCGACGCGCTTTTCCGTCCGGTTGCCGTGCGGATTGACGCGGCGGAACGCGTCGATGAACGGGCCGATCAGCCAGCTCCAAACTGTTCCCTGGTGATATGCCGAATCGCGTTCGTACGGTGAACCGATGTAGGTCGGGCGATACGCCGGATCGCGCGGCGACAGCGATCGGAGTCCCACCGGCGTCAAAAGTTCGCGAGCGACCTTATCGACGACCTTTTGCGCTCTTCCGATCGAAAGCATCGAATGCGGCAGACTGACCGCGATGATCTGATTCGGCCTGACCGAACCGTCGCGACGGCCGTTGACGACGACATCGAAAAGACAACCTTCGGACTCGTTCCAGAAGACCGCATTGAAGCTCAGCCTGGCGGCGTCGGCAAGGGCGTCATAACGTGCTCTGTCCTCAAGATCGCCGAACTGTTCGGCGAGGTCAGACATCGTCCGCAAGGCGTTGTACCAAAGCGCCTGGATCTCGACGGGCTTTCCGGTCCGCGGCGTGACGACCCAGTCGCCGATCTTCGCGTCCATCCAGGTCAACTGCACGCCCTCGACGCCCGCCTTGAGCAGCCCGTCGGTATCGACGCCGATGCCGTAACGCGTTCCGCGCAGATGCCACGCGATCGATTCGGCGAGCTTGACGTAAAGCTCGTCGCGGACGAAATCGAGATCGCCGGTCTTTTCGGCATACGCACGTA
>CAZARD010000069.1:9660-17596 GCA_964487505.1 uncultured Blastocatellaceae bacterium | reverse complement strand
TTTTCCAGCGCTTCGGCCTCCGACGCTTTTCGGCCGGAAGCGGTGGAAATGACGATCTGCGCCGACCGGCGAAGATCGAAGCGCAGGACGAACGGCTGGAACAGGTCCTCGCGAAAATCGAAGCCGCGTTCCTTCTCGATCGCATACTCGAAATTCCGGTACCAATCGCCGGTCTTCTCGATCGCTTCGGCGTCGTGCGCGAAAACGAGTCGGGGAAGTTCCGCGACCGGCCGGATCGAAACCGTTCCGTCACCCGTCACGAACGATCCGTCGAACCGGTCGGTTTCGTGCTGCAGATGATGATAATCCGTGAACGAAAGCAGCGGCCGGACCTCGAGCCTGACCGGGACCGTTGATTCATCGCCAGAAACGATCTTCCATCGGCAAACCGTCGAGTTCTCGCCATTGACCATAAAGACGCGCTTTTCGATCACGAGTCCCGCGACCTCGAACGTCCAGACCGGGAACGGATCGAGCCTGAATTCGCGAAGATGCCGAAATCCTTGCGGATATATCGCGCCGGGGTAACGGTTCGACGAGAGCTCGATCCGATCGCCGCCGACGATCAGCGTCTCTTCGAACTTCGAAAGCGTCGTCATGCGTCCGAGCGGCGGCACGGTCGCGGCCGTCAGGAGACCGTGATAGCGGCGCGAATTGGCGCCCGCAAGCGTCCCCGACGCAAAACCGCCGATGCCGTTCGTTTCGAGCCATTCGCGGCCCGCCGCCGATTCAAAATCGCGGCAGATGTTGGTTCCGAGTCGGATCATCTCGTCGGTCAATTCCATAAAAGTTCGCTGTTATTCCGTTCTCACGCAGAATATGAGTTCGGCGTTTGAAAGTAAACCCCGGCGCGGTTCTAATATGTACGGATATGAAGGTCCTTCATTTTCTCGACACCGTCAATCGCGGCGGGACCGAAACGCAGGTTCTGGACGTTTGCCGGAACGCGCGCGAATTCGGCATCGATATCACTTTCGTCACGGCGCAAGGCGGGCCGCTTGAGGAAAATTTCCGCGAATCGGGCGTCGAGTTCATCAAACTCGGCCGGCGTTTTCCGGTCGATCTCTATCTCGCTTCGCAGCTTCGGCGGATCATTAAGGACCGCAATATCGAGATCGTCCACGGTCACCAGGCGGTTGAGGGGCTTCATTTGTATCTCGCGTCGCGCGGCCTGAAGAACGTCCGCCGGGTGCTGAATTTTCATGGCGGCACGGTCCACGACTGGAAGAACCGCCGGACTACCAAGTTCCTGATCCCGCGGATGCATTTGAACATCGCGGTCAGCCATTGCCTGAAAAAGCTTCACGCCGAGGTCGATCGATATGAAACGTCGAATTTCGTCGTGCTCTCGAACGGCGCGGATCCGGCACGGCTCAAGCCGACCGGCAAAGACCTGCGAAAGGAGCTTGGGATCGCCAAGGGTTCCAGGCTCGCAGGAATGATCGGGAATTTCTACGCCGAGGACCGGAAGGATCAGCTCACGGTCTGCCGGGCATTGCCGAAAGTGTTTGAGGCGCATCCCGACGTCCATATGGTTTTCGCCGGGAAGGTCGATGACGGCGCCGAAGAGAAGTTCGCCGATTGCCTGAACTTCTGTCTCAAGCACGGGATCGCCGATCGCGTCCATTTTCTCGGAGGCCGCGGCGACATTCCGGACGTGCTCGCCGCGCTCGACGTGTTCGTTCTCTCGTCGTTCAAGGAAGGATTGCCAGTTTCGGTTTCCGAGGCGATGGTCGTCGGACTGCCGCTGGTCTTGTCCGATATCGAGCCTCTGCTCGAGGTCTCGGACGGCGGACGATGTGCCGAGATCTTCAAGACCGGATCCGCCGCTCAACTCGCGGACCGGCTGACAAAACTGTTCGGTGACGAAGACCATCGCCGCGAAAGAGCTGTGGCCGCGCACGCCTACGGGATGGAGAATTACAGCATCGAGGCGCATCTGAAAGGCTTGCGCGCGATCTATGAGCGGCTTCTCTCGGCCGAGGACTGATTTTCCAGATTCTGACGAATGTCTACGATCGTCTTTCCAAATCCGCGGACCCATAAGTTCAGCGAATGGGTGCTGTTCGACGAATACTACTACAACGCGCGCGACATCATCGGTTTCGGCGGCGAAATGACCGTCGAGAATCTGCGGAACGCATACCGGGCCGGGATCTTTCCGTGGCATATCGAAGGGTTACCGTTGCCTTGGTTCTGTCCCGAGCAACGGGCCGTGCTGGATTTTGACGAACTCCGGATCCCGCGCAGCTTGCGGCGCGAATGGCGCAAGACCGAATTTCGATTCTCGATCGACAGCGCGTTCGATGAAGTCGTCGAGGGTTGCGCCGAAGCCGTCCGCAATGACGGAGCCGGAACCTGGATCACCGATGATTTCAAACGCGCTTACGGCGATCTGCACCGCGCCGGCGAAGCTCACAGTGTCGAGGTGTGGGACGGCGATGAACTCGTAGGCGGTCTCTACGGCGTCGACGCGGGCGGCGTGTTTTGCGGCGAGAGCATGTTCTACCGACGGTCCAATGCGTCGAAATTCGCGCTTTTGTATCTGATCGAACGTCTCCGTGAACGCGGCGCGACGTGGATCGACATTCAGGTGATGACGCCGCACTTTCGCTCATTGGGCGCGAAAGAGATCAACCGTCCTGAGTTTCTCGATCGGCTCGAAAAGGCCCAGGCCGCCGGGCTGTCGCTGTTTGGACCGGCATAAACCGGAATCGTTCAATCAGAATTTTGCCGGCACGATTTTGAAAGCGACGAATCGATGCGAAACTGCTAATATCCAAAAAAACTATGTCGAACTTTCTGATTTACGGCGCCAACGGGTACACCGGCGAGCTGATCACGCGGTTTGCCGCCGAACAGGGACTGAAACCGATACTTGCCGGAAGGAACGCGGCGAAGATCGAGGAACTCGCGAATCGCTTCGGATTTGAATGGCGCGCCTTTGCGCTTGACGAGACCGAGAAACTCGACGCCGCTCTCTCAGAGGTCGATTTCGTGATCCATTCGGCCGGTCCGTTCTCGATCACTTCGCGGCCGATGGCCGAGGCCTGTCTGCGCACCAAGCGCCACTATCTCGACATCACCGGCGAGATCGCCGTCTTCGAGTCGATGGCGCGGATCGGAAAAAAGGCCGAAGACGCCGGGATAATGCTGATGCCGGGCGTCGGGTTCGATGTCGTACCGTCCGATTGTTTGGCGCGCCATTTGAAGGATCGGCTACCTTCGGCGACCGAACTGACGCTCGCTTTCTACGGCCTCGGGCGGATCTCGCACGGGACGCAGGCGACGATGACGATGAATGTCGGCCGCGGCGGAGCGGTCCGGCGAAACGGAGAGATCGTCAGCGTGCCGGCCGCGTTCAGGTCGCGCGAGATCGACTTCGGTCCGGTCAAAAAGACAGGTGTCACGATTCCCTGGGGCGATGTTTCGACCGCTTTTTATTCGACAGGGATCCCGAACATCGAGGTCTACACGGTGATGCCCGACTCAAACCGCAAGATGCTGGTGCTGAGCCGTTATCTCGGCTGGCTGCTGGCCACCGGCCCGGTGCAGAGCTATCTCCAGAAGCAGATACCGGCAGGCGGACCTTCCGACGAGGAACGCGCCAAGGGCAAGACGTTTCTCTGGGGCCGAGCGACGGACGACGCCGGAAACGCGGTCGAATCGCGTCAGTTTGGCCCGGAAGGCTACACCTTGACCGCCCTGACGGCACTGGCGATTGCCCGTAGGATACTCGACGGTAATCTTTGTGCGGGTTTTCAGACTCCGGCAAAATGCTACGGTGCCGATCTGATCCTCGAGATCGAAGGAACAAGCCGCGAGGATGTCGCCTGAGTCGATGCATTGATATGGACAGACGCACCTTCCTGACAAACGTTTTCGCGGGCGGCATTGTGGTCGCCTGCAGCGGGCTCGGCCGCCGTGCCGTCGCGATCGCTCGCGACGGCGACCTTTCCGCGCTCCGATCGCCGGGCTACGGACCGCTTTTGCCGACAAGGCCCGTGAACGGCGATATCGAGTATCTGGCGTTGCCCGAAGGATTTCGTTACACCGTCATCGGCAAGATCGGCGACGTGATGGCGGACGGGCGGCCGACCCCCGCGAAGCACGACGGGATGGCGACGTTCAAGGTCGGCGGAAAGCTGCGGATCGTCCGAAATCACGAAGTGCACAACGACAATGTTCCGGTCGAAGGTGCGGGTATAGCCGCCGGAAACCATTACGACGAGACGGCGGGCGGCGGCACGACGACGCTCATCGTGAATCCGAAGACGCGCCTTATCGAGCGCGATTTCGTCAGCCTCTCGGGCACTCATATCAACTGCGCCGGCGGCCCGACACCTTGGGGAAGCTGGATCTCGTGCGAAGAAACGACACTAGGTCAAACGGTCCGCACGAGCTCGAGCGGCAAGAAGACGGGCGGCTTCGCCAAACCGCACGGTTACTGCTTCGAGGTTCCGGCATCGGCGAATTCCGCGGTAAACCCGGTTCCCCTCAAGGCGATGGGACGCTTCGTCCACGAGGCAATCGCCGTCGACCGTCGGACGGGTGTCGTTTACCTGACGGAGGACTACTCGCCGGCCGGGTTCTACCGTTTCCTTCCGAAGCGCAACAAGCGGCTCGCCGAAGGCGGCGTTTTGCAGGCGCTGAAGATCACCGGCAAGGACGGTTACGATACGCGTTCGGGCCAAACGCAGGGATCGGTTTTCAACACCGAATGGGTGACGATCGACGATCCCGATCCCGAATCCGCGGACGTCGACAACGCGGCGGTGATCAAACAGGGAATCGCGAAAGGCTCGGCGGTCTTCACGCGCCTCGAGGGCGTTTGGGCGGACGAAGACGGACGGATCTATTTTGCGTCGACGAACGGCGGTGAGCAAAAGGCCGGTCAGATCTGGACCTACGAGCCGACGGGACGCGACAGCGGGCGCTTGAAATTGGTATTCCAGTCGCCGAGCCGCGATCTGCTCGATATGCCTGACAATATTTGCCTCCATCCCAAGCGCGATCTGCTGTTCATCTGCGAGGACAGCGATTACAAAGGCCTCGAAGGGAAGCCGGAGAATTTCGTCCGGATCCTGACCCCCGACGGGCGGATCGCCGATTTCGCGAAGAACATCTCGCCGCAAAAGGAATCGAGCGAGTTCTGCGGATCCGTTTTTTCGCGGGATGGCAAAACACTCTTCGTCAATCTGCAGACCGTCGGCGCGACCTTCGCGATCTGGGGCGATTGGGGACGGTACAAGCCGAAATAGCGGTCCTGCCTTCAGGCGGCCATTTCGCGGCAAAGACGATGCTGCGCGGTTCACGGTGCTCGTTGCCAAAAGGCGACTCGAACCTCGGACACCGGATTTTGGACAAGCAAAAGCAGTCGGCAGATAACAGCGCCGACTGCTTTTGATTCTTCGCAGGATCTGAAATCGCTGACTAGGCTGCGGTTTCGAAAAGCGCCAGAATCTGTTTGCCCTCGCTCGACCGCGGATCGATCGTTCGGAGGTGCTTGTGTCCCTGCATTTCCCAAATCGCCGTCACCGAGCCGTCCTTCTCGACAGCATGGTACGAAACATCTTCCGTCGTTTCAGTGGTCGCGTTCGTCTCTTCGGTCGCGGCCGTTGCATTCTCTGACATCTACTTGAATATCTCCTGTTAAATTCTAGTTCCTACGAAACTGTAAATCATACAGCTATTTCGTCCGTTTGCAAAAGGCGGTCGGATCGAACTGACACGGCGGGCGAGGGAACCGACCCTTGACGCGAACCCCGGATGAGGGCGGTTCACGGACAATCGCGGGGTCTACAGCCGAAACGACACGGCGCGCATAACCCGCGATCAAGCCATCATCGAAACCCGGACCGAGTCCCGCGAGGATGTTGGACAATGGGGGATTGTCTGCTACATTGTTCACGTCCAAATCAAACACAGAAGACGGAGAGTTCAGCAACGATGCGCAAGTTCATGATCTGCATTGCTTTCGCGGCGATCATTTTCTCGAACGCGGCGCCCAACGTTCGAGCGCAGAACATCTTTTCGGGAGAGCGCGTTCAGGTTGTCGGCAGTTTCAACGGCTACGCGACGACGCCTTACGGGACCGATTACCGTACAACTACTTATCGCCGAGTTTCAACACAAACAGGCACACCGATAGACGGACGCGGACAATGGACGACGACGATCAATGTCCAGAACTCAGGCGGCGATGTGACTCCGATCAATATGCCCGGCGGTGGCGGCAACGGTTTCTTGTTCATATCCGGTCCGGCCGCAAACCGCTATCAGAACAAATGGGTCTTCTCAGGGGTCGGCCAGGGCACGGTCAACGGATTTAACAACATCTCCTGCTTCAATTGCGGCAACGATATGGGCCTGAATATGTCTTCGCCCGGATTCTACACGTTCGTTTTCAACGACGCAGGCTACACCCAGACGAACGCCTTTTACTACGTAGGCTTTACGACCAACGTGCCGGTCACGGTTACCCGTGCGAGTCAGACGATCAATCCCGGCGGGAGTGTGACGGTGAACATCTCGACCTCGGCAACACCTTCTTCTCAAGAGCTAATCTATGTTCGTTACACGAACGGGAGCGATTTTTCGGGTGCCGGCACGAGTTCAGTCGCACAGGCGACTGGGAGCGGAACCAGCTATTCGGTTACCATTCCCGCGCAGACCGCCGGACAGACGATCCGGTTTTACGTCTTCACGTCGACGCTGACACTTGCCCAACTTTCGCTCTCCGAAGGATTCTCAAAGTTAGCTCCGGCCGCAACAGAGGCCGATAAGTCGCTCGGCGTTCTCCGTTATGACGACAGCGCCGGCGCGAATTACACGTTTCTCGCGCCGACCGCCGCCGGTGTCACGGCCGCCGGGTTTGTACGCGATTTCGACGGTCGTCCGATCGCTCGTGCGCGCGTAATGCTGACTGCGACCGACGGTTCCGCGCTTATCGCGAGGACAAACGATTTTGGAAGGTTCTCGTTCGAATCGGTCGAAATCGGGCGCTCTTACATCTTGACGGCGTCAGCAAAAGGCCGCACGTTCGTGCCCCAAGCGATCCATATCGTTGACGAGGTCCGCGAACTTAACTTGACCGCGAACTACTGAACTTTGATCACTTGGCGCGGAACAGTTCCAGTTCGTAGAACCAGAAATCGCTGTTCGGCTGATCGATCTTGAGCTGTTCGGTCTTGCCGTCGCCGTCGATCGTGAAGGTGACCCAACCCCGGGGGAAGTTGTAGTTCACCGACGGCCGCCATTTGATCTGCCACGTGTCGTAATGCCAGTGCTCGAGATCGGCGACGAAGTTCGGCGCTGGCTTGAGCCGCATCACGAGCTTTCCGTTCTCTTCCTCGATCGTCACGTCACCGTACATCTTCGACGTGTAAGTCGCCGCGTAGTCCTTGAGCGCGAGCGACGGTTTGGTATTGACGACGCGTGACTCGTCCTTTTTCTTGTCGGCTTCGGCCTCGCGTACCTTGGCCGCCTTCGCGCGCTCGAGCGCTTCGGCGCTCCAGTCGCGCTTCGGCCCGTCGAGCATCACGTCGAGGATCTTGTTGCGAATGTAGGCGCTGACGCTCGATTCCGAATTCGTCAACACGATCACAGCGAGTTGTTCCTGCGGCAGGAAGCAGGTCTGCGAGATCATTCCGTCGAGCCCGCCCGAATGGTTGAGCATCTTGCGGCCGCGGTAATCGGCGATGAAAAAGCCCAGTCCGTAACCGTTCGTGATCTGTCCCGGCGCATCTTTGGCCGGGAACGGGTTCACCGGGATGAACATATTCTGCGTCTCCAAATCGCCGACGAGCTTTTCGGGGATCAGCTCCTTGCCGTCGAACTTGCCGCGCGCGAGAAGCATCCGGAACCAGTTCGTCAGGTCGTTGACCGATGAATTCAGTCCGACGAGCCCAATCGCGTCGTCGAGCTTTCCGAGCGG
>CAZARD010000069.1:6595-9560 GCA_964487505.1 uncultured Blastocatellaceae bacterium | reverse complement strand
GTATCGAGCCCGCTGCGGTGCGACAGGAGATCGCGGATGGTCAACTCGTTTGTCACCCACGGATCGTACGTCCGGAATTCGGGAAGGTATTTCGAGACCTTGTCGTCCCAGCCCCCGATCTTCCTGTCGGCGATGAGCATCGCGATGCTCGCGGCTGTGAACGCCTTGGAATTCGACGCGATGGCGAAGAGCGTATCGGCATCGACCTTGTCCGGCTTGTTTATGTCGCGGACGCCGTAGCCTTTGGCGAAGATCACCTTGTCATCCTTGACGATGGCGACGCCGACGCCCGGAACGTTCCATTCGGCCCGCGTCTTTTCGGCGTAGGCATCGATCTCGGCGAGCTTCGCCGAATAATCCTGGGCAAGAACAAGGGCCGAGAAAAGAAGGACGAAAGCGACGATTGCGAGTTTTCTCATCATGCGGATATTTTATCAGAGAAGGTTCGGAGTTCCGCGTTCAGACGGCCGGTGTTCAGGGCGGGGCTCCAGCCCCGACGCTGCCGCGATTCTCTCTGAGCCGGGCAATAGCCCGACTTTTCAATTCGATTATCATTGCGGCGGGGCCGGAGCCCCGCCCTGAACGCTCTATCGAATGATCACTTCATCCACGAAAATGAACGCGTCGAAGCCGGCTCCGGGATGCCACGCCGGGATCTTGCCGAAGTTTCGCGCCGTGACCCGCACGTATCGCGCGGTCACGGGCGAGATCTTCGTCCGGTAATCGCGGATGCGGTGTTCCATATCGTCCGCCGCGACGTCGGTCACGATCTCGGCGGCTTTGCGGTAGTTCGCGCCGTCATCGGAGATCTCAAACTCGATCTTCGTCGGCATCCAGATCCAGGAGCGCGCGACCTGCAGAAATCCGCCGCCAAGCTCGCTGATCTCGGTCGGCCGTTTCATATCGATGACCGCGACGAAATCCTGCGATTGATAGCCCTGCCACTCGCCCGAAGCAAAATTGGTCGTTCCGCGGATGCCGTCGATCAAACCCTTCGGACCGCCGCCCGTGTATTGGCGATTGTAGGTCGAGAAGAGCTTGACGTCCCAATCATGCGGCATCTTTGTCAACACCGCCTCGACCGGGAGGCTCCGTACACCCCGCGCGTTGATCGCAATCGACTTGATCGTGACCGATCGGTCGATCTTGAACGGCCCGTCATAGATCACGCCTTCGCCGCCGGCCGGATTCGTTCCGGTGGTCGTGTAGAACAGTTTCGATCCGGGTTCCGGACTCGAGATCTTCACCGTCGCTTCGCCTTCGAAACTGCGCGGCGCTTCGATCGTCGGAACCGCCGGCGAGTCGCGGTCGATCTTCGAGACGGGCTTGGTCAAGAACCATTTCGCATTCGGCTGCGGTCCCATCGTGAATTCGAGCGTCCCGCCGGCATTTATCTCGGCGTGCGTGATGTACGATCGCCGCAGCGGTTTGCCGTTGAGCCGCACCGATTGAACATAAAAGTTCTTCGCCGAAACACCGATCGCGTTGACGCGAAATGATCTCCCGTTCTCGAGATCGACGGTTGCGGTCGGAAAGATCGGCGTTCCGAGCGCGTAGGTCGGATCCGACGGATTCACCTGATAGATGCCGAGCGCGCTCAGCACATACCAGGCCGACATCTGGCCGCAGTCCTCGTTGCCGATCAACCCGTCCGGCTGCGGCTTGTAGAAATCGTCGAGGATCTTGCGGACATAGAATTGCGTCCGCCAGGGTCGGCCGGCGTAGTTGAAAAGATACGCGATATGGTGCGAAGGTTCGTTGCCGTGCGCGTACTGGCCGATGAGGCCCGTAATGTCAGGCTGGACACGGCCCGTCAATGGCTCTTTCGTCGTGAACAACTCCTCCAAACGGTCGCCGAACGGTCCCGGGCCTCCGTGCATTTTCATCAGACCGCTGACATCCTGCGGGACGAAGAACGAATAGACCCACGAATTGCCCTCGGTGAAATGAAACGTGACCTCGCCGGGAGAGAACGGCGATATCCAGTTGCCGTTTTGTTTCGGACGCATGAACCGCGTCTCGCGATCGAAAAGATTCTTGTAGAACTGGGCGCGGCGAAGGAACTCGGCCTCGTCGTCCTTCTTCTTCAGGATCCGCGCCATCACCGCGATGCAGTAATCGTTGTAGGCGTATTCGAGCGTCTTCGAGACCGATTCCTGCTCGTCTTCCATCGAGATATAGCCGCGCCGCTTGTAGGCTTCGAGCCCGAAGTGATCGAGCGTCGCGCTGTGTTTTGCCGCTTTGAACGCTTTCTCGTAATCAAAACCGTCGATCCCTTTCGCCATCGCGTCCGCGATCACCGAGACCGCGTGATAGCCAATCATCGTGTCCGTCTCATTCGCGGCAAGCTCCCATACCGGGAGCCGTCCGCCCTGCTCGTACATCCTTATGAACGTGTTGATGAAATCCGCCGTGCGGCGACGATCGGTGATCGTGTACAGCGGATGCGCCGCTCGGAACGTGTCCCAGAGCGAGAAGACGGTGTAGTTCGAATTGGGATTTGGGATTTGCGATTTTGGATTTGAGTGGATCTTGCGGTCGAGTCCGATGTAGGACCCGTCAAAATCATCGAACGTGTTCGGTTGGATCGCGGTGTGATAGAGCCCTGTGTAGAAGTTCGTCATTTGCGCGTCGGTGCCGCCAGTGACCGTGATCTTCGAAAGCTCCTTGTTCCAGAGAGCGCGGGCATCGGCCCGGACCTTTTCGAAATTCCAGTGCGGAAGCTCGGCCTGAAGATTGCGGCGCGCGCCGCTTATGCCCGTCGGTGACAGCGCGACCTTCACCAAGATCGGCTTGCCGTCCGACGCATCGAACCTCAACGCGATCTTTTCTTTCTTCTCACGCGTCAGAGTCCTGTCGGCGTCCGCGATCGACTCTGAATCGGTCGCGGTCGAGACAAACGGCTGGGAGAACTCCGCGACGAAATAGATCACCTGATCCCTTGCCCACGAGGAGGAGCGACGAA
>CAZARD010000069.1:5114-6495 GCA_964487505.1 uncultured Blastocatellaceae bacterium | reverse complement strand
CCGTTCTCAGAAAGATCGCCCGATTTGGCGAAGAACTCCGGTTCGCCGATGGTCGGCGCGAAAAGGACGTCGCAATAATCCGGGATTCCGGTTCCGCTCAGATGCGTGTGCGAGAATCCCCAGATCACCTTGTCCGAGTAGTGATAGCCGGACGATCCGTCCCAGTTGTCCTCGCGCGTGTCCGGCGAGAGTTGGACGAGTCCGAAAGGAACGGTCGCGCCCGGAAAAGTATGACCGTGCCCACCGGTGCCGATGAACGGATTTACGTATTTTGCAAAGTCATAGCTTTGAGGAAACACCATCAAAACCGCGATCAGAATGGTAAATATTGCGTTTGGGATTTTCATTACCTTGGATTATGTTGTGGCTATCAGCTATCAGCTATCAGCTATCAGCTATCAGCTATCAGCTATTAGTGTCAGAAGACTCGCGAAAGCACCGTGCCGGTTCGCTTGTCCACGAAGACCAAATTCGCACGTCCGGCAGGAATGTTGATCTCTGAACCAGTGCCCGGTTCGGCAAGAAAGATCCGGCGGTCGCGCCCGGTCTCGTTGACGAAAGCGTAGAGCAACGCCGTCGAGAACTTCGTCACGTACGTCAGGACGTCTTCCAGATCGTCGGCGTTTGGCGAATACGGGCTTACGGCGGCCGGAATCACCAAACCGTAGAAACTCGCGATGGGCCCGGTCGAATCGCCGTTCTCGAGCGGGACCGGATGCCAGACGATCTTTCCCTTGCCTTGAACGTGAGTCAGTATCCGGTCCTCGGTGTCGGCCCTCTCCACGCGCTGGAGTTTCTCGCCGCTGAAAACGGCGCCGGCCTCGCGCCGGTTCACGGGTCGCGAACCTGAAAACCCGAAGAACTTTCCGATACGGTCCGCCGGACGGAAATGTTCGTCAGCCTCAAAGTAGCCGGTGACAATCAAAGTCGAGCCCTTTTCGACGAGTTTCAGCAGTCCTGACCAGGCTTTCTCGGAGATCGTCCGTGGCGCCGGCAGGATCAAAAACAGGGGCGCGCGATCTTCGGCAAGGATCGCGTCGAGCCCGTATTCGCTGACGGCGCGGCAGGTTTGCTTCAGATCGTAACAAAGCGCGCGGGCCGCACGGCGCGTTGCTTCGGTCGCGAGGTTCCGCGGCGAGAACTGCTGGGAGTGCGGGATGACCAAAACGATGTCCTCATCGATCTTCCCTTTAAACAGCCGTCGATTCTGATTCGCGAACCTCGCAAAGGCCCGGAACCTTTCGAACTCTTCCTTGAACGAACCGTCGACGCGGCAGAAACCGATCGCGGCCTCGTTCTCGTTGTCCATGAATGGGTTGATGTTCCAGATCCACTGAATGAATCCGGCGCCGCTCGCGCCGAGCGAAAGCGCCATCTTTCG
>CAZARD010000069.1:0-5014 GCA_964487505.1 uncultured Blastocatellaceae bacterium | reverse complement strand
TCAAGATACGCGTTGACGCCGCCGTACATCTCGGGCATGAAGGCGTAGAACGTGAAGATGATCGGGATATCGTATATTGCGGCGGTCAAAACGAACGCTTCCCACGCCCGCAGCACATCTTCGCGAACGTTCCCTTCTTTGTCGAGATACAGCGACCAGCCCGTCCAGATGCCTGTCCGGATCATATTGACGCCGGCCTTCTTCATCCGATTGAACTCGAAGTTCCATTCCGCGACGTTCGGCTCGAGCAGAAACCGGCGTGCGACGCTCGGCGACATAAAGGTCGTACCGGCCACCGGATAAGGCTCGCCGTCGCGAAAGAGAAAGTGGCGGTCCATCGTGACCGGCGAACCGTTCGTGATCGGCTTTCCGTCGGTCACCCAGAATCCAAAGCCGATCTCTTCGGTCGCCGTCGCGCCGTTCGCCGCGATCACTTCACAGGTCACCAAACCTTCAAAAAAACCAGCGAACTCGGACTTCACCCGATAATAAATCGGCTGACCGGGCTTGACCGATAAAGTAACAGGATTGATCGGCCGCCAAACGGTTGCGTCGCGTATCCGTACCTTTGCCGACCGGATGGAGTTTCTGTTGCCCGGAGAGACAATGTCAAAGGAGACTTCGAGTTCCTCTCCGACCTTCAGATGAGAGTACTTTGTCCGGGCAACGATCTGATGACCGCCGATGGCGGCTTCGGCGACCATCGCGGCGATCGTTCCGGCGTCGATCGGGCCTTCGAAATTCGCGAGTACCCAACGGCCGCCGGCAAAATCGCCTCGCAGGCGGTCGATCCTGACGATCGGGGTCGCGAACGGAAAATCGTCGGAAGCACCCTTTCGATAGCCGAAAACGAGCGGCGCGACCGCGGCTTCACGCCGTCCGTCGCTGCCCGCTTCGGCCGGAAAATCGTTGACGTTCGACAGCTTCAGATAACTTTCGAACACTCGTTTTGGCTTGAGACTCGGCGAGACCGCTGCATTTTTCGGGACGTAGCGCGCCAGATCGGCGCCCTCGATCGTGAAATACTGAGTGATTCCCAATCGCTTGTGGTAATTCGTCAGCGCCGGGCGCGGTTTGAGGTCGTTCCCGACCGGGACCGAGAACGGGCGGCCGCCGATATTGACCAGATTTCCGCCGCCTGAAAGATACTTGTGGATCGCCGGCCACGCGGATTGCGGAAACGCCGAACCGAACGGGTTGACGAGGACATCGGTGCCGTCCGCCAGCGCCGCGCCGAGACCGGCGATCCCGACGAAGGCGACGCCAATCCGGCCAAGCTCATCGGAGATCGCCGTCCGCGTCAGTCCGCAACCGTCGATCGACGGAAAGCCGTCTTCCCAAAAGACCGTCACGCGCACCGCCGGCGACTGACCGAAATCGACAGATGACATGCCCGACGAAACGGACAGCGCAGTCATCGATAATCCGCCAAGAAACTCGCGACGATTCATATTCGGCCCCTTGTTCGTCGTCTCTAAGCTAGCGTCGCACGTTTTTCACTCCATCGGCCGCGCGTAAAATCGGGGAACTTGATCGGCATCGATCCTTTCGCGACCGATTCGGCGCTCATCGGAAACGGAGCCGACCACGCCGCGCCGTCATACACGTCGAGATCGGGCACGAGTCCTTCATTGAAGTACTGGACGATTCGCCAGGCCATGATGAAGTCCATTCCGCCGTGCCCGGCTCCGCGCGCCTTTTCGCCGAGCTTCTTCCATAGCCAGTGCTCGTATTTCTCCTTGACCTTCGAAAGATCGGTCCATTTATGCCCGCCTTCCTGGCCATCGACGAAGAACCTGACGGGGAAATCGCAGAACGTTCCCTTCGTTCCCTGGATGTGATTCAGCCGCGAGTACGGCCGCGGCGTCGAAACGTCGTGCTGGAGCATTATCGAAACGCCCTTCGCGGTCTTGATGATCGACGTGTTCATATCACCGCAGACATACTTTTCCTGCCACTTCGGCGAATCCTTGGGAACGGTTGCGGCGCGATAGGCATCGAGCGCTTTTTGCGGCGACGAGACCGAAACGAGATAGTCGAACCTGTCTCCGCGATTGATGTCGAGGTAGTTCGCGACCGGCCCGAGTCCGTGCGTCGGGTAGAGGTTACCGTTGACGCGGGTGTGCCAGGCCCGCCGCCAGAGGCCTTCGCTTCGGCCCTCGTTGACGATCCAGCGCAGATCGTGAAGGTACGCCGCCTCAGCGTGCGTCAGTTCGCCGAACACGCCGTCGCGGACCATATTGAGAACCAGTAGCTCGTTGTAATTGAAACAGCAGTTCTCGAGCATCAGGCAATGACGGCGCGTGCGTTCCGAGACATCGACGATCTTCCAGAGATCCTTCATCGTCGTCGCCATCGGGACCTCGACCCCGACGTGTTTGCCGGCTTCCATCGCGGCGATCGACTGCGGCGCGTGCCATTCCCACGGCGTCGCGATGTATATGAAATCAAGGTCGTCGCGCGTCACCATCTTCCGAAAAGCGTAATCGCCGTCGGTGTAGAGTTCGGGAACCGGCCGGCCGGCCTTTTCGATCATCGCGCGGCCTTCTTGGGCATTGGCGCGGACGCTGTCGCAGATCGCCTTGATCTCGAGATTCTCGATACCGAGAAAATCATGGATCATCGATTTCCCGCGCTCTCCGCTTCCGATGATGCCGAACCGGACCTTGTCGCGTTTCTCGAACGGGACGCCGATCATCGATCCCGAGTTAGGTTTGGCGTCGATTTCAGAAACCAGCGCCGCCGCGATGGTCGCCACCGCGCCCGTTTTGAAAAGATCTCGTCTGGTGATTTTGTCAGTCATAAGTCGTTACGTTTCCAAATTCCGGAAGCCCATCGGAATAGATCGCAATGCCATTCCAATACTCAGGTCCTTTGAAAAACTCAAGCCACCGACCGTTCGTGTCCGGTTCGTGCTGCTTCGTGGAAAAAAAGCTGACATCCACGAAGCAGCACCAAGATGACACGAAAACACTTCAGGCCACGATTCGTGGATTTCGTTGGAATCCTGATTCCCGATTCCAGATTCCAGTGATTCCAGACCGGCAAAGTTGAAAGTTTGCCGTAGTTTAGAACCCGTAGGACGCGGAAATCAATGGAATCTGGAATCCTGTATTCCAGATTCCACAATTCCAGGTTATGCATCTTTCGAACCTTGGCATGCGAGTTCCTTAGATCGTGAAATTCCGGTCCGCTGAACTGGAATCTTGGAATCCTGGGCTTGTAAAATTCGCGCCGGCTCCCGTGATCGATGGAATCTGGAATCCAACTATCGAAACAACTCGTTCCCGAAGATCCTTCTGAGTCCCGTGCCCTTGATTCCCCAGCGCAGGTTCAGGGCGATATCGCCGCCGGCCTGAAAGAACTTGAGCCGCAACCGGTGAAATCCCTTTCTCAGCGGCACGACGCCGGTTAGCGCTTGCGGCGTATGCAATCCGTCATTGTCGACGACCGTCTCGTCGCCGATCAAGAGCACCGATCCGTCGTCTGATTCGAGTTGAAACTCGTAGATCCCGTCCGCAGGAACATTGATGAAACCGTCAAACGTGACGCCAAACGGTTCCTTCGGATCGATCTTCTTGGCGAACTGCGGCAACTGGATCGAACGCGTCTCGCCGGTCTCGTCAGGCGTCGCACGGTCGATATCGGCGACCGACTTGAAGGCCTGTTTGTAGAACGCGAAGTTCACGCCCTCTTTTTTCTCTTTCAGCTCGACCGCCGACAGGTAATCGCGGCGCAGGACGAGTGCCGAATAAACCACGCTTTTGCGGCCGCTGGCCGTCATCACGATCGTCTTGATCTCTTTCTTTTCGTTTTGGGCGAGCGTCAGTTCGATCGGTCCCTTGTACTCAGGCGAGCGTTCGTTCGGATCGGTGCCGTCGAGCGTGAAAAAGATCTTCGCGGTCGGCATCGGCGAAGACAGTTCGATCCGCGCGGTGCCATTTTCGGTCAGCAGGATGTTCTGGAGTCCGCGCGGTTCGGGGATCCGGTAGTTGACGTTTATCGCGTCGAGGCGCGCAAATTGCGCCGGCAGACGGGTTCGGAAATCCTCGAAGTTCTTAGATTCAAGGGGCGACCAGACGATCTCCGAGAGCGCCAGCATCCGCGGAAAGACCATATACTCGACCTTGTCCGGCGTCTTCATATATTCGGTCCAGACGTTGCCCTGTGCGCCGAGAACGTATTTCGCTTCGTCCGCGGTCAGTTCCTTCGGGATCGGATTGTACGAGTATACCGTTTCGAGCGAAAGCATATTTCCGATGTTGATCGGTTCGTATTTCGGATCGCCCTGGCCGTAATCGAAATAAAGGAAGTTGGTCGGCGTCATTATTACGTTATGCTTCGCCTTGGCCGCCTCGATTCCGCCTTTCTCGCCGCGCCAGCTCATCACGACGGCGTTCGGCGCGAGTCCGCCTTCGAGGATCTCGTCCCAGCCGATCATTATCTTGCCTTTCGAATTGATGAACCTCTCGATCCGGCGAACGAAATAGGATTGCACTTCGTGTTCGTCCTTCAAGTTTTCGCGCTTCATCAGATCCTGGACAAAAGCCGACTCCTTCCAGTGATCTTTCAGCACCTCGTCGCCGCCGATATGGATGTACGGCGAGTCGGGAAACAGCGCGATGGTTTCTTCAAGAACGTCTTCGAGGAACTTGAACGTCGCATCGGTCGGGCAGAAAACCTCCTTGAAGATGCCCCACGTCATCTGCACCTTGTATTCGTAATTCTGTTTGCAGCCGAACTCAGGATAGGCCGCGAGCGCCGCCGAGCTGTGGCCCGGAAGCTCGATCTCGGGAATGACGTTAATATGGCGGGCCTTCGCGTATGCGACGACGTCGCGGATCTCGTCCTGCGTGTAGAAGCCCTCGACCGGAATGCCGTCGCCCTTGAACGTCGGCGAATAGCGGCCGACGTGCGTCTGCGGTCGCTTCGAACCGATCTCTGTGAGTTTCGGATACTTCTTGATCTCGATGCGCCAGCCCTGGTCCTCGGTCAGGTGCCAGTGAAACTGGTT
>CAZARD010000068.1:0-24314 GCA_964487505.1 uncultured Blastocatellaceae bacterium | reverse complement strand
GCTAAATTACGCGCGTTGGACCCGGAGTCCGCTGACCAGATTGAGGCTTACCGCAAGAAGTACAAGGGAGCGCTGCAAGCTGTTCCCATAGACAACCAATAGCCTGCCTATCTTTGATGATCTGGTCCAAGATCCCCAACCCCTATTGTCCGAATCCGGGATGGTTCGAGATTCAAGTGTTTTGAGAATTCGCGTACTTTTGGCGGTTCGCGGTCCGGTTACATTTTTTCGGCCGCGAATCAACGCGAAATCTCGTGAATCTACGGACGCCTGTTGATTTTGAACCTTGAATCTTGAACTTTGAATACGTTGAATCCCAAATTGCGATCATTCTCCGACAGCCGGCTCCCAGAGTTCGACCTTGTTGCCGTCGGGATCCAAAACCCAGACAAATTTGCCGTTGAAATCGGTCTGCGGACCCGAAACG
The DNA here is from genome assembly GCA_964487505.1 of uncultured Blastocatellaceae bacterium. GTDB lineage: Bacteria > Acidobacteriota > Blastocatellia > Pyrinomonadales > Pyrinomonadaceae > JAFDVJ01. Next base: position 23,887 of record CAZARD010000068.1, on the reverse strand, counting down.
ATCTCAACGCCGTTTTGTTTGAGCTGCTCGATCATGCCGTCGAGGTCATCGACGCGGTAATTGATCATGAACGATGATTCGCTCGGGCTGAACCATTTACTGTCCTCTTCAGCCGTGTGCCAGACGGTCATCCCGCCGTCGACCATCTTGTCGTCGGTCCATTTTAGGATCGCGCCGCCCCAGCTCTCGAGTTCAATTCCGAGATTTTTCTGATACCAGGCCGTCAATTCGGCCTTGTTGCGGCTTTTGAAAAAAACGCCGCCGATTCCGGTTACTTTTGCCATTCTGTTCACTCCTTCGTTCAAGATCGCCATCAGGTGAAAAGCGAAAGTGTCCGCTTGATTCGCTTGCCCTGTTTGTAACACTCGCGCCGGTCGATGCGGCGCACATCCAACAGGTGACATCGGGTTCTTCCTGCGATATGCCGCAGAGCGAGTCGTCTTTTCGGATCAACGTCGCGCGAGTGGTGCCAGCCGAAAATCTGAAGGAAACACAGCCGCCGGCGCCGACTGCGTTTCGATGAATGATATCCTGGCCTTTCCAAACCGGCAACGGGAACTCAGCCGCCGCCCAGTTCTGTTCGGTCCACTCGCAAGTCTTCGCGCGGAATCCTGCGCTCCGCTCTCTACCACTGCGCGCCGACGATGCCGGGATCATACGAGATCTTCCCGTTCGGAACCGTCTCAACCTGAGGCTTCTTGACCAACGCCTCGGAGTCGTCGCGCCAAAAATGAAGGATGGAATTGTCAACGGCTCGTGCGACCACGTCGACGCGGTTTCCGTCCCAGCTTGTGGCTTCCGGGCTTCCGGCAAGCAACACATCGCTCCAACCGAGCCAGACACTGGCTTTCAGAGTGTTCAGATCCGTGATCTGCGAAGCCCATAACTTGTTGTCCGTGCCACGCGCAAAAAGCCAGATCGCTTTGCGTTTCGGAAGATAAACGGCTGTGAGATCCGATGCGATCCTTGTATCGCTGATCCGCTTAAACCCCGTCCAACCTGAAGTTGTCCTTCGGTTGACCCAAACCGCGTCATCCATTCCGCGGACGAAAACGATCGGATCGCCGTTCACGGTTATCGCGTCGGGGCCGCCTTTGATCTCTCCCCCCAGGCTGTCGGATTTCAGGATCAGATCGAAGTTCTTGAAGCTGAATCCGTTGAACTCCCCTTGGTACCACGTCGAAGAGGACAGATTCGGCGGGAATTTCACGTTCTCTTCAATTCCCGCGTACTGAAACATCCCGTTCGTGTTGTCATCATAACCGCTCTTCCAAACGCCGCCTTCGGCCTTCGCGTAATACACCGCTGAACTCTTCCAGCCGCGGGCGAACACCCAAGCCTCATCACCGGGCGAACAAGCTACGCTCGGAACGGATCCGATCATTCGCTTGGTGGTCAAAACCGACGGCAGATCCGATTTACTGTAAACGAAGGTCGCCTGTTCCAAGCCGAATTTGATGAACATCGAGACGATCGTGCCCGGATTCGGCGAGCAGGCGTCGATTCCGCCTTCCAGTTTACCGCCCGGCTTTTCGCCGCCTATCTTCTGCCAGTCGCCCCATTTGCCGTTCGTGCTTTTGACGGTCCACATCGCGCCGTCGGTTCCGATCGCGAAGACGTAAAGGTTACCCTTGACGGCTTTCGGCTCAGATTTCGAACAGCCTCCGACCGCGCCGTAGTTCTTGTACGAGAGGCACGTGTTGTAATCGGCCTTTTCCGAACACTCGAAAGCGTTTCCGTTTCGCAGGCATCCGCGCCTATTCAGATCGTCAACGGCATTGGCGACCGAAATTCGACGGATCGCGGTTTCCGGCTTTTCCGCGAGCAGACAGAAATCCGCGCTGCCGCCCTTGAGTTTTTTTGCGCATTCTTCGTAACCCGTCTGGGTTTCGCACAAATACTCGCCCGTCCGTCCGAGATACTTCTTGCAGCCGTTTATCTGCGCATCGGCAGTTGATCCGCAAATGCCGATCAGTAGAAGAAGGACTCCGATCAACACGATTTTCTTCATATTCTCTCCGTTTTGCTCATTTCGTCAGGTTGTCGTTCACCGACGGTACAGGCGACAGCTGCCGGATACAGCATCTCATCGGCCCGCGCCCAACATTCGGGTTTGCTTGCCCTTCGCGCAGAACGCTATCCGTGCCGCCGCGGTCAAATTGTGATCATCGGCGAAATCGGCGCGCGACAAAGAATCGGATCTTTCCCATTGACCGCACCGCAGGGCCAGGCGTCCGTGGTCCCGGGCTGCGAAACGCCGAATTGTGATCCCAATATAGTTGTCAGGATACTCGAAATCAACTCTTTCCTACACTTCTTTTTGATGAATTCTCTGCACTCATCGCCGCTCATCGCCGCGGAGATCGGCGACATTCAGAACTGCCCGACGCGCTGCTTCGCGGACACGGCAGTGATTGGCTGCCGACGAGCGACGGTGGCGACCGCGATCATAGGGAATTGCCGACCCCTTAACCAAAAAAAATCCTTATACGTTTCATCAATCCGTCAAAGCAAGGTAAAATTCACGAAAGCATTTCTTATCAACACATAATTTCTGGAGTGAATTAATGAGAATCGGATTACCGAAAGAGATCAAGGATAACGAGTATCGGGTAGGCCTGACGCCGGCGGGCGTCAACGCGCTCACCAACGCGGGGCATGAGGTTTATGTTCAGAAGTCGGCGGGCCAGGGGTCGGGGTTCACGGATGAGGCGTACGTCAAGGCCGGCGGGCACTTGCTTGACTCCGCGGACGAGGTCTGGGCGACGGGCGATATGATCGTCAAGGTCAAGGAGCCGATCGCGCCCGAGTATCCGCGGATGCGCGAGAACCAGGTCCTTTTCACCTATCTTCATCTTGCCCCCGAGTTTGAACTCACGAAGCAGATGATGCAACGAAAGGTTACTGGCGTCGCGTACGAGACGATCACCGACAAGTTCGGCCGGCTTCCATTGCTGACTCCGATGTCAGAGGTCGCGGGCCGCATGTCCGTTCAGGTCGGCGCAACGTATCTTGAAAAGATGAACGGCGGAAAGGGGATTCTGCTTGGCGGCGTCCCGGGAGTTCCGTCGGCGAACGTCGTTATCATCGGCGGCGGCGTCGTCGGCACGGAGGCGGCAAAGATGGCCGTCGGTCTCGGGGCGAAAGTGACGATCATCGATATCAATCTCGATCGCCTCCGTCAACTCGACGACATTTTCCTTTCGAAGGTCCAGACGCTCGCGTCGTCGCGCTATGCGATCCACGAGGCGATCTCGCACGCGGACCTGATCATCGGAGGCGTGTTGGTAGTCGGCGCCGCGGCCCCGAAGCTCGTCACACGCGATATGCTGAAGGATATCCCGAACGGTTCGGTCCTCGTCGACGTCGCGGTCGATCAGGGCGGATGTTTCGAGACGACGCACGCGACGACGCATTCGAACCCGACGTTCTATGAAGAAGGCGTTCTTCATTACTGCGTCGCCAATATGCCGGGCGCGGTTCCGCGGACATCGACGTTCGCGCTCACGAACGCGACGCTGCCGTACGCGCTGGCGCTTGCGAACAAGGGATTCGAACAGGCGATCGCCGATGACGCGGGGCTCAAGGAAGGCGTCAATACGTACGCCGGAAAATGCACCTACGAGGCGGTCGCGACGTCGCAGAACATCGAGTACACGCCGCTCGATGACCTGCTCGGTTAGTTTCCGCGGATAAGCGAAGAAAGACCGCAAGGACAACAAGATCGCGCCCGGCGCGGCCTTGATGTCCTTGCGGTCTTGACGTTTTGTCGTCCGAGGCCGACGTTTCGAACGGCGACCGGATTCATGGACCGTGGCTCGGAGCGGTCGAGCAATTTACGCCATTGAGGAATTTGCCCGCGGATCTTCACGAATCAGCGCGGATCAGTCAGGTCCGTGGGGTTGCCAATTGGAATTCGCCATTGTCATTTGGCGTTTCAGGTCGTTTGCGTTTTCGACGCAACGGGACAATGAGCAATCAGACGCGCATTCGCGAAGATCGGCGGAAATCGCGGGCTGGTTGCTATCGCTTGATCAGTTTTGGTTTCAACAATCCTTCGAGAGTCTTCAGCAGGTTTTCCTTAAGATTCGTGTCCTTCGTGAGAAAAGCGTCACAGAATCGGCTGTCGCTGGCGTTTTCTTCAAGTCCGCTGAGGATGACGAACGGCACTTCAGTGGCGCTGAAACGCGCGCGAACCAGACGGCAAAGTTCGTAACCCGATAGGTTCGGCATAATGGCGTCGGCGACGACCGCATCGAATGCGGCGCCATCGACGAAATGCTGGATGGCCAAGAGTCCGTCCTCGGCGGGAGTCACCAAGTATCCGGCCTTCGACAAGACGATCTCGATGAACTTTCGCATCGAAGCGTCGTCCTCGACGAGCAGAATGCGCTTTTGAGTCACGGTCATTTCATTGCGGGGGCAGACTCCTTCAAAGTATGGAAACCAAACAGCTTCCGGGGGGCAACCACGTGTGAGCGTCATATTAGATTAAATAACTTGCGAACTGTTTGTCAATCAACCTAAACTTATGATTTCGCTATGTACGAATTCGCCGTAACTCCGGCCGTAACACAACTCAGACGCGCCGGCGTGATCGTCACCGACGTCGCCGAAGAATCGCTCGGCGCCGAGATCGGGCTCGCGCCGGGCGACCGCATCGTCAAGGTCAACGGCCGTTCGATCCGCGATTATCTCGATTTCCGGTTTCAGACCTCGGGTGAAACGGAACTGGAGCTGACGGTCAAGAAGGCGAACGGCGAGACCTGGCAGATCGAACTCGACCGTGAGGAAGGTGAGGACTTCGGTATCGAGTTCGAACAGATCGTCCCGCGCCAATGCGCCAACGAGTGCCTTTTCTGCTTCTGCAAAGGCAACCCCGAAGACGCGCGGCCGTCGCTGTTCGTTCGCGACGAGGACATCCGGCTCTCGTTCCTGTACGGCAACTACACGACGCTTTCGTCGATAACTCCCCACGAAATGAAGCGGATCGTCGAACAGCGACTTTCGCCGCAATACGTTTCGGTCCACGCGACCGATCTCAAAACGCGGGCGTACCTCCTCGGCGTCGATGAAAAGCGCGCCGACATTTCGGACAAGATCAGGTTTCTTCTCGACAACGACATCGAGATCCACGCCCAGGTCGTGCTCTGTCCGGGGATCAACGAGGGCGCGATCCTTGAAAAGACGCTCCGCGATCTCGCGTCCGAATATCCGAAGATCGTATCGACGGCGGTCGTGCCCGTCGCGCTGACCCGTTACAACACGGACGAACGGCTGACCCGCGTCACGGCGGAGTTCTGCAGTCGGACCGTCAGGGAAGTGGAAAAGCTTCAAAAGGAGTTTCGGAAAACGCTCGGAACGACCTTCGCGTTCCTCGGCGACGAGATCTACATCAAGGCCGGCGTTGATATTCCTTCACGCCGCCATTACGGAAACTATCCGCAGATCGAGGACGGCGTCGGAATGATTCGGTCGTTCCGGAGTGCGTTCGAAGCAATGCTTGCCGGGCTTCAGGACGGCAACAGCCCACGAGGGCGGAACGCCAAAAATGTTCGGACACATCTTGCAGCATTCACTCCGACTGGATCGGGCATTCCGGTCGGTCGGCCGAGTTCGACGAAGGGAACCGTATTTTCGGGCGAACTTTTCGCGCCGACGCTTTCTGAACTGGTGCAGCGCTCAAATTTGCTGACGGGATTGGATATGAAGGTGAGGGCCGTTCAGAACGGCTATTTCGGCGGCGACGTTTCCGTTGCCGGGCTTTTGACCGGCCGGGACTACATTGCGTCTCGAAGTCTTGTTGAAGGCGATTTTGTGATCATTCCGAAACATACGATCAAATCTGACGAACCGATCCTGCTTGACGGAATGACGTTTTCAGAACTCCAAAAGGGTTTTCCGGTACCGATCTTTCCGATGGACAGCGACGAGTTCCTGGCTTACATCCACGACGCGGCGGCCTGATTTGCCACAGAACATTGCGCATCCAAGATATCCTGTTCCGATTCGTTCGAAAGAATGCTAAATTGTGTTTGTTGCCGGACCTCAATTCTTACTCCAATCGGCCCGGCAGACTTGACCGATGAAACTCACCGCCGAACAAATATCGAAAGTAACCGCGATTTTCGAATCAGGAAGCAACCTGAAGGCATTTGCCGCCGCGAACGAGATCGCGCCGCTCGATGAGTGGGAAGGAACCGACGCGATGCTTCTCGCCGCGCACCTTTCGTTCCAGCTCGGGTCAGAGCGTCAGAGCGACAAATTGGTACGGCGTGCCTGGGGGCGGGACCGCGGTCACGCCGAAGCGACGTTTTATCGGGCAGCCGACCTGATGAATCTTCGCGGACCCGTCCACGCGATTGCGTTCGTTCGCCGGGTTGCGGCATCGTTCAAAGGCGACGCCAGGACAACAGCCTGGTGGCACGCGCTTCAGGCACAGATCTATGCGACTCTCAGGGATTTCTACACGGCTGAGAAACACATCGCGAAGGCGTACGCGGCCGATTCCGAGGACGCCTCGATCCGGACCGCAAAGGCGCACGTCTTCGAAATGCAGGATCGTTATGATGACGCGCTCGCGGCCGCTCGCGAAGGCTATTCGATGAATCCGCGCCGGCGTTCGGTGATCGCCTATCTTGTTCATTTGCTTCAGATAAAGGAAAACTACGATGAGGCCATGGACCTGCTTGCGAAGGCAACGAACGAGCTCGAAAGCGGTTGGGTCGTATTGCAGCTTGCGGATCTTCAGAGCGAACTCGGCGATCACGCGGCAGCGTATGAATCGCTCCGAAAGATCCCGGCTCTGACGCCGCTGCGCGACGAGCGTTTTCAGAAGATGCTCGATGCGAAGATGGCGGATGCCGCGTACATGGTCGGCGATATCTCGGCCTGCATCGAATTCTCAGAGAGTTGCGGCGAACCGTTTCGCAAGAACGTCGCCGAAAGACTCAAGACCTTGAAGGGGGATGAGCGTCGCCGGGTGTTGAAGACCGGCTTTCTTCGGCAGCACAACGTCACCTGCGCCCCCGCGACGATCGCGAATATCGCCCGTTTCTGGGGGCGCGAGGAGCGCCATCTCGACATTGCCGAAGCGATCTGCTACGACGGCACTCCGGCATACAAAGAACGAGACTGGGCTGCCGGCAACGGTTGGACCGTTTCCGAATTCACCCTCAATTGGGACGATCTGACGGCCCTGATCGACCGCGAAGTCCCATTCACGCTCGCAACGACATTTCCCGGTATGGGACATTTGCAGGCTGTTGTCGGCTACGACCAAAAGCGAAGAACGGCTCTCATTCGCGATCCGTTCGTGCCGCAGCTCGTCGAGTTCGATGTTGATGCGCTGATCGAATCGCAATCCTCGACCGGTCCGCGTTCAATGGCGATGGTGCCCGTCGAGCGTGCCGAATTGCTCGACGGAATCAGGTTGGAGGAATCAGAAGTCTATGATCTCGCCCATCAGGTTTCGACCGCGATCGACCGACACGACCGACAGGCGGCCGCAACGGCGATCGACGAACTTCGCGATCGGTTTCCGGACCATCGCCTGACTCTCGCATCGCAGTGGGAACTTGCCCGTTACGATTCGAACACTCCGCGCCTTTTCGAGACCGTGCGGAGATTTCTCGAGAAATTCCCCGACGATGTGAATCTTAAATTGGCATACGTCTCCATCGGCCGGGATTTCAAGCATCTCGAAGAGCGGCGATCAGAGCTCGAGGCGTTCGCGAAGGATGAGAAATCCGATCCGTCGATATGGCTGCAGTTCGGTGAGGAACTCAGTGCGGATGCCCGATTGCACGATCAGGCGCTGCGATGGCTCTGGCGAACCGTTCGGGCGATGCCGACAAACGGCGCCGCTCTGCGGGCGGTCGCCAACCTCCTTTGGGCCCGGCGCGATTTCGATCGTGCCTGCGACCTCTACCGGCTTGCGGCGTGTGCAAACGACCGTGACGAAGGACTCTCGTACGTTTACTTCTTGGCTGCCAGACATCTTGGCCGTCAGGACGAAGCGCTCGGGTTTCTTCGTGATCGATTCGAACGGTTCGGGCACTTGTCCGCGTTTCCGGCGCGAACCCTGTTTCACGCGCTCAGAGAAATTTCTCGAACGGTCGAAGCATTCGAAGTGCTGGACGACGCTGCCAGAAAACGGCCCGATGACGGAGAACTCGATCTTTTCCTGGCGGGTGCCAAAACGCGATTCGGACGGATCGACGAGGCCGAAAAGCATCTCGAGAAGGCATCGGGCAAGGTTCCGGAAGCCGAGTGGTTGCGCGAAGCGGCTCAGGTAAAGATGATCGCCGGCGATCTTGGGAGCGCCCGTGAGCTGCTCCAGCGCATCATCGAACTGAATCCGACGGACCAGGATGTTCATTCGTCGATCGCATTTACGATATCGGCGTTCGAAGGCGAAAGTGCCGCCCGTGACCATATCGGTGAATACATCGGCAAATATCCGTTCAACCGAAGCCTCAAAATCTTGATGCTCGGTTATCTCAAGGATGATCCGACTGCGAAACTGCAAATTCTGCGTGACCTCGTCGCACTGAATCCGAATGATTTCGAAGCGCAGCGATTGCTTGGCGATTGTCTTTTGAAGACCGGCGATCGGGACGGTGCGCTTGAAGCCGTCCGGCTCGCGCTGGCGATCGACCCGAATGACTCCGATTCCCACGTTTCGCTCGGACGCGTTCTTGCAAAAGGCGGCGATAACGAGGATGCGGCGGTGAGTTTTGAACAGGCGTTCAGGCTCGCGATCGATAATCCCGACGCACTCGGCGAACGCCTCGAACTTTGCAAGTCAGCCGACGAAAAGCGAACCGTGCTGAGCGATTTCTTCGCAGAAATGTGCCGGCAGTCGAGTATCGGGGTCGGACTTGAGAAATATCTTGAATCGGCAAAACGGGTTACTGACCGTTTTGCGCTTCTTGACCGGCTGCGCGAGTACCGAGAGCGGAATCCGGATTCCTGGTTCGCCTGTTCGGGGGTGGTCCAGCTTCTTACCGATCTCCGAAGGTTCGATGAAGCGCTTGAGCTCGCAAACGAAAACACTGAGAGATTTCCGCTTAACTCAAATGTCTGGTACGACCTCTCGTTGATACAGCGATTGCGCGGCGAGCCGGATGCGGAGATCGCCGCGTTGGGCGAAGCGGTTGCGGTCGCGCCGATGTGGAGCTGGGCAGTTCAGTCGCTCGCCGACACCTATGTCCGAACGGGTCGGCCGGAAATGGCCGAATCGCTTGTCGTCGATGCCCTGAGCAGACTTCCGCTCGACAATTTTCTGCACGGAAACCTTGCCAGCATCCGTTGGAAGATGGGGATGCGCGATGAAGCGATCGAATCGGCGAAGCGCGCGCTCGGCATCGATCCGACGTATGAATGGGCGTGGCAGGTGATCCTGTCTTGGGGCGAAGAAGTCGGATCACCCGAGCTTGCGGCGGAACTTGCGCGCGACCTGACGCGGCGCAAACCGAAGGATGTCAACGCGTGGATCCAACTGGCGAAGGTGCTCGGCGGAAATTCCTGGTCTCAAGAAGCGATGTCAGCAGTAGAGTCGGCGCTTGCGATCGAACCCGGAAACGAACGGGCGCTCGCGATCAAGGCAAGCCTTCTCGCAAATGCCCGCCGGTTCGAGGATGCACTTAAGGTTTGCCAGTTCCGCAAACAAGACGGCCGGCGTCCCGAAAATCTGCGGCTCGCGGAAGCCGGGATCGAGTTCGACCGGGGGAATGCCGATCGAGCCAGTCAAATACTTGAATCGCTTGGACGTGACGCGCCGGACTATTATCCGGCATTCATCCGGCTTGCCGAGATCTATTCGACCGATTCGAACAGATTCTACGACTATCTTCGCGTCACAAAGGAAATGACTCGTCTTGCTCCGCAGGATGCGACGACGTTCGGATACTACGGAGAAGCGCTTCTTTTTGCGGACCGAAGAAAGGAAGCACGTTCGGCATTGTCTCAGGCGTTGATTCTGTCGCCCGATTACACGTTCGCAGGCGTCACGCTGTTTTTCACGGCGCTCGAAGACGGCGATGCCGAAGAGGCATTGAAGGCGCTGACGACGCTTGAAACCTTCAATCCGGACTTTCAGTGTAGACGGATGAGAGTCGCGCTTGCGGTGCATTTGAAAGATATCGATGCGCTCCGCCCTGCGTGGGGCGAGCTCTGCCGTGACAAAGAAGCGACGCTGCCGGTCTTGCGAGAGTCGTTTGATCGGATCCTGGCTGCCGGGCTTGCCGATGACGATGAACTCAAGTCGATAACGCGTGCCGCGGCCCTCGATCCTGAAGCATCACCCGACGTGGCGGGATTGCTGGTCGCGGCGATGGTCGCCCGCGGTCAAAGGTCGGAGGCCGAACGGGAACTCGACGGATTCCGTTCGGAACCGCGAATTTGGGGAAGCGCGGCCGCGGCGTTCATCGAAGAGTTGTGGAAGCAGAGTACCGAAACGGCGCATCAGTATGTCCGAAGACACGAGACGGCGCTTTTCGACCCGAACGAGTCGTGGACCGCGGTCGGCGTCTTTCTTCAAAACGTGATCGGGCTCAGGGACGCCTCAAAATGGTACGAAGGCTGGGAAAAGCGCGAATCGCTCGGATCGTTCGTGTACTGGAACATCTTTCTAGTCGAAATGGGCCTTGGATTGCGCGAACGGGCGTTTGAAGTTTGCCGCCGCGGAGTCGAGGCGACGGCCGATCTGACGACGGACCTGCATCGGGTTGTACTTGGCGTCGAGGCGATTCAGAAAGGTGACGCCGAGACGGCCCGGATGCATTTGGCGCAGGTGAATCCGGCTCAATTGAACGACTGGATGTCGACGGTCTTCCGCGTTGCTACCGGCACCGTTGAGATCGTCGACGGCAACGGTACGGGTGATCCGGCGGAATACGTCAGTGGACTGGTCGGTCTCGTGCTGAAACGACGGGAACTCAGGCGCGAGGCGATCGTTCGGGCACTGGTCGATCCGATGTTCGAACGCGCGGCCGACCGCTGCGGCGTCGCGCAAAGGCTCTGGATCAAGACCCGGCTTTTCATCTCACGAAATCTCTAGCGAGCTAGCCGCCTCAATGGTCACAAACTGTGCCTGTTGTCGTCGGCGATATCGATATCGGTCCATTTCAGGCGTTTTACAAACTCTCCCTGACGAGCGTGGCAGTCTGATTTCGAACAGATCGCGCAGGAGTATTCAACGCACGGATCGGTGTGGATGAACATCTCGATGCTTTCGCCGAACTTCGAATCGACCAGCATCTCGACATCTTTCACCTCTTCGTGCGCCTCTTCGACGGTCAAATACCACGGAACCGTCATATGGCAATCGATATGCAGAGTGTTTCCGTACTTGATGATCCGCAGATTATGAAGATCGATCCAGTTGTCGCGTCTGGATTCCTCAAGCGTCGCGACAACCCGCCGGAGAAGGTCTTCGTCGGCTTCGTCCATTATTCCGGCGATCGACCCGCGCAGGATCCTGTAGCCGGTCGCGATGATGACGCCGCCGAAAATGAGCGCGACCACGCTGTCGAGCCAAACACGGCCGGTGATAAGTATCAGGATCAGGCCGATGATGATGCCGATCGTCGAATAGGTGTCGGACTGCAGATGTTTGCCGCTGGCTATGAGCGCCAGCGAATTGTTCTTCGTGCCTTTGCGGACCGCGAGCCAGCCGACGCCGTAATTGACTATGGCGGTCACGGTCACGAGGATGATTCCGTAGTCGAGCGCGCCGATCTCGTGCGGATGCCAAAGGTTGTTGACGGCCTCGTAGATGATCACGAGTCCGGCGACGGAGATCAGCGTGCCCTCGATCGCCGCCGAAACGAACTCGACCTTCCCGTGGCCGTACGGATGATTCGCGTCACGCGGTTGCGCGGCCAGGTAGAGACTGTAAAGTCCGACAAATCCCGCCGTAACGTTGATGGTGCTTTCGAGCGCGTCGGTCAGGATGGCGACCGAATCGGTCAGATACCAGGCGATGAATTTGATGATGAACAGCGCGACGCCGACGACCGCGACGATCTTCTGAAAGTTGTAGTTTTCTCTTGAGATCTCCATACGGCGGAGGGGCCGGGGCCGCAAAACGCCAAGTCTCGACTATCAATTATCCATCATTATCGGCGGTTCTTCCAATCCCCGCCCCGAGCGCCGTTCAACGCCGGTTCTTTACCGAGATGATCTCGGCCGCGATCGAAACGGCAATCTCTTCCGGCGTGCGGCTGTTTATCGGAAGTCCGACCGGCGTCCTGATCTCCGCCAGAAGCCGTTCGTTGAAACCTTCTTTCTTCAATGAGTTGAGCAGCGTCTTCATCTTCGCGCGGCTGCCCAGAACCCCGAAGTACCGGAACCGTTTGCCGAAGAGGCGGCGGATGACGATCTCGTCGAATTTGTAGCCGAGCGTCATCACAACGACGTACACGTCCTCGCCTTCGGGAATATGTTCGGCGATCTCGTCATATGATCCGACGATCGTGATCTTGTCGGCGAACGTGTTCTTCCGAAGCGTGTTCAGATCGGCGCGGTCGTCGAACAACTCGATCCGGAAATCGAGTTTTGTCATCAGTTCCGATAGCGCCATCGCGCAATGGCCACCGCCGATGATGAAAAGCCGGGACTTCGCGCCGATCTTTTCCTCGTAGACAAACTCGTCGCCGTTTTGTTCGAAACGCGGCGACGCCGAATCGATATCGTCTGCAATTTCCAGCCCGCGATGCGAAAGCCGCAATCCAACCGGTTCGTTTGCCGCTGCGAGCTGTTCAATCGCGTCAATGTCCGCCGGGTCCAACACCTGCATTATCACGGTCTGTTTTCCCGAACAAATCATCCCCGAAGAATTCGGATCGTTCTTGCGGTGAACCAACTCGAAGATCTGCGATTTGCGACTTTCAATTTGCGATTGGCCGGTAGAGATTTTGTATTTCGCATTTCGCACTTTGAATTCGAGTCGCGCGCGTTCAACCATTTCGACTTCCATCACGCCGCCGCCGATGCTCCCAAAAATCTCATCGTCCGTCACGAGCATCTTAAAACCCGCGCGCCCGGGCGAACTGCCCGAACTCTCTGCGACGAGGAGCAGTATCGCGCGCTCGCAAGCTTTCAGAGCAGTCGCAAATTCTTGCCAAATTGGATTTCCCGAATGCGTCAAATCACCTCACCAGATCGAAAGCACATTCTAACGGCGGCCCGAGAGCGCAGGCAAGCTTCGGCAGTTCTCGGAAGAAAAATCGGTCAGGCGCTACTGAGCGCCTCGCGCATCGCCGGAATGACTTTCGCGGTCCGCCGTCGAATTCAAAACCGGAAGACCGACAAGTCGGCTTTGCGTCAAAAACCGCCGATCTGAGTTGCGCGAAGGTCAATCGGTCGGGTTGGGAATGGGTTCCGAACGACCAAGAGTGTGCAAATCAACCACTAAATGGAGGAAATTCACGCATCTATTGCTGAATGCGCACAAATACACTACACTATCCGGGTGTTCGACCGAAACCTGAAAAAACGTCTCGATGTCGCGATTACGGATACGCCGGCGATTTTGATAATCGGCGCCCGACAGGTCGGAAAGACGACTCTGGCCCGCGCGGTTCCGAACACGGACTACGCGACTTTCGACGATGCGCTGACGCTCGCCGCGGCGAAAACGAGTCCGAAGGATTTCATCGCCAATCTCAAGCAACCCGCCGTCATCGACGAAATTCAGCTTTGCCCGGAAGTTCTGCCCGTCATCAAACAAAACATCGACAATGATCGCACGCCCGGACGGTTTATTTTGACCGGCTCGGCAAACGTTTTGACTCTGCCGAGGGTTTCCGAATCGCTTGCGGGCAGAATTGAAATTCTTACCCTTCGGACGCTTTCGCAGAACGAAATCGAAGGCACCCGCACGAACTTGGTTGACGCGCTCTTTGGCGAAACAGTCGATTTCCCAAGCAGCTTTGAGACGGAAGAACGCGACCGACTGCTTTCGCGGATGCTGACCGGCGGCTATCCCGAGGTCGTTTCGCGCAAATCCGAATCGCGTCGGCAGGACTGGTTCGGATCGTACATCACGACGATCCTGCAACGCGACATACGGGATCTGGCAAACATCGAAGGCCTCACAGAATTGCCGCGTCTGCTGAAACTGCTCGCGGCGCGAACCGCCGGCTTGCTCAACTACGCCGAGATTTCACGCAGTATCGGCTTTCCGCAGGTAACTTTGAATCGTTATATGGCACTGCTGGAAAAAGTGTTTCTGATTGAAACTGTTCCCGCTTGGTCGGGCAGCATCAAAAGTCGTCTGGTAAAGGCTCCGAAGCTGTTCATAACCGACACCGGACTCTTGAGTTTCCTGCTCGGACTAAATTTGAAGAGACTCCAGGCCGAGCCGACCGCAATCGGCGCATTGACCGAGACTTTCGTTGTCAATGAACTAAGGAAACATCTCGGATGGAGTGAAATCGCCGCCGAGATTCTCCATTTCCGGACGTCAACCGACCGTGAAGTCGATGTGATTCTGGAAAACCGCGCCGGCGAAATCGTCGGAATCGAAACAAAATCAAGCTCGACAATCGGCGGTAACGACTTCAAGAATTTGAGAATTCTGGCAGAGTCGTTGCCGGAAAGGTTCAAACGCGGATTCATCCTTTACACCGGCGACAAGTTCCTCGCGTTCGGCGAAAACCTTTACGCGCTCCCAATCTCCGCATTGTGGCGGCCTTGAACTTTCCCAACAACATCTGACAATCAAGGAAGTCCGACAAAATGGAACATTGAGCATAATCAATCCAAATTACGCGTTAGTTAGGATTTCCAACGCGGATTCGTGACGAGTTTCGGATTGGCTGACGTTGCGCCCTTTGCGGACTTTGCGTGGGAAAATGCCTTTTTGGCAAGTGGATGCCGGTTCCTCGCGCAAAGCCCGCAAAGATCGCAACGGCGAAAATCATAAAGTTTAGCCGCTATTGCGTAATCCCGGATCAAGCGAAATTCGCCGAGATGCGAAAGACGAGTCTGAAGAACGCCCGCATCTCGCCCGAAGCCTTTTACCAAGGAATTCACCGAAACTCTCGACAAATGGCTTCCGCGGAACAATTCGACTATTCCGACGAATACGACGAAACGGTCGAAATGATTCTTTAACGAGAGCCGGCGATTTCCGGCTATGCCGCATCACGATACAAATTCATCAAAACTTTCTCAGGCGTGAACGGCGCATTGAATTCGGGATTCTGAGCGGCGAATGCTTTGACCGCTTCGCGGATCGCGAAATAGGCGCCGATGCCGTACATCAGCGGCGGTTCGCCGACGGCCTTTGAATTGAAAACCGCGAGGTTCTCGCGGGTCGTTTCGAGGGGAACGACATCGATTGTTGACGGAACCGAATAGATGTCCGGAATCTTGTAGGTCGAAAGAGCGTTCGAACGGAGCCGGCCGGAATCGTCGTAGACGACTTCTTCCATCGTCATCCATCCGATCCCTTGGACGATCCCGCCTTCGATCTGTCCGCGATCGACCGCGGTGTTCATCGACTGTCCGAAGTCGTGGCAGCATTTGACGTAATCGAACTCGTACGTGCCGCGGAGGCAATCGACCGTGACGCCGACGATCGCCGTGCCATAGACGTGGTAGGCGAACGGATGGCCCTTCGCGACCGACCAGTCGAAACCGATCCCGGGAGTCGCGTAATGCGCGTGTTCGCTGAGACTTACCCGCTGCAGGTAGGCTTCGTTGAGAAGTCCGACCCACGTTAGCGATGTCGACTCGCCGTTTCGGAACACGGCGCCGCCGCGAAGCGTGACATCGTCGGGTCGGGCCGCTTCGACCAAAGGCGCGGCGACCTCCTTCAGTCGCTCGAGAATCGTTTCGCAGGCGATCCGCGTCGCCTTGCCGTTCAGGTCGGCGGCGGCGGAGGCTGCGGTCGGCGACGTGTTGGCGATCCGCAACGTGTTCGTGCTGTGGACCTTGACCTGTTCGATCGGAATATCGAACACCCTCGCGGCGACCTGCGCGATCTTGGTGTTCACTCCCTGGCCCATCTCGACCGCGCCGGTCGAGACCGCGACAGACCCGTCGGTGTATACGTGGACCAGCGACCGAGCCTGGTTCATCGGGGTCTTCGTGAAGGAAATGCCAAAACATATCGGCATCATCGCGACGCCTTTCTTCACCAATTGACTCGAACGGTTGAAGTCTTCGGCGGCCTTTCTCAGGCGCGCGAGATCGAAATGCGCATCCGCCTGATTCCAGACATTTTCGGCCTCGGATTCGGCTATCTGCCCATACGGGAACTCGTCGCCGCTTCGGAGCAGATTGCGGCGCTGGATCTCGTCTCGCGGCACTCCGAGCGCGTCCGCGGCGTGCGCGATCGCCGATTCGATGACGAACATCCCCTGCGGTCCGCCGAAACCCCGGAATGCCGTGTTCGGCGGGAGATTCGTTTTGCACGAGTACGCGACGGCCGAAACATTCGGGACGAAATACGAATTCGTGCAATGAAAGAGCGTTCTTTCCAGAACGGGCAGCGAGAGATCGCACGCGGCGCCGGCATTCTGATAGAACGTGACGTCGTAGGCGATGATCTTCAGATTCGCGTCGAGCCCGATCCGGTAGTCGGAGGAATACGGATGGCGCTTGCCCGTCATACGCATATCATCCATTCGGTGCAGCGAGAATTTGACCGGCCGTCTCGTCAGTTGGGTGCCGACCGCGCAGATCGACGCCCACGCGTTGGCCTGATCTTCCTTGCCGCCGAATCCGCCGCCGAGCCGCGTGACATCGACCTCGATCAGGTTCATCGGAAGGCCGGTCACCTTCGCTATCGCCTTTTGCACCGCCGTCGGCCCCTGCGTCGATGAATAGACCCGGATCCCGCCGTTCTCGGCCGGCAGAGTGTACGCGCCCTGCGTCTCGATATAAAGATGTTCCTGACCGCCGGAGTCGGCCCGGCCCTCGAAGACGTGGGCGCAGCTTCTGAATGCCGATTCGGCGTCGCCGAGCTTGAATCGCTTCGGGGGCGCGATCAGGCTGTTTCGGGCAAGGGCGTCGCGCGCGTCGAGGACCGGCTCGAGCGGTTCGATTTCGGCCTTGATCAGCTTCACGGCGGCGCGCGCCCGTTCATCGCTTTCGGCGAGGACGATCGCGATCGGCATTCCGCAAAAATGCACCTCTCCGTCGGCGAGCAGAGGCTCGTCCGGAAGGATGCCTCCGATCTCGTTCTCGCCGACGAGGTCCTTCGCGGTGATCACGCGAAAAACGCCGGGCGCCGATTCGGCAGCCGCCGTTTCGATCGACAGCAGCCTCCCGTGAGCAACCGCCGAGTCGAAGACGCCCGCAAACAGGGTTCCTTCGACGACCGGAATATCGTCGAGATAGACCGATTCACCGCGGACGTGTGATTTTGAATCGAGGTTCATTGTTCAACGCAAACGATTGCTGATAACTGTAAACTGACAACTTCTCACGATCTGATCCCGGCGGTCTCCGGCTGAAGCTGAATAGCGTGCGCGCGGAACAGCTGACGCGCGAGCAGCCGTTTGTACCCGGCCGATCCGCGGACATCCGAGATCGGCGCGATCTCGTTCTGGATCAGATCCTCGGCCGCGGCGAACGTCGCGTCGTCAAACGGCTTGCCGGTCAGGAATTCCGAAGTTCGCCGCAACAGCAAAGGGATCGGCGCGACGCCGCCGATCGAAACGCGCGCCATTTCGATCAAGCCGTCTACGACCCTGATCGCGATCGCCGAATTCACCGACGCGATATCGAGGAACGTGCGCTTTGAGACCTTCTCGAAATTGAAATGCGTGAAATCCGCTTCAAAACTGATCTTCGAAATGATCTCCGAATCGAGTTTGTCGAGTTTCTTGTAGCCGAGATAAAGATCCGCGAGCGGAACGGTCCGCGTCGTCCGGTCGGCGTCGCGAAGTTCGAGCCGCGCGCCGAGCGCGATGAACCACGCCGTCATATCGCCGATCGGCGACGCATTGACAAAATTCCCGGCGAGCGTCGCCATATTCCGGATGGGTGTCGACGACACGAGTTTCAAATGTCGGTAGAGATCGGGAAAGGCCCGAGCGAAGACATCGGATTCAAGGAGATCCGTGACGACCGTCGACGGTCCGATCTCGATCGTTCCCCCATTTTCTCTGATGAACCTGAGTTCGGGATAGTCGAAGAGGCTGACCGGTCGCGAATGCGCCAGTTCGTCGTGCTTTTGGACGTAAAGGTCGGTGCCGCCGGCAACCCATTGCGGATCGGTGATCTGGGATTCTGGAGCGTCGATCGGGAGTGCTTTCAAGCGCTCGGCGATCGAGGCGAAATACGCGGGAACGACGCGGCTGGCGATGGCCGCCCGAAGGCGGGACTCCGAATCGGCCGCCTGAAGGCCGGACTCCAAACATTTCGCGGCCCGCTCGATCGATTTGTAACCGGTGCATCTGCAGATGTTGCCGTCGATCGCCGAGACGGCCGCGTCATCCGAGCGTTCGCCGTCGGCGAGGCAATAGCCGGTCATCGACATCACGAATCCGACCGTGCAGAAGCCGCATTGCGTGCCCGATTCCGCGACCAGCGCCGCTTGCGCCGGCGTCAGCCCGCCGTCGTTCGGATTGATGCCCTCGATCGTCACGATATGCTTCCCTCGAGCGTTCGCGAGCGGCATCAGGCACGAGGTCATCGAGCGGTAACGGACCGCCCCGTCGCGAAGCTCGCCGACAAGAACCGTGCACGCACCGCAGTCGCCCTCGCGGCAGCCGATCTTCGTGCCCTTGAGATTCTTGTTGTAACGAACGAAATCGAGCACCGTCATCCCGGCCGGCAGGTCAGTTTCGACGGTCTGGTTGTTGAGCAGGAAACGAATCATCGATTCAGCGCAAAGCGCAAAGTGCAAAGTGCGAGGGGCTTGGATTTCGGCGATTCTCAATTCAACTGAACAACGCACTATGCACTTTGCGGCAACAGTTGTTCAGTACTTTCTGATCAATACGATCCCGAACGTGATCATCACGGCGCCGACGATGCGGAGAACGCTGATCGGGCGTTCGGGAACGCCGAGCAATCCGAAATGGTCGATAATGAGCGCCGCCAGCCATTGACCTGCAATGACCAGCGAAAACGTCAGCGCGACGCCGATGCGCGGCACCAGAACCACCGCCGACGCGACGAAGAACGCCCCCATCACGCCTCCCAACCAGGCAACCGGCGGCGCGTTCCTGGCATTCACCAGGTTTCCAAGCGGGACCCCGGTCACGAGAATGTACATCAACAGCGCGACCGTGCCAACCGCGAACGAGATCAACGCCGACAGCACCGGGCTCTCGACGTAACCCGCAAGCCGGTTGTTTATCGCCGCCTGCGTGGGCATCATCATCCCCGCCGCGACCGCGAGAAAGATGAAACCGTAGTTCTGAAAAAATGCCGTCATCAGAATTCAGCGCCCAGGCTTTCCAATATTCCGGAATGGCGCGATTCCAAGATTACAGACGTCAGGATCTGAAATTCCAGATCACATTGATTCCAAGATCCCAGCCCTTACGTCTTCTCGGATCAAATTCCGCGTTCCATTCTCGGATCTTCGAAATCTCCAATCCAAAATCCCTAATCCCAAATCCCAAATCCCAAATGCTCAATACTCTACCTTGTCCGGCTTTTCGATCCAATTCCGGAAAACCTCGAGACCGGCGTCGCGAAGGAACGTCGCGGTCGGAATTCGCCGCCGATCGATCGGCAACTCGATCTCCTCGTAGATAAGGTCGTCGTCGAATCCGGCGTTCTTCGCATCCGCGCGCGTACAGGCGAAAAAGACCTCTCTCGGCCGTGCCCAGTAGATCGCGCCGAGGCACATCGGGCACGGCTCGCAGCTCGAATAGATCACGCAATCGGTCAGCTGGAACGAGCCCAGCTCACGGCAAGCGTTCCTGATCGCCACGATCTCGGCATGGGCCGTCGGATCGTTGGTCGACGTCACGCGATTGCAGCCCTCGCCGATGATCCGCCCGTCGCGCACGACGACCGCGCCGAACGGGCCGCCGTCATTGGCGTCGATCCCGTTCTGCGCAAGTTCGATCGCGCGCCGCATGAAACTCTCGTGGTCGTTCGCCATCCGTGATTACTGTCCCTTCGGTTTGAGCTTGATCTCAAAAAGCTTTTTCCAGCGCTTGCCGGTAACGAAGATGCGATCCGCCGCCGCGTCGTACGCGATGCCGTTCAGCGTGTTCTCCGAACTTGCCGAAACGTCGTCGGGCGAAATTCCCCCGAGGTCGATCCAGCCGACAAGATTTCCGGTGTTCGGATCGATCCGCGCGATATGGTTCGGTTTTCCGATCGATTCCGAATGCCAAACGTTCGCCCAGATCTCGCCTTTGACCCATTCAAGTTCGTTGAGCTTGTAAACCGGCCGACCGCTTTCATCCTTTACGACCAGCGTCTTCGTGACCTCGAACGTCTCGGGATTGATGTACCGCAAGACGTGCGTGCCGTCGCTCATTATCAGATTTGTGCCGTCGTGGGTCAGTCCCCAGCCTTCGCCCTCGTAACGGAACTCCTTGATCAGCTTGAAGTTGAGGTCGTAAACGAATGCCGTGCGCTCCTGCCAGGTTATCTGGAATATCTTGTCGCCGAGGATCGTCATTCCTTCCGCGAAATACTCCGCCGGCACGTCGTGCCGCTGAATCACCTTTCCGGTTTCAACTTCAACCTTTCGGAGCGACGACTCGCCGTATTCGCCCGCGCTTTCGTAGAACACGCCGTCCCTGATGACGAGTCCCTGCGTGAACGACCGGCTGTCGTGCGGATAAGTCTTGACGATCTCGAAGCCTGAGACCGGCAGAGCCATCCGCGCCGGTTTGGCGGCGTTCGAGGTGTTTGAATTTGGCTTGTTCGCCGGAGCGCCGTTGCAGCCGATGATCAGAAAGATCGATAAGATCAACAAATAAATGCGCATAGATCACTTCTTGAGCGCCCGGTCGATCGCCTCGCGGAAGCCGTCCGCGGTCATATACCGGACGCGGACGCCGTTGACATAGATCGAGGGAGTTCCGGTAATTCCGAGCAGCTTTCCGTCCGCGATGTCCTTTTTGACCTCGGCCGCCGTCTTTTCGCTTTGAAAGTCTAGCTCAAACTTCTGGGGATTCAAACCGAGCGACGCCGCGTATTTCTTCAATGATGCCGCATCCAGGGCCGACTGGTTTTGATACAGCAACTCCGTGAATTCGAAGAATTTCCCCTGCGCGGCCGCAGCGTTTGCGGCAAGCGCGGCATTGTAAGCGTCCTTGTGGATCGTCTGAAGCGGATAATCGCGGACCACGAGCCGGACCTGATTGCCGTATTCGGCGAGGACGCGCTTCAGGATCGGATGCTTTGCGGCGCACGCCGAGCACTGAAAATCGGAGAACATCACGACCGTCACGGGCGCGGTCGCCTCGCCGCGCGACGGGTTGCCGTCGGTCGCGATGTTGAACACGAGCGGCGCGGGTTCGTTGTAGGTGAACTGCGGCTTGTATTTCGCCGCGAGCCTTCGGCGGAGCGCCGACTCGAGTTCGTCGCGTTCTTCATCCGAGTAGTCGCGGAGCTTGTCGGTGATTTCGCGGGCGACCAGCTGATAAGGTTCGATGCCGAGACTTTTGGCCTCGATCGTGACCAACGCCGACAGCAGCTCCTTGTTGAGTTCGTACTTCAACGCATCGTAGATTTTCGCCTTGAGTTCGAACAACGCGACCTTGTTCTTGTTCTCGAACATTTCCGACGTGATCGGCTTGCCGCTCACCGTTGCCACGATGTCGGTCGGAGCGAGGTTCGGGGCGTTTATGTCCTTGCCATTCGTTGCCTTGTACTTCGTCTTGAGCGTCGCGACGAACGCCGCGAATGCTTTCTGTTCGGGTTCCGTTCGAAGAAAGGCGACTATCTGTTCGCGCGCCTCGGCCAGCGTACGATTTCCGAGCGCCGCGCGGTTCGCGTCGTATACTTCCTGGATCTGCTTGTCTGTCGGGTCCGGTACCTTCGCCTTGACCTCGAGATCGAAAAGCTTTTCGAAAGTGATCTTGCGCGCCGCCGACTCGATCTCGGCAAGCGCGTCGATCACCTGCACCTCGAGGAGTTCCTTTCGGCTGTCGGCGATCTTCTTCGGCATTCCCTCATAATCCTGCCGGACGTATTCCGGAAGGTCCGCGAGGGTGATGCGCTGGCCGCCGACGATCGCAAGCACTTGTTCAGGGCCTTGGGCGACAGCCGGGATGCCGATGAGAACGGTTAGTAAAAATGCAACGAGAAGTTTTGTCATTTCGCGGGTTTTGATTCGCGCGCGGCGCGATTCGTTCGATTCGAACTGATAATTTATCGTAACGGGTTCGACGGCGCAATGCACACGCGACGAGGCGTGAAGTATGATAAATGGAATGTCACAGAGATTTTCGGGATCGGTCGATCACGTGGCCGTCAAATGCGACGATCTGGCCGATGCGGTCGAGGGTTACAAGCGGATCGGATTCAGTCTCGAGACGCTTTACGATGACTGGGCGATGATGCGCGACGCTCGCGGTTTCGGGATCGCTCTTCTGCCGCCCGGATCAAAGCATCCGCCGCATATCGGATTGCGCGTCGAAACGATTGAAGAGTTGGAGTCGGCTGCCGCGCGCGAGGCAAGGCCGATCAAGCCGCACCGCGACGGCACGTTTTCGTTCTACACGAAGGGCATCGACGGACAGATCATCGAACTGATCTGGTACCCCGAACGGGTTGAGAACTGATCCCCGATGCGCCGTCAGACGGGTGCCGCGCCCCGCTGCAGATAACTGCGGATCATCGGTTTGAGAACGGAGTAATCGAGGGGTTTTTCGAGCAGTTCATCGCACCCCGCGGCGCTGGCATCGCCTCGGAAATCCGAGCCGAAGGCCGTGACGGCGATGATCGGGACGCCGCTGCCGGCTATTTCGCGGATCGCGCGCGTCGCGGTCAGGCCGTCCACGACGGGGAGCGAAATGTCCATCAGGATCAGGTCGGGACTGAAACGCCTCGCCTTATCGACCGCCTCGATCCCGTCGCTCGCCTCGACGACCGCGTATCCGCAGCGTTCAAGCATGAACCTGAGAACTTCACGGCTGTCGTTGTAGTCCTCGACGATTAGGATGACCTTTTCCATAACTGCACGATTTTGATACAAGATCGCGACCGCGACGTTTAGGGAAGCAATTGCGGTGCCGCAGCCTCGGATCGGGAAGTACGCGTTGGGAGCAATGCTGCAGCAAACGCTGCGGAACACGGGCCGAGGTCACAATTTCACTGATCGAAACGCGTCCGCGTCGCCGCAATTCGCAATGAGCCCCTTCCTTGTCGGGCGACCGATGGGCCGACAGTTGCGGATCTCAATGACCCGAAGGGGCGCGGGAGCGGAGCCGAGATCATCGCGCGGTTTGCGACCCGCGGGCTTGATGCGAACCGAAAGCAGTTTTCTCCTCGCTTCGAATTCAACCCAGATTACGCGTTAAGGGAAATTCCTTTCCGCGAAACACGCCAAATACGCGAAAAGCGCAGATTCCTGATTCTGTTTTGGCGCTTTTTTGCGTGTTTCGCGGGAGGTTGTTGCTCACGATCATTCTGGGTTCAACCCAGATTACGCGATAAGATGACTTAACGGCTTTTCGCCACGGATTGCACGAATTCTCACGCATTATTCTGTGTATTGTTCGTGAGATTCGTGAAATCAGTGGCAGAATTTTTCAATGCGTAATCCGGGTCCAACCCAAATTACGCGGTAGGTTTTCCATCTCGGATTCTTGACGCGTTTCGGACCGGCTGACGTTGCGCCGGTTGCGATCTTTGCGGGCCAGAATGCCTTTTGGCGAGTGGATTCCGGTTCCCCGCGCAAAGCCCGCAAAGATCGCAACGGCGACAACTACGGAGATTCGCCTCCATT
>CAZARD010000067.1:14389-24374 GCA_964487505.1 uncultured Blastocatellaceae bacterium | reverse complement strand
CTATCGGGTTGAAATGATTCGCAGAAAATTGAAACGATGAGGGTGATACCCACAATTGAACTTTACTTTTTTGCCTGATTTGTGACCGCCATCGACCGGCTGCCAGCAAGCGGATTGTCGGCTGATCCGCAGACATTCAACCGGTACGTTTATGTCGCCAACAACCCGATCGTTCTGACCGACCCGAGCGGAATGTTCATTGAAGCCTGGACGTACGGCGGTCTACTTTGGGGATGGTCAACACAGAACTTTGACAATCCGTTCCAATCGGTTAGCGATGCTGCGGAGGATTGGGCGGGTCCGTGCACGAAGTGCCAACCCTCGTCCTCGGTCCATCCAACGGAGAAAAAGGAGCCCTCGGCCGGTCCACTAAGACCCTCAGGGCAGCGAACAACGCAAGTTAAGCCGCCTGGTGCCCCGGGTCTTCCCAAATCAGTTGTGGTGAGAGCTAGACTGCTCTTGAGGTTTGAACAACAGGATGGAAAGGACATGTTCTGGATTGGTTTTGCATTGGAAAACCCTGAGGGCGTCGTAATCACTTCGGAGATGATGTCGTACAAGTTTCAATACTTAGGTGGTACATACACCAATGCAGTGGACGGAGAGAATTGGCTCGCGAGTTTGGACGGGCCCATTGGCGGCTTGAAGTCGGTAATAGATGCCAGAGACGCGGGAGGCACCGAAGATGGACAGTCCTTCGTCTATATGTCGACTCCTTTTGAGTTTTCAGTACAACTTGACAATCAGGAGGAGAGGTACTCGGCCGAAGTTAAGCTGATGAGAATCAAGGGGATTCGTCCTGAAACATATCATATCGACGCTCCCGAGTTCTTTCAATGGAAATACAGAACGATCAAGATCGAACCGATCGGGCCGAGCAGGCGCACTCCGCTGAAGTTTCCCAAATGAGAGGTTAATCATGACAAATTTGTTACTCCATATCGCCGTTCTTTCGATACTAATTGGTTGCCGGCTCGTGTGCTATCCGCAGGCGCCGCGCCTGGTCTCGGATTTCAGTTTGAAACCGACCGATTTACTGAAGACGCGACCCGATACCGAAATAAAGAATTTGCGCGTTACGATGCCCGATGAGCCGGCACCTCTCGGCAGGGTTCTTTACCGTCTTGCATTTCAGACCGGAATCCCGATTGGGTTGGAGGTTGCCGATTTTGATGATTGGGAGGCGTTTGAGTACGATCCATATTTAGTGATATTGCGCTCGGGTGATAGGGCTGGCTGGCAAGTGATGGGTGAGACGCCGGGGTGGAGAATTGAGCCAATTCGATCGTTTTCGTTGAACACCAACCATTCGCGGTTTGAGGACGTTCTCGATGACTTGGTAGCTCAAATGCAATCGTATCGTTGGGAAATCAGGGACGGCGTCGTCAATATCTTCCCGAAGCGACGGAAGAGCAAGCTGATTAAGGAATTCCTGGAAACCGAGATTCGCAACTTCAAATTCCCAAAAGGAAAGTCAATCAAGAGATTGATGGACTCAATGTATGAATTAACTGAACTCGAAAGATTCAGCATCGCTCCGGCGATTGGCGGAACGTTAGGGGAAGACAAATTTACATTGAGTGAAGATGTCGAATTCTCGAATATCACGGTGAAGGAACTGCTGAATCGACTTTCAAGAATAAACATGTGCGGTTGGGTCGTCAGCTCCTTGGAGAGAAAAGAAGTTGAACGAATCTGGCTCGGGATTTGATTGCCGATCCATCTCTAGATCTTCAATCGCGTTGAACGAAGGCAAACCGTTTCCCGTAATCGAGCCGATTCGGATTACGCCGCTACCGCGACCGGTATTCAAAAAGCCCAAGACGTAAGGCAAACTGCGCAAGGAGAAATCGTATGTCCAGAATTTTACTTTCGTTCTTATTCCCCGTGTTTTCGTTTTTGCTGAGCTTTCCCCAGTTTTCGGTGGGTCAGCAAAGGCCCATCGATTTGCAGCTCTACCAAGCCGAAATAATGAAGTCTCGAACCGACGTGAAATGCGCGACCTTCGGGTCACGACACGTGCCGAGAAGGCTCCGTTGGGGAACGTCTTGTACCGCTTGATCGTTGAATACCGGATTCAGTTTGGCCTCGAATTGGCCGAATCCGACGAAGCGCACGAAGAGTATGCATTCTCGCCGTACCTGAACGTGGGCAGGCTGTCGAACACCGAAAACTATGTGCTCATAACCGGCCGTCCGCCGGTTAAGTACAAGGCGGAAAGCCGCGCGATCACCATTTCGGCCGTCAACGAAAGGCTTGAAGCGGTTATGGATGAATTGGTCAGCCAGATGGGGGCAACAAATGGGAAATCGCGGACGGCGTGGTCAACATCTTCCCATCCAAGGGTCGGAACGCAGAGGTTGAAGCGTTCCTCAACCTGAAGATCGGTCAGTTCGAGTTCACGAACGAAAAGAAGAATACTCTGTTGGTTCAAACCGTGCGGGAACTCGATGAAGTGCGGCGATTCGGACGGGAGATCCGCTCACGTGACGGGCTCTCGTTTGGCGACGGAATGGCATTCAGCCTCGACGAAACTCTCTCGTTCACAAAGTTGACAATGCGCGAATCGCTCAACCATCTCGCCAAGGTCAACCAGTGCGGATGGTTCATTCAGATGAAGACGGTGACCGTACCCGCAAAACAGATCATCACAAGGTACATCATTCTGGGGGTATGATCGGGCGGTCAAATTGGAGCCGGAAGGCGCGTGAAGAACCTTCGGTTTCGGAACCGCCGTCTTCGTTTACGACGCGGGCGGCAAACTGATCGCCGAGTACTCGAATCAAATCAACGCGAGTCCGACGATCAGCTATTTGACATCAGATGTCCTGGGAAGCCCGCGCGTGATCAGCGACAACGGCGGAATCGTCGTTTCGAGACGCGATTTCATGCCTTTCGGCGAAGAGATCTATGCCGATACGGCGAATCGGACAACGAACGGAAAATACAGTCCGTACGGAACCGACGGCGTCCGAAAGCGCTTCACGGGCTACGAGAAGGATGCGGAAACCGGCCTCGACTTCGCCGAGGCGAGGATGTATGAGAACCGGCACGGCAGATTCACCGCCGTCGACCCGCTGCTGGCAAGCGGATTGTCGGCTAATCCGCAAACCTTCAACCGGTATGTTTACGCTCTCAATGAACCGATACGAAACACCGATTCGAGCGGAATGTGGACCGACAAAGAATGGTCGTCAATCCGGCCCGGCGTCTTCAGTCCGGATTTGAGCGATCTCTTGGATAAATTGGGGTTATTGCAGGAAGCCCAACGATTGTGGAATGATCAGGAACGCTTCCCGAACAAGGACCTTGTATGGCGCGACGATTATTACACGTCACGGAATGGTTCAATTGACGTATATCTGACTGAAGATGAGTACGACCGGTTTTTTGTTGAAAGAAAAGACGTACCCGGGCAATTTGACCTTGTTGCAACACTCACCAAGAATTCAGCGGGCCTCGTTGAATTCCCAAGCAGTGGAAGTGGATTCAGTAGATACGGGTCCGTGGATGCAGGTGGTGGTGATCACGGGCCAGGAGATCATTATGTACAACCAGTCGTCGCCGCGGCACTTTTTGGGCTCGTTGCAGTTTTGGGCGATGACTTCGGGTTCACGATCTCCCTTGGTGATATGTCCTCCTCCAATGGAAGAGATCCTTGGGAGCCGGGTTTTAAGCACCATACTGGACATGGTCACAACAAAAGGAGCGGTCTGGATGTCAATTTCAGGTATTTGGACAGTTATGGTCAAAGCTTTAGGAGCGAGACGACTGCAACCATAGATCCTCGTTTCAGCGTCGCAAACAACCAACTGGTTTACGACACCGCCAAACGTTTCGGGTTCACATCGAACTATCAGGGTACTAGAACCGGGCTGACGGGTGTTTCGAGAGTTGCTGGTCATAACGATCACGGCCATCTTGGCTTCAATACAGGATCAAACGTGAGAATCCATAAGGTAGTTAAGGTTCTCCCGAACGGAACGAAGGTGTATAACTAATTGGTGTGGGCTGTGGAGGGGGTATGAAAGTGATGATGGTTTTCGGCCTCGGAGTCCTTTTATCTTCACTTGGCGGTTGCGATTCCATGCGGACAAACGGTCAGGTTGGAAGCCAAAGCAACTCTAAGACTAAGGGAGAGAAATGGTTGGAAGGCGACCGAGTGCGGCGAAAGTTTATTGACGACACGAGAGGCGTAATAGTTCTTGATGGCGATAAATACAAACGGGATTCGTTTGTTCAAATCTACAATTCCGACGGTAGCCTGTGGTACAAGTTCAGCTACTACTATGATGATAGCGACGGTAAGTATGATTATGACAACGAAAACTTCAGGCCCTTTGCGTTTCATCCTGACTATTTCGTTCTCGCCATGACGTGCTTGAGCGAAAACGACAGCGATTACGAGGTCATCGTCAATGAGAAAACCGAGCTGAGGAAGTTCGTCAGGAAATCAGATGCATCCCTGAAGTTCGAGACCTGGGAAGATTTGATTCTGAGTTCGTTTTCGGTCGATTTCGACAGAATGAGTAATCCATTACGGGAATCAATTCAGGGAAAACTAATGGTCGTTGATTCTGAAGTGAATTTTCACCCTCTTGAGATAAGAGGAGAATGGATAAAAGTGCGGGTTGGGGATTCAAAACGGTGCGGATGGGTCAAATGGAAAGAGAACGGCAGTCTTCAGATTGAACTTTACTTTTTTGCCTGATTTGTGACCGCCATCGACCGGCTGCCAGCAAGCGGATTGTCGGCTGATCCGCAGACATTCAACCGGTACGTTTATGTCGCCAACAACCCGATCGTTCTGACCGACCCGAGCGGAATGTTCATTGAAGCCTGGACGTACGGCGGTCTACTTTGGGGATGGTCAACACAGAACTTTGACAATCCGTTCCAAGCCCCCGTCGTTGAGGGTGAAAGCGGATCCGAACACGACAATGGAGTTCATTCATCGGCCGGTCCACTATCGGGATCGCCGCCCGGTGATTGCGAAGGCCTTGCCTGCAACAATCCCGTCAGCGATCCGCATGAATTCGATGGATTTCGAGTTGTAAGAATGTCGCCCGCAGAGAGGGGGATGAACAGAATGTTCGGCTCACCTGGATATTACTTTTCGATTCCTACCGATGGAGACCTGTACGATGCCACCATTGACATTAGTCGACCGCCCGAAGGCCACCACAATCATATGTATCCTAGTGCGAACGGACGGTCGCGAATACCTTTTCTTCTACAACCCGTACGCGGAACTCGCGCGTATCGAAAACCCGGACGGCGGAGCGGTCGAATACGACATGGGTCCGGGGTTCACCGCATCTTCCGGCGTATTCGGCGCGACAACAGGTGTCCTCCAAAGCCAGACGACGCAACGTCAGGTCTACCGTCGCGTACTGGAATCGCGCACGTATCCGAACGGCGGAACCGGGAGCAACTACGAGACGCGGACGACCTACAGCCGCGATTCGCTTGCATACCAAACACACGAATGACTCGCAAGTCTTTCGCGATATGGGCGCCGTGGTCCGCAAGGCCGTCGATTCGACGACCGGCGGTACATTTATCCTGACCGGCATCGAACCGCTTCTGCGTGTAGCGTTTGTCCGCGTCTTCCTGCCTGAGACCGCCTCCCGCCTACTGTTGTTTTGCTTTTCCGCCTCAATCTGGTATCATTTGCCTTTTGTTTCAGACAACTGAAAAGAGGATTGAGTTCATTATGGAGATCGTTTCAACCGACAAGGCGCCGGGCGCGATCGGGCCGTATTCGCAGGCGGTGAAGTCCGGCGGGTTTGTTTTTTGCTCGGGCCAGATCCCGATCGATCCGGCGACCGGCGAGTTCGTTTCGACAGAGATCGCGGCGCAGACCGAGCAGGTTTTCAAGAACCTGATCGCGGTCCTCGAAGCGGCCGGTTCGAGTCTCAACGGCGTCGTCAAGACCACGGTCTTCCTGGCCGACATGAACGATTTTGCGGCCATGAACGAGGTTTACGGCAGGTATTTCAACGAGACCAAGCCGGCGCGGGCGACCGTCCAGGCGGCTCGCTTGCCGCGCGACGCACGTGTCGAGATCGACTGCATCGCGGTCGTTTAACCGATCGGCCCGTGTGAATTTTGAAAACGGAAAATGCCAGACACTCGGACGAGCGCCTGGCAACCAACGAAACGATCAGGATGTCAAAGCGTTATGCGGCTTTGATGATCTTTCCGGACTTGATGCAGCGGGTGCAAACCTTTTTGCGTCCATTGCCTCCGGTGGGCAGCTGAACGCGGATCGCCTGCAGGTTCGGATTGAAGCGGCGACGGGTTTTGTTGTTGGCGTGGGAAACATTGTTCCCGAATTGCGGACCTTTGCCGCAGACATCGCATCGTTTTGCCATAACTTGAAAAGCCTCCAAAAGTATTATACCGAGGTATTAAGGAAAGAGTTTTTCGAAAACTCAAAAACAAATTTTATAACAAAGAATTTCGAGCTAAGTCAAGCAATGATAGAAACAGTTAACTTTGAAGGAGTAAAAGCCACAGTGCGAAAAGCTAATTTTACCATCCTGAGCGTTGCCCTTTTGGCGGCGATCGCTCTGACCGGATGCCCGGGCGGCGGCGGTAACACGAATTCGGGAACGACCGGCGGGATCGATCCGAATGAAGCGGCGGCGACGGTCAACGGAAAGGTCATCAAACTCGAAGAGGTCGAGCGCGTGCTGAAACAACAGGCTCAGGGGCAGGAAGGCAAGTTGTCGCAACTTGAACTCGCCGGGGCCCGTTTGCAGATCCTGCAGGAACTGATCCAGCAGGAAGTGATGTTCCAGAAGGCCGAAAAGGAAGGAACCGTTCCGACCGAAGAGGACGTGACGGGCGAGTACAACAAGGCCAAGACCCAGAGCGGAATGTCCGTCGAGCAGTGGGACAAGATGCTCAAGGACAGCGGGCAAACCGAAGCGACCGCGCGTGAAGCCGTCAAGAAGAAACTCGCGATCGACAAACTCGTCGAAAAGGTGACGGGCAAGATAGATGCCCCGAAGGACAGCGAGATCGAGGCCTTCTTCAACGGCAACAAGGAAAGCTTCAAGAACAAGCGCGGCGCGCAGCTCGCGGCGATCGTCATCGATCCGACGGATGCCGGCGAGGGCGACACGACGAAGAACGAGGTAGAAGCGACGCAGAAGGCGAAAGAGATCGGCCAGCGCGTTCTGACCGGAGCGGATTTCGCGACCGTCGCGCGCGAGAACAGCGAAGAGCCGAACACGCGTCTGAGCGGCGGCGACTGGCGCTACTTCACCGAAGAGGAAATGAAGCAGGCATTCGGGGCGAACGTCACGGAGTACGTGATGACCAAGATGCAGAACGGTCAGGTCATCCCGTCGGCGATCCCGTTCGAAGGAAAGATCCTGATCATCAAGCTCCAGCGCAAGCAGGAGAAGGATGAGGACCGGACGCTCGAAAGCCCCGATGTCCGCGCCGAGATCACGAACTATCTGATCAACTCGCGCAAGCAGCTCCTCGCGGCCTCTTATCAGGCGATCGCGATGAACGAGGCGAAGATCGTCAACAATCTCGCGCAGAAGGTCGTCAACAATCCGAACGACCTGAGCGGAGCGCGCCCGGCATCGGCCGACACGCCGGCGCCTGCCAACACGAACACCAACGTGAATGCCAACGCCAATTCGTCGAAGCCGGCGAACGCCGCCAACACGGCGAACACCAAACCGGTGCAGAAGCCGGCGGCGAATACGGCGGCGAACGCGAAGAAATAGTCACGCAACAGCTGAGGCAAAGGTTAAAGGCGCTCGTTTGCCTTTAGCCTTTTGTCTTTTGCGGCGGCACAAACGATGCTTTTCCGTTTATCCAACGTCAACAAGAGCTACGCCGGGCACGAGATCCTTCGCGGCGTCTCGTTTCAGGCGAACAAGAACGAGCGGATCGGTCTGGTCGGCCGGAACGGCGCCGGGAAGACGACCGTGTTCAAGCTGATCACGGGCGAAGAGACGGCCGATTCGGGCGAGGTCGTCAAGATCAACGGATTGACGCTGGGACTGCTTACGCAGCACGTCGACTTCCACGATTCGGACACGGTTCATACGTCGGCGCTTTCCGCATTTCAAAGGATCCACGATATCGAGGCCGAGATGCGGCGTCTCGAGGCGGAGATGGCGATCGACGCGACTGATGAGATCCTCGAGCGATACGCCGAACTCCAGCACGAATTCGAGATCGAGGATGGCTTTTCCTACGCGGCGCGCGCCGAAGCGATCCTGCTCGGGCTCGGCTTCCCGCGCGAAACGTGGACCCTGCCGACGGCGAACCTTTCCGGAGGACAGAAGAACCGCCTCGGACTCGCGCGTTTGCTGCTGGCGAACGCCGATGTCTTGCTTCTCGACGAGCCGACGAACCATCTCGACGTCGAAGCGGTCGAGTGGCTCGAAGGGTTTCTCAAGGCGTTCGACCGGACGTTCGTTCTGATCAGCCACGACCGTTATTTTCTCGACCGGACCTGCGATCGGATCATCGAGATCGATCAGGGAAAGGCGTTCAGCTACAAGGGCAATTACTCGGAATTCGTCGAGGAACGGCAACTGCGCCGCGAACAACAGCGCCGCGAATATGAGAATCAGCGCTCAATGATCGCGAAGACCGAGGAGTTCATCCGGCGGAACCTCGAGGGACAGAAGACCAAGCAGGCAAAATCGCGTCGGACGATGCTGCAGCGGATAGAACGCGTCGAAGCCGTGACGTCCGACAAGCCGAGCGGCAATTTCAATCTCAAAAAGGTCGAGCGCGCCGGGCAGAACGTGCTCGCCGTCGAGGATCTCGCCGTCGGATACGGCGACAAAGTTCTCGCCGCCGGCATCACTTTCACTTTGACGCGCGGCGAATGCCTCGGCATCATCGGCGGAAACGGGACCGGGAAGACGACGCTTTTGAAGACGTTTCTCGGAGCGATTCCGGAACTTGCGGGCAAATTCCTCTGGGGCGTCAAGACGAACATCGGTTACTACTCCCAGAACCTCGACGATCTCGAACCGCGGAACGAGGTTATCCAGGAACTTCGCCGCGTCGCCCCGAACGCGGAGAACGGTGAACTCCGCGGCTTCCTGGCTCGCTTCCTGTTTTCGGGGGACGATGTCTTCAAACTTGTCGGGAGTCTTTCCGGCGGCGAGAAGGGACGACTCGCGCTCGCCAAACTGATCTACTCCAAGTTCAACGTCCTGGTCCTCGACGAGCCGACAAACCATCTCGACATCCCTTCGCGCGAAGCGCTCGAGGCTGCGCTCGACGAATATCAGGGGACGATCATTACGGTCAGCCACGATCGGTTCTTCCTCGACCGTATCGCCTCGCAAATCCTGTCGTTCGAGCCCGACGGCTCGGTCGAGACCTACAACGGGAATTACACTGAATTTCATGACTGGAAGGCCGGGCGGCGATCGATGCCCTCGCCGCCTCCGTCGACGGCTCCGTCAGCGACCGCCACTATCGTCAAAGAGACCGATGCGCCGGCGTCTCCTTCGTCATCGCTTTCGAAGAACCAGCGCCAAAGGATCGAAAGACGGATCGCGGAGATCGAAAAGGAGATCCCCGAGCAGGAAGACGCGCTTGCTAAACTCACGGTCGAGATGTCGCTGCCCGATGTAGCCTCCGATCCGGAACGGTTCGCGGCGGTCAACGCGCGGTATGCGGAAACCGAAGCGGCGATCCGGACACTCTACGACGAATGGGATGAACTGAGCGCGTTGGCGGAGTGATCGGGATCGTGCGTGAGCGAACGGCCCGGTTCGTGGGGCAGACTCCGGCCGGCGACCGTTGAAACGAATCCGGCTCAATTCCTCGTTCGCGGCGATGAAGCATCACCTGCGCCCGCTCGGGCGTCATCGAAGGTGAATCAAGCCTCGATCACGCACAGATTCCAGATTCCAAGATTCAAGATTACAGATCCCAAGATTCCAGATTCCAAGATTCAAGATAGGATTCAAGATTTCAAGATTAGGAG
>CAZARD010000067.1:0-14289 GCA_964487505.1 uncultured Blastocatellaceae bacterium | reverse complement strand
CCAAGATTCCAGATTCCAAGATTCAAGATAGGATTCAAGATTTCAAGATTAGGAGACGGTCAGATTTGAGGACCCAAGTCACCGCGACCTGGAATATGGAATCTTGGAATCTGGAATCTTGGATCTCTTCGTGCCACCTTGGTGCTGCTTCGTGGATGTCAGCGTTTTTCATCCACGAAGCAGCACGATCCGGACACGAACGACCGGTGGCTCGGGCTTTTCAAAGGACCAGATTACGTATTTGAAAAATTCTGCCACGGATTTCACGGATCTCACGATCAAAACACAGATTAAATGTGAGAATCCGCGCGATCCGTGGCGAAAAGCGGTTAAGTCATCTTATCGCCTGATTTGGGTTCAATCGATCCATCCGGGAATGCCGCGTCTCACACAACGACGTTCGGCAACGCACCCTATGATCAACCCTCGACCCGATAGTTCGGCGCCTCTTTCGTGATGATCACGTCGTGGACGTGCGATTCGCGCAGACCCGCCGAAGTGATGCGTATGAACTTCGCCTTCGTCTGCATCTCGGCGATGCTGCGGCAGCCGGTGTATCCCATACCGCTTTTCAGTCCGCCGACGAGTTGCGTCACCATATCCGCGAGCGGGCCCTTGTAAGCGACGCGGCCCTCGATGCCCTCAGGGACATATTTCGAATCCGAAACCGTGCCTTCCTGCGCGTAACGGTCGCTTGAGCCCCGCTTCATCGCTCCGATCGAGCCCATCCCGCGGTACGACTTGAAATTGCGTCCCTGGAAAAGAATGACCTCGCCCGGAGCTTCCTCGGTGCCGGCCAAAAGAGATCCGACCATCACCGAATCCGCGCCGGCGGCGATCGCCTTCGCAAAATCGCCCGAGAACTTGATCCCGCCGTCGGCGATCACGGGAACGCCCGATCCCTTGGCGGCGGCGACGCATTCGACGATCGCCGTGATCTGCGGTACGCCGGCCCCGGTCACGACGCGCGTCGTGCAGATGCTGCCGGGGCCGATGCCGACCTTGACCGCATCGACGCCGGCGTCGATCAGAGCGCGGGTCGCTTCGGCGGTCGCGACGTTGCCGGCGACGACCTCGATCTTCCCGAACTTCGCCTTCACCTGTCGGACGGCGTCGAGCACGCGCGACGAATGTCCGTGAGCGGTGTCGATGACGATCGCATCGGCGCGCGATTCGACGAGCGCCGCGGCGCGTTCAAGAAAATCTCCGGTCGCCCCGATCGCCGCCGCGACCCGCAACCGACCTAGTCCGTCCTTTGCGGCATTCGGATAACGGATCGCCTTCTGGATGTCCTTGACCGTGATCAGGCCTTTAAGGTGACCGTCGTCGTCAACGACCAGCAGTTTTTCGATCCGGTGCTTCTGCAGCTTGCCCTTCGCCTCGTTGAGCGTCGTCCCGACCGGGACGGTAACCAGCGGCTGCGGCGTCATCACTTCCGAAACGGGAATGTCGAAGCGGGTCTCGAACCGCAGATCGCGGTTTGTGATGATGCCGACAAGAAAACCATTGAGATCTACCACCGGGACGCCGCTGATCTTGTAGCGTTCCATTATTTCGAGCGCTTCCGAAACCAGGGCCGTGTCGCGGATCGTCACCGGGTCGACGATCATCCCGCTTTCCGAGCGCTTTACCTTGTCGACCTCCTCGGCCTGTTCACGGACCGAGAAATTCTTGTGAATGACGCCGATCCCTCCCTGTTGCGCGAGGGCGATCGCGAGGCTTGCTTCGGTCACGGTGTCCATCGCCGACGAGCATAACGGGATCTGAAGTTCGATGCCGCGCGAGAAGACGGTGCGGGTATCCGTCTCGCTCGGCAGGATGTCGGAATAGGCCGGGACGAGCAGGACGTCGTCAAATGTAAGTCCTTCCTTGATTTCTTCGATTAACATAGTCTCGATTCGCCGCCGCGCCCCCGGGGGCCGTTCTGTCCTTGGCGGTCGGGCGGCATTTTCAAATTGAAAACGCCCGCAATTCTGCGGGCGCGTTTTTCCGTTCAATGCCGGGAAAACCTGAAAGCCTTTTCTTCAAAAATCATCATCGCGCAACGTTCGCGGCATTCGTGTTCGATCCGGGCGCTCCGGCAACCGGGATCTGCCCGCTTTGGACGATTCCCGCAAGGTTCGATTTCGTGATCTCAAAGTCCACGCCCTTGCCCTTCAACGGGGCCGCGGGCGGCGTTACCTGCTTGCCGTTGACGATGATCTGCACCTTGTCGGCGAAGCCCCGATAATACCTGAGTCTCAACGATTGCTGGGCGACATATGTTTCGGGCGTCTCGGGCGAGATTTCTTTGGCGGACTTCTTGCCGTCGATCGTCGCCTCCACCGAGACCTTGTCGCTGACCGCTTTGAACTCGACCTTGATCTCGTCAAGCGAAACCGCCGGCGTCGGCACGGGAACCGCCGAGTTCGACGACTGGTTCGCTCCGGTATTCGCATTTGCCGTCGCCGGAGACGACGCGGGCTGGTTCTGGATGTAGTCGACGAGTTTGAGCAATCCCCAGCTCATAAGCCCTAGAATGATGATCGCGATGATGATGGTCGGGATCATCGACGACGAAGTCCTGTCGTCGGTCAACACCTCGGGCTTGTAGGTCTTCGACTCGTCGCCGCCCTCGCCTTCGGTCTGGGCCACGATCCGCGCATAGTCCTGGAGTGCTTCCTGTTCCCCGATGCCGACGTATTTCGCGTAAGACTTGACGAATCCCTTGTTGAAGATGCCGCCGGGAAGCGTGCGATAGTCATCGTTCTCGATGCACTCGAGATAAAGCGACGAGATCCGCGTCTGCTCGGCGACCTCGCTGATCGAGATCCCGCGCTCTTCGCGGGCCTGCCTTAGTTTCTCGCCAAGTGACTGTGACATCTCGTATGATCGGATCGGCGTCTTCACGACGCACTAAACGATTCCAATTGTTCGGCTTAAATCGGGCGTAACTTAATGATGAAATATAGCTTTCCTGCTCCGCGAATGTCAATCGTTTCAACGCTTTTTGTCCGATCTTGGGCTTGCCTTGCGAAGAGGCCGCGTGATACGTTTAGGCATTAATCAACTCTTGTAATAGAATTGAAAAATCTTTTTCCCGAAGAGGAGTCCAAAATGAGTCTTGAAGCACTCGGAATGGTTGAAACCAAAGGATTTGTCGGCGCTGTCGAGGCTGCCGACGCAATGGTGAAAGCGGCCAACGTCCAGCTTATCGGCAAGGAATACATCGGTGCCGGTTATGTGACGATCTTCGTCCGCGGCGATGTCGGTGCGGTGAAGGCCGCGACGGATGCCGGAGCGGCCGCGGCTCGCCGGGTCGGCGAACTGATCTCGGTGCACGTCATTCCGCGCCCCCACGGCGAGGTCGAAAAATGTCTTCCGAAGGGCGGTGCCGTCGGTTACTCGCCCGACGAAAAGGCGCTCAAGGGCGGCGGCCGTGAGCTCGGCCCGGGCGAGGGCAAGACCGGTAAATAGGTTCTTTCAGACTTTTTGATGGCCGGTGATTGCGTGGGCTTGTGAACGCGCGGCTGCCGGCCGCATCTTCTTTCCGATGTCGGAACACAAGGATCTGATCTCACAACAGGAAGCGCGCGACGCGGTCGACGCCGCGTATCTCGCGTTCGGTCAGGTCGCGAAGTTCGACCAAGCCAAGATCGACGGCATCTGCGCCGCGATGGCGGCCGTCGCGCTCGCTGAGTCGGCCCGACTCGGACAGATGGCTCACGACGAGACCGGATTCGGCAAGGCGGACGACAAGCGAGAGAAGAACCGGTTCGCCGCCGAGGACGTCTGGAATCATTTCAAGGACCTGAAGACTGTCGGGGTCGTCGCCGACAAAGGCAGCATCGTCGAAATCGCGAGCCCGCGCGGCGTAGTCGCGGCGATCATCCCTTCGACCAATCCGACATCGACGACGATCTTCAAGATCATCATCTCGATCAAATCGCGGAACACCATCGTGCTTTCGCCGCATCCTTCAGCCGCGAGGTCGATCGCCGAAACGGCCCGCGTGATGAAGGACGCGGCCGTTCGCGAAGGGCTTCCGCCGGACGCCATCCAGTGCCTGACGACATCGGCGCTCGAAGGCACCGAGGCATTGATGAAGCACAAACGCACGGCCGTGATTCTCGCGACAGGCGGGATCGGGCTTGTGCGGGCAGCGTATTCGTCGGGAAAGCCCGCGTTCGGGGTCGGTCCGGGGAATGTGCCGGTGTTCATCGAGCGGTCGGCGAACGTCGCAAAGGCGGTTTCCGATATTTTGACCGGCACTTGCTTCGATAACGGGACCATCTGCGCTTCCGAGCAATCGGTTGTCTGCGACGCCCCGATCGAATCTGCCGTTCGGGAGGAATTCAAGCGCCAGGGCGCGCATTTCCTGGGTGCGGAGGACGCCGAAAAGGTCGGGAGCGTTCTTGTCACGGCGCAACGGACCCTGAATCCGAAGGTCGTCGGGCGCTCCGCCGAGTTCATCGCGAACCTCGCGGGGATTCCGATCCCGGGCGGAACGCGATGCCTGATCGCCGATTGCGGCGGGGTTGGGCGGGATTTTCCTTGGTCGATCGAGAAGCTTTCGCCGACGCTCGCTTTTTTTGTCGTCGACGGCGTCGAGGCCGGAGCCGCCAAATGCGTCGAGATCCTGCAGTTCGGCGGAATGGGCCACACCGCGGGGATGCACTCCGGGTCGCGCGAGGCGGCCGTGCGGTTCGGCGCGCAGATGCCGGCGTCGCGGATCATCATCAATTCGCCGACGACGCACGGCGCGATCGGTTTTTCGACCGATCTCGCGCCCTCAATGACGCTCGGGTGCGGATCGTGGGGCGGGAACGTGACGAGCGACAATGTTTCGCCGCATCATCTAATGGATATCAAGCGCGTCGCGTTCGAATCGAAGCCGGTCGGATCCGTGCGGCCGGTGTTGCAAACCGGCCCGAAGACGGTCGCGGCGCCGGCGAAACGCGCCGAGATCGCGGCGCTCGTCGATAGCTTTTTGTCGAAGAAGCTGAGCGAGCCGGCGGCCGTCGAGGCCGAGCCGCCGCCGCCGCCGCCCGAGACCGGGCCGGTGAAGACGATCGTTCATGAGTTGAGGCCGCATCGGGGCGAGCCTGAGAAGGTGCCCGTCGCCGTCGATTTTGTAAGCGAGACGGACGTCCGAACGGCGCTCGACAAGGGCGAGAAGATCTACATCACGTCGAAGACGATTCTGACGCCTTCCGCCCGTGATCTTGGAAATGAAAGGGAGGTCTTCTCGCTGATCAAGTAGCGCGTCCACAGTCGTAGTAAGATGGCGAAGAAAGTGACTCAAAAAGAGGTTTGCGACGCGTGCGGCGCGGATGTTCGCGAAGGATCGATGTTCTGCTACAACTGCGGGGGTCCGCTGACGGCCGAAGCGCGGGCCGCGGCCGAGGCCAAGTCCACCCGCGATGCGGTCAGCGATGCTTGGTTCAAAGGCGAGATCGTCAAGAAAGAGGGGCGTCGCGAGACTACGAAGCTCAAGCCGACGTCAACGGTCGTCGAACCCATCGCCGCCGAACCGGAGCCGAAATCGGAAGAAGCGGCGGAACCGGTCGCGGTTTCGGAGCCGGCCGCAGAGAAGGCGATCCCGAAGCCCGGCATCCACGAGGAAGCGAAGCTGAAAACCGCGGCGAGCTTGCGTCGGAAGGGAAAACTTATCGAGCGCCGCACGGTTGAGGTCGTTTGGGAGGAACCCGCGTCGTCGCCGGGCGCGAGATTCATTCTCGGCGCTTTGCTGATGACGCTGCTCGTGGTTCTGATCTTTCTTGCGGCGGGGTATCTGAAATAGCCGATGGAGATCGCGATCCTTTTCGTTTTTGTCGGGATCTTCGGCAGCATCGGCTGTTTGGCGTTGCCGGTCTGGTTGATCGCCCGGCGGCGGGGTTATTGAGATAGTCTATGCAGATTGCGATCCTCGTCTTTTTTGTTGCGATCTTCGGCGGCATCGCGTTCCTGGCGGTTCTGATCTGGATGATCTCGCGGCGGCGCCGGGCGAGGTCGCTGCGTCAGGTCTCGGATTCCGGTTATTACGCGGAATCCGGCGGTGACGATGAAGACGACAATTATTCTGATTCGGACGACGTGTCCTATGGCAACGCCGCCGCGTGGACGAACTTGGAGCCGGCGGGCGAGATGAATGCGGTCGGCGCGTCGGCGGTCGGGGATGCGGCCGCGGGTCCGGCGGAACCCGATGCGTTCTTGGCGCCGGACGCAGGGGTCGCGGCGATCGAGACCGCATCGGCTTCGGACTCCGGTTCGAGCTATGATCCGGGCTCGAGTTCCGACTCTGGATCCAGTTATGATTCCGGATCGAGTTACGACTCTGGATCCAGTTATGATTCCGGATCGAGTTCCGACTTCTCATCGAGTTCGTCTGATTGATCTGTTCATTTTTGTGAGGTGATCGAAAGTGCAAGCACTTGGAATGGTTGAATGTTTCGGGTTGGTGGCGATGATAGAGGCCGCCGATGCGATGGTCAAGGCGGCGAACGTCACGCTTGTCGGCTACGAGAAGATCGACGCCGGCCTCGTGACGGCGATCGTCCGCGGCGAGGTTGGCGCGGTCAAGGCCGCTGTCGACGCCGGGGCTGCTGCCGCCCGGCGCGTCGGGACCGTGACCGCCGTTCACGTCATCCCGCGGCCGCACGAAGAGGTTTCGGACGGCATTCCGGTGATAGACACCGGCGAGACGAACCGCAAGAAGATATCGGGTTCGGTGCCCGAAAAATAGAGGTTGAGATGTACAGAATGCTCAGCGCGATCGTTGTTTTCCTTGCGCTGGCGCCGCTGGCCGCCGGCCAGACCGAAACGCCCGAAGCGAAGGAAGCCCAGAGATCGCTCAAGAAACTAATCGGAAAGTACGCGATGGCGGTCGCGGACTCATCGATAAACGAATGCCGCGCTTCGATAAACATCGACGCGGCTTCTTTTTCTATCACCCAACAGAATTCAAAGACCGTTGCGGGCGGGAACTTCCCCCGCGACGAGTCCGGCGGGTACCTGTCATCGGGCCCCGACCGCGAAGAGGTTGTTCCGCTTTCGCTTTTGCGGTTTACTTTTGATTT
The DNA here is from genome assembly GCA_964487505.1 of uncultured Blastocatellaceae bacterium. Taxonomy (GTDB): domain Bacteria; phylum Acidobacteriota; class Blastocatellia; order Pyrinomonadales; family Pyrinomonadaceae; genus JAFDVJ01. Next base: position 7,231 of record CAZARD010000067.1, on the reverse strand, counting down.
CGCGGCGCTCGATGCCTCGTCGGTTTCGGTCGCGGCGACCGAGAACAAGGACGTCCGTTTGATCGTCGTGAAGACAATCGCAGATTCCGCGAAGGTCGACATCAGCAGGTTGGGCAAAAAGATCGGAAGCCATTCGCAATTCATCATCCAGTCGAAGTCAAAGGGTGCCGAGGACCTGGCGGACGCGCTTCGCGCGGTGATCAAGACTTGCTCGCCGGCGAGATGACCCGACGCCCGGCCGAGCCGGAGATTTTGCCGCGAAGGCGCCTAGGCGCATTGCGCAGACCCGTTACCCTGAAATCCCAAATCCAAAATCGAAAATCCAAAATCCAAAATCGGCAATCCCAACTCCCCGCAAACGTGCTTTCCCAGAATTGTGTTGCCTAAATCCTTTGTTTACAGGTAGAATTACGCTTAGATAAGGCATTTGAACCGATCGATCCGTCCTTTTTGCCCGATGTCAGTCAGCCAGAGACAACATATCCGATTCTCGCTCGATATCCCGGCGGTCCGTCATACGCGGATCGGCGAACGGCACGAGACCGTTCTGCAGCAGATCAGCATCGGCGGATGCCTGCTCGACTGGGACGAGTCGGTTTTCACCGGCGAGACCTTCCGGCTCGAGATCCGTCTGCCGAACGGGAACTGGCTCCCGCTGACGTGCAAGGCGCTCTACAAATTCGAGAACAACGGAATCGGAGCGAAATTCGTCGATATCACCCGCTTCGAACAGGAACTGGTCGGGAAGATCATCACGCATGCATTGAAGAAGGAAGGATTGCCGGTCGAGGTCGATCCGTTCGCGCACCCGCCGCAGTTCGCGGATCCGGATGAAAGGCCGGAACCGCAGATCACCGACCGCCGCCGACTTCAAGACGAACTCCTCGAGCAGATAATGTCGAGCGAGGCGTGAGATCTGGCAAACGCCCAGCGCTTCTCCCTACCAACTCAGATCATCGGTCTCCAATTAACATCTGTCTTGCAGCGGGCATCGGCATCGACCTCAATCGTTTAGGACAGCATAGCTTCCAAATCGCATACAGAAATCGGCTCAGCGCTGAAGCAGCACAACGGCCTCGGCACGGATGGCGCGGCCTTCGCCGACGGCGTCGACCGTTTCGCCCGTCTTGGCCTTGACCGAAACGCGATCGACGTCGATGCCGAGCGCTTCCGCAAGGTTTGCGCGCATCGCGTCGATATGCGGCCGGAGCTTCGGCTGTTCGAGGCTGATCGTCGAGTCGACGTTCGCGATCTCGAAACCGCGCTCGCGCATCATCCGAACCGCCTCGCGCAGAAAGACGAAACTGTCGGCACCTTTCCAGCGTTCGTCCCGATCCGAAAAATGCGTCCCGATGTCGCCGGCCGCGATCGCGCCGAGCACGGCGTCGGTGACGGCGTGCGTCAAGGCGTCCGCATCCGAATGCCCGACCGAGCCGAACTCGTACGGGACCGCAACGCCGCCGATGATCAGCGGCCGGTCCCGCTCAAGCCGGTGTATGTCGTTTCCAAATCCGATCCTTATCATAGATATGTAAGCTGGGAATCTGCGCGGTTTCGTTCACGCAGGATGACCGCCCGTTTCTAATCCGGTTTCGTTTCTTCCGGCTGCACGCCGACGTTCTTGGTTGACCGCGCGGAAAGATCAACTGATCGAAAAAACTTCGCCGATGCCGGTTCAGCGGCCGAGAACACGTTCGGCGAAGATCAGATCGTCGGGCGTCGTCACCTTGATGTTCCTCGGGTCGCCCGCGATAGCGCGGATCGCGACCCCGAGTTTCTCGACCAGGAAGCACTCGTCGGTTGCCGCGTCGGAAAGATCGGCACCGGCGAACGCCCTGCGCAGCAGACCGCCACGAAATGCCTGCGGTGTCAGCGCCCGGCGCAGCGTCGAACGGTCGACGGTTCCGGTAATCAGGCCGCCCGAGACGCTCTTGATCGTATCTGTAACCGGCGCCGTCAGGCACGCCGCGCCGAATTCACGCGCGGCATCGACGGTCTTCGCGATCTCGTCGGGTGAAACAAGCGGCCGCGCGCCGTCGTGGACCGCGATGACCTCGCACTCGTCCGGCACCGAAAGCAGTCCGTTGGCGACCGACCTGGCGCGCGTCGCGCCGCCGGCGACGACGGCCGAGACCTTCGAGATCCCGAAGACGCGGACCCGCGATTCGAACTCTGAAATACGGTCCTGGGACAGGACGAGCACGACCGAGTCGATCGACGGGCACGATTCGAATCGCTGCAGGGTATGTATCAGCAACGGCTTGCCGTGGATCTCGAGGAATTGTTTCGGGACGTTGCCGCCAAAACGGCTGCCGCTGCCCGCGGCGACGATGATCGCGAAGTTCATATCGGGTTCGTTGCCGTCTTCGGAATGAGGCCGGACGACCTTAGGTCTCTTCGATGATCGTCGATTGCCGAAGGTCGCGCGTCGCCTTCTTGAATCCGACCGAGCGCGAATCGTGGATGCTCATTGAGCTGTCGCTGTCGTTCGTCTCTTCCCAGAGCCGGCCGAAGATCATCTTCCCGGCCGTCGTCTGCAGGACGCTCGTGACGGCGATGTCGGTCGTCTTGCCAATCAGTCGCCGCGCGTTGTCGACCACGACCATCGTGCCGTCGTCGAGGTACGCGACGCCCTGGTTGTATTCCTTTCCTTCCTTGAGGATGAAAACGCGCATCGCTTCGCCCGGAAGCACGACCGGCTTGAGCGCGTTGGCGAGTTCGTTGATGTTCAGGACCTGCACGCCGCGAAGCTGCGAAACCTTGTTGAGGTTGAAATCGTTGGTCACGATGACCGCCTCGAGCTGCTTTCCGAGCTCGATCAGCTTCAGGTCGACCTCTTTGACCTGCGGAAAATCGGTCTCTACGATCTGCACGTCGAGCTTCGAATTGTTGCGGAGCCGCTGCAACATATCGAGACCGCGGCGGCCGCGCTGGCGCTTGCTCGAATCCGGCGAATCGGCGACCTGCTGAAGTTCCGTCAGGATGAATTGCGGAATGATCAGCGTTCCGCCGAGAAATCCGGTTTCAGCGACATCCGCGATGCGGCCGTCGATGATGACGGAAGTGTCGAGGATGCGATAATCGTGCGTCTTGCCGCTGTCGCTGAACACACCGCCGAGGACCGAAAGATCGATGTGCTCGCCCTTCGCGGCGCCGACCATCAGGCCGATGTAGCCCATAAAGAACGACAGCGCGATCGTCATGAACGTCTTCAGTTCGGCAGAAACCGCATCGGTCTCCTGATGGCTGATCAGCGTTCCGATAAGAAACGCGCCGACGATGCCGAGCGTCGACCCTATCGCAGCGCCCATCAGGGTCTTCAGGCTTGCACGCCGGGCCCGCATCTCGAATCCGACGATGAAGACCGCGACCGCCGCGCCGAGGATCGCGGACACGTAATGACGGGCCTGTAGCGAAGCCTCGAAATGTTCGGTCTTTTCCAGCGGGTTTAGCAAATAGCCAACCGTCGCGAGGAGCGCGATAAAGCCGATTCGGGTGATGAGAACGTCCGATTTCATCCTTGAAAAATTTTAGCACGAATGTTGTGGATGACAACAATCGTCAGCCTTTCTGGCCTAGCGTCAGTGTCCGGCCGTTGACGGCGGCGGATTCGGACGAGAGTAGAAAGATCGCGGCCCGTGCAATGTCGTCGTCGGCGATGCCCGAACGCACTTCGATCACACCCGACCGGCGGGTTTCGCGGACTCCTTCGACGGCGATCGCGTTGACGCGAAAATGGGCCGGCAACTCACTCGCGAATGCCGCGGTAATACCCTCTACGGCGCGCCGGCAGGCCTCGTAAAGGACCGCGTCCGAGCCCGATCCGGCGGGCGGCACGATGTTCACGATCCGTGCTTTCGGGCGCGGCGTCATCAGGCGCAGCGACGCACGGGCAAACACGATCGGCGCGGCGATCGCCTTCGCCAGCGGCCCGCGCGGATCGGTTCCGGCGGCGTCGGGAAAGCGTGTATCGACGCAGTTGACCAGCAGGTCGATCCGGCCGAACATCGATTCGATCTCCGAGATCGCCGCCACGGCCCGTTCCTGATCCGAAACATCGGCACTGATGCTCCCGGCCAGAGTGCCGAGCGAACGGAGCTCGTCGGCTGCCGAAAGTCCTTCGCCGTCGTCAACGACGACGACGTAAGCGCCGAGCAGCGCGAGCTGTATCGCGACCGAGCGACCGGTCGGGCCCCCGCCGCCCGCGACGACCGCGACCTTTTCAGAGAATGCGTGGATCGATTGCATGTTTTTCAGCTTAACGGAGCGCCGACCGATGTCAAATCGGGCGACCGCGCCAAACTGTCAATCGATGAACGAATCTGATAGAGTATTCGCACCTTCAATCCGATGCGAATTGCCGTCCTGATCATCGCCGCTATCATTTGCCTGTCCGCAACGCCGGCCGCCGCGTCGCCCGCAAAGATCGTTTCGGGCGAGCTTTTCATCGGCGGCAGCGCGTACGGAACCAACGGCTACCAGACCTATCTGCGCTATCAGATGACGGCCAGGCGCGTTGCCCCGCAAAGGGTTTTCCTGCTCGACGCCGAGCAGAACCCGAGCGGGTTTCAGAACTTTCCTTCGCGTCCCGATGGTCCGTTCGATTTCTCGTTGCTGATGCCGCACCATCCGCAGCGACTGCTGATCAACGAGGAATTGTTCTCGCCGGTCTGGTATTACGAAAGCATCTGGACTTTCAGTTCGGACATCGTGACTCCGGAAGCGACGCCGACCTCGCCGAATTCGGTCCATCTCCAGGCGCCGTTCGTAATGGCCGGCTTCACATCGTTCTTCGGCGCGTACCGGACGGGATTCAAGACCGTCGGGCACGGCACGCTCGACGTGCTGATGGAACGCAGCAACTCCAAGTACTTTGTCCGCGAAGCGCGTTTTCTGTTCGGCGAATCCGCGCCGGCCTCAACTCCTTAGATCTATGGCGAAATCACCCGCGACCGTGTTCGTTTGCCAGAATTGCGGAAGACAGGAAAGAAAATGGATCGGACGCTGCGCCGATTGCGGCGAGTTCGGGACATTCGTTGAGGAGCGGTTTCGACCGACCCCGCAGGCGGCCGGAAAGGGCGCGGCTTCCGGCGCGCGCCTGACCTCTGATTCGTTCCGCGTCGTCAAACCGCTGCCGTACAACGAGATCGAGTCGCAGGACGATGCCCGGACCCCGAGCGGCATCGAGGAATTCGACCGCGTGCTCGGCGGCGGAATCGTCGCCGGATCGCTGGTCCTGATCGGCGGATCGCCCGGGATCGGCAAGTCGACGATCATCATTCAGACCGCGGACCGGCTCTCCCGGTCCGGCGCGAGCGTACTCTACGTTTCCGGCGAGGAATCGGAGCGGCAGATCAAAATGCGCGGCGAACGGCTCGGGATCGGCGCCGAGAACCTCTTTCTGCTCCCGGAAACGAATCTCGAGAACATCCTCGCCGAGACCGACAAGCTCCGGCCCGATTACGTCATCATCGATTCGATCCAGACCGTCTTTAGCGAGAAGATCGAGTCGGCGCCGGGGTCTGTGTCGCAAGTTCGCGAGGTCGCGGGCGCCCTGATGGTCTTTGCCAAGCAGACCGGAACGCCGGTCTTTCTGATCGGGCACGTCACGAAGGAAGGCTCGATCGCGGGGCCAAAGGCGCTTGAGCACATCGTCGATACGGTCCTCTACTTCGAGGGCGACCGCCATCACAACCACCGCATCATCCGCGCGACCAAGAACCGTTTCGGCGCGGCGAACGAGATCGGCGTCTTCGAGATGACCGGAACGGGGCTCGTCGCGGTCGGAAATCCGTCCGAGGTCTTTTTGCAGGAACGGCCGGCCGGCGCCAGCGGATCGGTCGTGACGGTCTGCATGGAAGGAACGCGGCCGATGCTCGTCGAGATCCAGGCCTTGGTTTCGGGGACGAAGTTCGGCAGCGGCCGGCGGATGGCGCAGGGCTTCGATTACAACCGGACGTCGCTTCTGATCGCGGTGCTCGAAAAGCGGCTCGGATTCCAGCTCGCCGGCGACGATGTTTTCGTCAACGTCGCGGGCGGGCTCGAGATCGACGAGCCGGCCGCCGATCTCGGCGTCATCGCGTCGATCGCCTCGAGTTACAGGAATCTTGCGATCCCGCCCGAGACCTGCGTTTTCGGCGAGGTCGGCCTGACAGGCGAGGTCCGAGGCGTGCTGCAGGCGCAGGCCCGCGCCCGCGAGGCGCAGACGCTCGGATTCAAGAAGCTCATCCTTCCGGCCTCGAACAAGAAAGGCCTTGAAAAACTCCTCGGCATCCGCGTCATCGGCGTTCGAAACCTCGACGAAGCCCTCGAAGAACTCTTCTAATGTCAGAACCGGGAGCGGTAGCTTTGTCAGAACCGGGAGCGGTAGCGACCGGCAAAATCGCCCCGTCAGAACCGGGGATTAATGTAAATTACCGTTCGTTTCAACGAACGGACAGCGGTCAGAGCAATAATCGCGGCTTTGGCCGAAACATAAGCTAAAGCCCTGCTTGAGTTTAGCGCATCCGGGCGTAGCCCGGGTCATCGCGTTCAGCCGTTCAACGGCTGGGCAGGAGCCCAGCCCTGAACGATTGCCGACAGATCCAAGTACGGCTTTTGACACAGCCTCGGTAGCGACCGGCAAAATCGCCCCGTCAGAACCGGGAGCGGTGGCGACCGGCAAGATCGCTTGCTTGATTTGTCCTGAAACGTCCCGCGCGAAGAATCCGTACTTATGATCGCCCGATCTTAACGACAAAAAGGAGTCTCTATTTATGAAATTCAGGATCTTGATCTACGTGGCGGCGTTGGCCGTGATCTCGGTTGCCGCACACGCCCAAACCAAAGACGAGTCCGCGCTCAAATCGCTGGCGCAAAAAATGGCCGACGCGCAGGCCGGCTACGACCCGAAAGCGCTCGACGAGGTCTTCACATCTGATTACCTGGAGATCTCGCCGGTCGGAGAGGTCGATGATCGCGCGAAGGTTCTCGGGTTTTACAAACCGGAAGCCAAGCCCCCGGCCGACAAGATGTCGCTGACGATCGAAACCCGGGATCACCTCATACGGAATTACGGCAAGTTCGCCGTCGTCGTTGTCCGGTTCGACTACAAGATCGTCAGCGGCGGAAAGCCGGCCCCGCCGCGCAGCATACGCGCGACCCTCGTTTGCCGAAAAGAAAATGGAACCTGGAAGATCGCTTCGGCGCAGTACACCGGAATCAGGTGATGGGGATTTTCGATTTGGGATTT
>CAZARD010000066.1:16950-24668 GCA_964487505.1 uncultured Blastocatellaceae bacterium | reverse complement strand
GAAACGAACCCCCCGATTTCTCGCGGCACGTCCGATCGATTCGACAAACCTCGTTTAGCGTGCGGAGCGCGCGTCGTGTCGATAGCGCAAGGCGAAGGCGCAGCCGAGTCTGGTGTGGGATTTCCAATACGATCAACGAGCGTGTGAAACACGCGTCTCGCGCCCGAACGGACCCGAGACGCGTGCTCCGCGCGCTTCGGTCCAACCGGGCCCGACACACCACGTTCCGCTTCGCTCCACGTGGCGCTATCGATAAATCGCGCGCTCCGAACGCTCAAGGAGCCGGCATCCGCTTGTCCGAATGGAAGCCGCTGTTTCGTTCGCACCACTTTGCGTAACGATCTTCAACGTTTTGGACGGGATTGTTTCCTAAAACGAAAACTGCCCGACGCATCGGGCAGTTCCTGTGATCAAATTGAATCGGGTCTATTTCTTCATCGTCAATTCGACGCCTGTCGCTTCGAACGTAATTTCGGTCACGGTTCCGTCGGCGTTGACGTTGTCAAACTTCGCGCCGTCTTCTTCCATCATATGCTTGACCTGTTCTTTCGACAGCGTCTTCACGGTGAAGATGCCTTCGGCCTTTGCGAACGCCCCGGCCGAATTGAGCGGGATAAAGAACTTGTGCTCCTTCATCTTGACGCGAACGGCCTTCGCGTCCTTTGACGGCGCAAGTTCCATCCAGCAGCCTTCGTTCTTGCACGAGCGCACGATGACGCCTTCGACGCGGACCATCTTATCGGCGTACTTCGCCGGGTTCTTGAGAACCTTGGCCAGTTTCACCTTCTTCGAGTCTCCTAAGGGAGCCCCGCGTTTCAGGTAACCGTCCGTCGGGATCGCCTCGGTCTTGTCCTTTTCCGTCGGCTTCGTCTCCATCTTATCCATCTGGGCGAACGCCGAAAGCGAGAATGCGAATGTTAACGCAAGAATTGCAAAAAGTTTCTTCATAATTCTGATCTCCGAAAAAATCTACTAAGTGAATTTTGCCACAATCAACGCGCTTTTCGAAACTCGCGAAACGATCAAAGGATGAACGTGCTGCTTGATGTGCTGAAGGTCATCAGAAACTCCTTCGTGAAATCGACCGGTTTTCCGTCGCTCCCGATCGCCGGCAGGAACCGCATTTCTCGGGCGCCTTCCGCATATGCTCCGAGAATTGACCGATCGGCATCCGAAAAGAACTTCATATCGCCGATCGTCCCGTCCGCTTTGAAAACGACGGTGAAGCGGATCAAGCCGCCCTTCAGCATCGGCAAAAAGTTGAATCTTGGTCTGAGCGCCGTCAGTTCGACGGGATCGCGGACCGTCTCGTCCGTTTCGGTCTTCCTGTACGCCGCGAGCGGTTCGTATGTGATCTTTCCGTTCCATTTCGGGCGCTTTGCATCGAGGGCGTCCGCGATCTCCTTGCTTGTTTTGAGTGACTTCAATTCGATCGGAGCGCTGGCGTCGGTAGCCTTGCCGTCCTTCGATTCGACGATCGGCTGGCCTTTTACGCGGATCGAGCTGAGCACATAAGCGATCGCAGGATCGTCCTTGGACCTGCCGCTGATCAAAAGAAGGTAGAATTTTGAATCGCTCGCCGCGGTAATGCTCAGTCGGTACGCTTTGTCGTTCGTGATGATCGTTCGCAATTCGATGTCATCGATCTTCTGCTCGGCGACGGCAACTTTCTCTCCGGCCGCAAATGTGCTTGCGCGGAATGTTTGCTTCGCCAAAGGGGTTTTGGTTCGGGCAAAACGGATCGCAACGCCGCCCTGAAATCCGTAAAGGGTCGTCCGCGGAAACTTTTCGTCATCGACCTGAACGAGCGAAGACTTGGGCATCCGGACCGAGAACTCGGCCTTTTCGGACACGACGGTCATCCACTCCGACTCGTCGATCTTCCGGACCTGAGCTTCGGTGAAGTTCGAAAGAATCGCGATCGCGAAAATCGAAAAAAATACGAACCGCTTCATAAATCATCTCCCAAAATCATTGGATGCCCGGACTGCCGTCACAGGATGTTCTGTCCGCCGCCTCAAAAACGACACGGCCGCCGACAATCGTCGTCACAACGCAATCTCCGCGGGTCAGGTCGGAATCCGACGTGACCACGAGATCGGCGAGCCTTCCGACCTCGATCGAGCCTTTCTCCCGCTCTCGGAACTCGGCGAACGCCGCCCCGAGCGTGTACGCCGCGAGAGCTTCATCCAACGTCAGTCCGTTCGGTCCGACGGCGTCGAATATGCCTTCAAGCGGATCGATCGGAATCATCGCCGAATCGGATCCGAACGCGAGCCGGACCTTTGAATCGCGCAACAACGCGAATCTTGATCGATATTCGGGCGCCGGATCGAAGAAAAGCGCCGGCTGCATCGACGCGATCGCGTCGAGCCTGGCGAACCGGCGGACATCCGCCGCTCGGAATCCCTGCGCGTGCTCGACGCGGAGCCGCCGGTCGCGGCGACCGTTCGTCCGCACAACATTCTCAAAGACCGTCAGCACGACCGCGTTCGCATTCGGGCCGATGGCGTGCATCAGGACCTGGACGCCGGCGCGGTCAGCTCCGGCGAGCTTGCGCGATAGTCCCGCGATCTCGGCGCGGTCGCCGTCCGAATAATGCTTGAGACATCCGGTCGAGACCATCTCGCCTTCAGAACGACTTGTTTCGGGCAGGGGCTTGTCGATTCCGACGCAATCATAAACCCGGGCCGTGAGCTTTCCCTCGGCCTCGAGTTTGCGTAGATCGGCCGCGATGACGTCCGACGAAACGTCCTGGATGCTCGTTACGCCGTATGCGGCCGCGTATTTGAGGGCGGTCTCAAGAACCGCGAATCTGTCGGGGACGGCCGGCGCGGCGCGCCTGACCTTTTCCAGATCCGCTCCCGAAACGATCCTTGTTCCCGGCGACAACCTTGCCCGGGCAAGCGCTTCATCATTCACGAGCGCCTTTGAAACATCCGACAAGTAGATCATCATCGGATGCGCGTCGGCCGCGGCATTGATCTCGGATTCGGTCGGAGTCGTGTCGGCCGAAAGCCCGCTGCCGCGGATCCACTCTGTCCGGGGCAGGAATCGGGCCGCGAAGCGGATCTTCGCGAGCGTCTCGGCCGGCGTGCGGCTGTTTCGGAAATCGATCGAAAAGAACCGGAGCCCGGTGTTCGCAAGATGGACGTGGCTGTCGTTGAATCCTGGAAGTACCGTCCGGCCTTCGGCGTCGATGGTCCGCGTCTCAGGACCGACGACTTCGCGGATCGTTTCGTTCGTCCCGACGCGGATTAATCTGCCGGCGCGGACCGCGAGCGCCTGGGCTTGCGGCGAACGCGGATCGAGAGTCCGAACGTTGCCGTTTACGATGACAAGATCCGCGAACTGGGCGGGAGCTTGGGAAGCAAGACAGAAAAAGACCGGCAGGACTATCGCGATCCGGCCGATCTTTGTTCTGAATTTCCGCATAACTACTTCGCTTCGAATACGGTCCGGCCGCCGAGAACGGTCTTCAAGACGCGCGCGTCGCGGATCTTCACCGGATCGATGGCGAAGATATCGTCCGAAAGTACAATGAAGTCGGCGAGTTTTCCGACCGCCAGCGTGCCTTTCTCGCTCTCCTGGAACTCGGCATAGGCCGAACCTTCGGTGTAGGCGCGGACCGCTTCTTCAACCGTTATCTTCTGTTCGGGGATCCATCCGTTCGGATTCTTGTCGTCGAGCGTGCGGCGCGTCACGGCAGCGTAGATCCCGAACATCGGATTTAGCGGCGCGACGAACCAGTCAGTGCCAAACGCGAGCCGCGCGCCCGAATCGATCAGCGTCCGGAAGGCGTAAGTGCCGTTGAGCCGTTTCTGGTCGAGCCGTTTCCAAGCCCAGCGTCCGTCGTCTATGGCGTGAAACGGCTGCATCGACGCGATCACGCGATCGGCTGCGAAGCGTTTGATCAGCCCTTCGTTTAGATGCTGTGCGTGCTCGATCCGGAAGCGCCGGTCGCGCGGTCCGTTTTCACGCTCGACCCGCTCGTAGATCTTCAGTATCTCGTCGTTCCCGCGGTCGCCGATGGCGTGGATCATCACCTGCAAGCCCGCCTTGTCTGCCGCGACGACGTGCTCGTAAATCTTGGCGGGGTCCTCGACCGAGAGTCCTCGCGACTCGGGTTTGTCGAGATACGGCTCGTAGAACCAGGCCGTTGTCGATCCGAGGCTTCCGTCTACGAATCCTTTCAATCCGCCGACACGCAGTAGCGGGTCGCCGAAAGCGTACGTGACGCCCGTCCGCGACCAGCGCGACCAATCGCCAAGCGGCGAAACGGCGTAGACCCGCGTCTTGAGTTTTCCGGCGCGCGCGAGATCCTGAAGGACGCCGACGTCGCGTCCGGCCGACATGTCCTGAACGCTTGTGACACCGAGGCTTGCGGCGTACTCCGACGCCGCCGTCAAATATTCGCTCCTTTCCGCGTACGGGAAATCAGGTATGACGCGGCCGATGTAGCCCATCGCCTCGTCCTTGAAGATCCCGGTCGGATTCCCGTTCTTGTCGCGCACGATCTCGCCGCCGGCGATGTCCTTCGTGTTCTTGTCGACGCCGGCGAGTTTCATCGCGAGCGAGTTCGCGAGCGCCATATGTCCGTCCAGACGATTGATGAACACTGGATTATCGGGCGTGGCGGCATCGATCATCGCCGCCGTCGGCAGATCGTTCGGGGTCCAGTTCTCGTGATCCCAATTGCCGTTCTGGATCCAGCGCCCTTTCGGAAGCTTCGCCGCGAATTCCTTGATGCGTCGGACGAATTCGGCCGGCGACGGCGCGTCGCGAAGATCGACCGACGACAGACCCGCGCCGCCGTCGAGAAAATGCACGTGCGCGTCGTTGAAACCGGGAATGACCAGTTTGCCGCCCGCGTCGAACCGTTCGGTTTTCGGGCCTGCGAGACGGCCGATCTCGGCGGTCGAACCGATCGCGACGATCCGTCCGTTCAGAACCGCAAACGCCTGCGCCGCCGGATTCGATCGGTCGAGCGTCCGGACGTTGGCGTTGACGACGATCAGGTCGGCCTTGATATCCACGGCAAGAAGATTCCCACAGGCCGTCAGCGCCAAAAGCCCGGCCGCGATCAGTCTTTTCATGAGGGAGATTGTACCAGATTTGAGCAGAACAGCGATCCTCGCCGAGGTGGACCCGGATCCGTTTCGACCCGGATCACGCTTTGGAAGGATTCTGCCACGGATTCCACGAATTCTCACGTATCATTCTGTGTCTTGTTCGCGCAATTCGTGAAATCCGTTGCAGAATTTTTCAAGTGCGTGATCCGGGACGAAGCACTATTTGACCGAACCCGACCGGTTCCCGGGCGATCGAATCCGGGTTTCGTGCTCGTTCGTGTCCGTTTGTGGCCGACGATTCCGGAACGCTAATCGACGCAGATCCTTTCCATCTGCGATTCGAACGGAGCGATCTGGTTTGCGATCAGGAACCATTGGACCGCGCCGACGAACAATAAAACGAACGTGTTGAAGTAGATCCCGCCAAGCGACAGCGAGTTGATGTCGAGATAGTAGTTCGCGGCGAAAGCGACCGGGATCACGATCAAGCTCGACGGCAAGGAAAGCGCGAACGCGACCGCATTCAGCGCCAGGACCGCGTATCGAAGGTTCGCCGATTCGTATCCGAACCAGACGACGAGCGCCATTGCCACGGCGGCCGACGTGACCGCGCACCAGATCAATCGAATAACCTTGTTCCTCATTGCTTTTCTCCTTTCTGCGTTTTTCTAGCGGCGGCCGCCACTCGTTGTTTTTCGGTAACCGCCGACTTAGACGCGGGCGCGTCGGATTTGTTCCCGCATGCTATAATTTTGCCGAAAATCTATGAGCACGATCGACGAGCCGGTCGGGACCATCAAAGGGCCCGGCACGGAACCCCACGAATACGTTTTCATCACGCGCGACAACAGCCGGACGCGGATCGGCGAATTCGTTTATTACTCGGCAAATGACGGCGACCGCGAGGTGCGAATCGTCGGAACGATAAAGTCGCGAAAGCTCGTTCGTGGTTTGCCTGACGCCTTCCTCGCCGATCCGGGCGCGTCGCCGGCTGATGTCGCGGCGATGATCGGGCTCGATTCCGGACCGAACGAACTTTACGAGGTTGCGGTCGAGACGATAGGCTTCTTCGATCCGACGGTCGGAGATTTCAACAATCCGCGTATTCCGCCGAATTCCGGCGATCCGTGCCGCCTCGCGTCGTCCGAGACGCTTGCCGGGATGCTGAGCCCGAAACGTGAATCGGAAAACGGCTCGGCGCACATCGGAAGCCTCTTGACCCGCAGGAATGGCGAGGTCCCGATCGTTCTCTCGGTCAAGGATGTCGTTTCGACGCACCTCGCGATCCTCGCTTCGACGGGGTCGGGAAAGTCTTACACGGCGGGCGTTCTGGTCGAGGAACTGATGCGTCCGTACAACGGCGCGGCGGTGCTGATCGTCGATCCGCACGGCGAATACCATACGATGAGTTCGATCCAGGGCGACGCGCAATTCGCGGGCCCGAACGGCTATCGGCCCGAGGTCAGGATCTTCACGCCCGACAGGATCAAGGTCCGGTTCTCGTCGCTTACCGAGGCCGATATCAGGTATCTTTTGCCCGACGGGACGAGCGACAAGATGCTCCATTTCCTGTCTCAGGCATTCAGATCGCTTCAGGACCGCCTCAGATTCGAAAAGAAACCGGACTATCAGTACAACTACAAAGACCTCGAACTCGAGGTCGAGCGACAAAGGTTCGGCGGAAAGGAAGACAAGATCGGCGAGTCAACCAACGCCCCGTCTATCGACGGACTGATCTGGCGTATGCAGTCTCGTTTCGACAAGCCGAATTCGATCTTTCACGATTCGGAGCATCTCGAACTGACCGAACTCTTCAAGCCCGGCCGCTGCACGATCCTGCAGCTTTCCGACATCGAACAGCACGAGCAGCAGGTCATCGTCGGAACCCTGTTGCGGCGCATCAACAAGGCGCGGATGACGATGGTGCGCGGCGAAACTCCGAAAGAAACGGGCGACGCCGTCGGCTATCCAGTTTTCACGCTGCTTGAAGAAGCGCACCGCTTTGCCCCGGCGGGCGCGAGCGTCGTTTCGACCAATATCCTGAAACAGATACTGAGCGAGGGCCGGAAATTCGGCGTCGGGATCGGGCTGATCACCCAGCGACCCGGAAAACTCGATCAGGACGTGCTGTCGCAATGTATGACGCAGATCATTATGCGGATCGTCAACCCGATCGATCAGCAGACCGTCGCGCAGTCGGTCGAAGGCGCCGGCCGCGCGATGCTTGCCGAATTGCCGGCTCTGACCAAGGGCCAGGCGATCATTTCGGGCGTCGGGATCAACACGCCTGTGATGTGCCGCATCCGGTCGCGCCTGACAAAACACGGCGGCGAGACCTTCGACGCTCCCGCCGAATGGCAGCGCTGGCATTCACCGGAATCGGCCGCGAAACGCGACGAAATGGACTCGCCGTACCTGAAGCCCGATTCAGGAAAGAAGACGGAGAAGATCGGGAACATCAGGATTTGAGCGGTGAGCGGTGAGCAGTGAGCGGTGAGTAGTCGGAACCCGGCAGTGAGCAGTCGGAACCGGGAGCGGTCGCGACCGGCAAACAAGAATCAGCGCGCGGTGAGCAGTTGGAACCGGGAGCGTTCAGGGCTTGGCTCTTGCCCAGCCGGCAAGGGAACGGACGAAATCATCCGGGCG
>CAZARD010000066.1:13846-16850 GCA_964487505.1 uncultured Blastocatellaceae bacterium | reverse complement strand
TTCAGGGCTTGGCTCTTGCCCAGCCGGCAAGGGAACGGACGAAATCATCCGGGCGACGCCCGCGGACGCTAAACTCAAACGATGTAGCGGTTGACCTAACATTCAGCGAGAGCCGCGATCTCCGTTCCGACCGTAAGCCAACACCGACGCCAATTCACAAGACCGCAGAGAGATCAATCGAAGATGAAGAGCAACTTCAAAGACCGTTTCCAAAATCTCGCCGCCGGGCATTTCCGCGAGGCGCAGGGATTTACCGTTTCGTCGATCGGCATCGGAACGTATCTCGGCAATTGGGACGAGGCGACGGACGAGAGTTACGCCGAAGCGATCGTGAAATTCGTCGAATCCGGCGGCAACGTCGTCGACACGGCCGCGAATTATCGCTTCCAGCGGTCGGAGCGGAGCATCGGACGGGCGCTCAAGACGCTCGCCGAAAAAGGCATCGGCCGCGACGAACTCTTCATCTCGACAAAGGCGGGGTTTCTGCCGTTCGACGGCGAGCCGCCAAAGGACGTCAACGCGTATTTTGAGGAGAATTTCGTCAAAAAGGGAATCGCGCGGTTCGAGGACCTGGCCGGCGGCGGGCACTGCATGACGCCCGATTATCTCGAGGATCAGATCGAGCAGTCGCTTCGGAATATGTCGCTCGACTCGATCGATCTTTTCTACATACATAATCCCGAATCACAGCTCGGCGCGGTCGATAAGTACACCTTCGAGGCGCGGCTTGCGAAGGCGTTCGAGCGGCTCGAGGAGATCAGAGCGAGCGGCCGGATCAAGTTCTACGGCGCCGCGACCTGGAACGGGTTCCGCGTCACGCCCGACAATCAGAGCTATCATTCGATGGAGCGGATCGTCGGGATGGCGAGGCAGGTCGGCGGCGACCGGCACGGTTTCAGGTTCATTCAACTGCCCCACAACCTCGCGATGCCCGAAGCATACTTGCTGCCGAACCAAGCTGTCGGCGGCAAGGTTCGGACGGCGTTCGCGGCCGCGGCCGAACTCGGACTGACTGCGATGTGCAGCGCGACGATCCTGCAGGGAAAACTAACGCACAGCGTCCCTTTCCATATCCGGGAGGTGCTCGGAAATCCTCTGACCGATGCTTTGACGGCGATCGAGTTCGTGCGCTCGACGCCCGGCGTGACGACGGCGTTGGTCGGTATGAGCAACGCCGCGCACGTCGAGGAAAATATGAGGCTCGCGGCAACGGAACCGGTCGCCGAACCGAAATTCGCGGAACTTTTCGAAACGGAATAATGGCGCAGGCAATCAGTTTTCTGGCAACATTGGCGGTCAATGTCGCGATCGGCGTCGCGATGTTCTTCGGGCTGATCGTGATCCTGAACGGATTTTCGGAACGCGACGCGACGTGGGGCATTTACGCCTACATTGGTCTGGCGTCCGCGGCGAGTCTGCTGATCGCGACGCTCGCGGCGGTCGCCTGCGGAATGCTCGTCAAGCGCGGAACCGGCGCGGCGCTCCGCGCAATGATCGCGATCGGCGGATTTTCGGTCATCGGCGGAATCATCAAGGTCATTCTGCTTTTCGCCGGCATGATCGTCGCCGAGATCGCGCGGAATTCGCGATGATTTGACACGGCTGCTCGTTTCGAAACGACTATTAGCTGATAGCTGATAGCTGATAGCTGATAGCTGATAGCTGATAGCTGATAGCTGATACAACTATGGAGATCAAAAACTACAGCGAATTTTGGGATTTTTATGTCGGCGAGCATAGGCATCCGGTGAACCGCTTGCTGCATTTCGTCGGGACGACGCTCGGGATGGTGTTGCTCGTCTGGTTTATCGCCTCGGGCCGCTATCTGTTCATCCCGCTCTGTTTCGTCTGCGGCTACGCGTTCGCCTGGTTCGGCCATTTCATGATCGAAAAGAACAAGCCCGCAACATTCAAGTATCCGCTCTGGTCGTTCATCTCGGACTACAAAATGGTCTTCTATATGCTGACCGGAAAGATGAACGGGGAAGTGGAGCGGATCAGGTTGAGCTGATTCCAGGATTCCAAATTCCAGATTCCAGGAAGCGTTGGACTGGAATCTTGGAATCTGAAATCATGGAATTGGAGATCAAAACGCTTCAGAAACCCGTTCGAGCACGCCGTTGTAACGGTGCGAAATATTGAAATGCCCGCCGTCGAATTCTTCGTGGACGTGCGCGATCCCGGCGGCGCGCAGGCGTGAAGCCAGAACGCGGGCGCCGACGTCGAGCCCGAATTCGTCGGAGGTTCCGGCCTCGAGATACAAGAGCTTCATAGATCTCAGGTTTTCCACAGACTTTTCCACAAGTCGGGCCGGATCGTGCGCGAGCCATTTTTTCCATATCTCGTCGCGAATCTCGCCCGTATCCATATCGAACGGCAGATCGAATCCCGTCCCGTTCGGCGAATAGCAGGCACTCATCCCGATGATGTTGAGACCGTCGAAATCGTGCTTTCCTTTTTTCGCTTCCTCGTCCCACATCTTCGCGACCAGCGCTTGCGGATCGCCCTTGACGGCGCGGAACGCCTTCACGAGATCGGGCAAGTAACAGGCTTCGAAACAGGCGTCGCCGGCGATCGAGGCGGCGATCCCGAATTGATCGGCGTGGCGCATCGCCATTATCAGCGCGCCGTAGCCGCCCGATGACTTGCCGATCACGGCCCGCGCCCCGCGGTTGCCGATCGTCGGAAAGTTGCGATCGACGAACGGCACGATCTCCTCAGTCAGATAGTCTTCATAATCTCCGGTCGCGCTCGAATTCAGATACTGGGATCCGCCGTAACGCGTAAAGCAATCGGGCAGAACCGCGATCATCGGCCGGATGCGGCCCGAAGCGATCAGCATATCCATCCGTTCGGCGAAGTTCGGCGCGAACGCGCTGTCGTTGAGCATCATCCGCCCGCGACCGGTAAATCCGCTGAGGACGTAGACGCTCGGATATGATCGCGATTCGTCGTAACCAGGCGGGAGATAGACGATCACGTCCCGTTCCGCGGGATCGCCGAG
>CAZARD010000066.1:0-13746 GCA_964487505.1 uncultured Blastocatellaceae bacterium | reverse complement strand
CTATGTCCGGTGATCTGATAAATGTAAATCCGAACGCGCTGAACTCGACGATCGAGTTTCTGACGGCGATGATCACGCCGGCGTTGCTGATCTCGGCGACCGGATCACTGGTCCTTTCGACCTCGACCCGGCTCGGGCGCGTGATCGACCGCGTCCGGATCCTCGAAGACCGGCTCGCCGAATTGATCACGACAAAGGACAAAAGCGAAGTGCTTCTTTACAGCCGCCGGCTTGAAACGATCATCGATCTGTTGGACAAGGTGACGAGCCGCTCGCGTCTGCTGCAGCGCGCGATGGTGATCTTCTACTGGGGACTCGGGATTTTTGTGTTGACCAGCGTTTCGATCGGGATCGTCGGCATCTTCGGCGTTTATCGTTGGGTGCCGATACCGATCGGGCTGATCGGCATCCTTTTCCTGTTCTACGGCAGCGTGCTGATGATGCTCGAGGCGCGGATGGCGACGGCGACGATCAATGTTGAGATGGATTTCACGTGGTCGCTCGCGCGCGAGGTCGCGCCGCCCGAGATAATGGCCAAGTATCCGGCCGGCGGAGTTTATGGAACGACAACCGGAGCCGCGGTTTCTGAGATTGTGGCGAAGCGGCGAACTCGAAGAAAGAGTCAAACGCCTTGAGGCGTTGCTCGAACGTTGCACGGTTTGCCCGAAGGACTGCGGAAACGATCGTCTGAACGACGAGATCGCCGCGTGTTATTCCGGGCGGCTTCCGATCGTTTCAAGCTTCACCGCGCATTTTGGCGAGGAACCCGTGCTTTCGGGTTCCGGCGGCGCCGGCAACATCTTCTTCGGCAACTGCAATCTTCGCTGCGTCTATTGCCAGAACCATCAAATCTCGCAAACCTGGAAGACCCAGAAGAAGAACGAGGTCACGCACGAGCGTCTCGCCGAGATGATGCTTGACCTTCAGGACCGCGGCTGCCACAACATCGGGTTTGTGTCGCCGACGCATTTTGCTCCGCAGATGGCGCGGGCGATCCTGATCGCCGCCGATCGCGGGTTCCGGCTGCCGATCGTTTACAACACGAACGCCTACGATTCCGTCGAGGTCCTCAGATTGCTCGAGGACGTCGTCGACATCTATCTTCCCGATCTCAAATACGCCGACTCGCTGGCCGGATTCGAGTTTTCGAAGATTCGCGACTACGCGGAGCACGCCCGCGCGGCGATCGCCGAGATGCATCGCCAGACCGGCCCCGATCTACTTTACGGCGACGACGGCCTCCTCAAACGCGGACTCGTGATCAGGCTCCTTGTGCTGCCGAACGATCTGGCGGGAATCGAGGACAGCCTTCGGTGGATCCGCGACGATCTTTCGCCGCGCGTATCGGTCTCGCTGATGGCGCAGTACTACGCGACCAACAAGGCGGCGACCGATCCGCGGTACATCCTTCTTTCACGGCGCATATCCGAAGGCGAATGGCTTTCGGCGGTCGCGCTCCTCGGCGAACTCGGGATGGAGGAAGGGTTTATGCAGGAATACGAATCGGCGGCGCATTACTACCGGCCCGATTTTGCCGATCGCGAAAAGCCCTTCCGTGATATCCGCGATTTCGAAGACAAGGCGGCGAGAAACTAGTCCCGGGTCTGATTCAACGCAAGTGTTCATTCACCGGGTGGAGAGGCGGGTCTTGCCCGCTTCGCGCGGATCGGGTCTTGGGACTTCGAACGGGCCGGGTCCGGATTCTCAAATCGGCCGAATTGTCGTAGTATCTGAAACAATATGAAAGTTGGGGACAAAGCGCCGGATTTTGCCTTGCGCGATCTGGACGGAAACGAGTGGAAGTTGAGTGACCAAGCCGGAAAGGTGGTCGTGCTTCTTTTCTATCCGGGAGACGACACGCCAGTTTGCACGGCCCAACTGTGTTCGGTGCGCGACAATTGGTCGGACTACAAGGCGACAGGCGCCGAGGTGGTCGGGATCTCGACGGATTCCGTCGGCTCGCACAGGAAATTTGCTGACAAGTACGGTTTGACGCTCAAACTGCTTTCCGACGAACGCGGAAGCGTCAGTTCCGATTACGGAATGAGATCGTGGCTTCCCGGCCGATCGGCACGGGGCGTCGTGGTCATCGACCGGAAAGGAATCGTCAGCCACCACAAGGTCGAAAGCCTGAGCCTGTTCCGGCCCAAGGATGATGAAGTCCTGGCGGCGATCGCCGCCGCCGGCTGATTTCGGATTTTCGATTTTGGATTTTGGATTCCGACTTGGTAAGTTAGAGTTCGTAGCTGAAATCTAGAAGTAAAATGGATTTGTCGGGTTGGGCCGTGAGATTTCGATCCGCTCGCATTTTGAATTCAGATCACGAGTGAACGCGTAATTCCTGCGAGTTGACGAGATCCGAAATCCGCAATCCCAAATCCAAAATTGAATTGTGGGTATCTTTTCAAGCGATAGTTTCAAATGTTCGCGCTGCGGCCGGAAAGGCGAGCAGATGCAGTTCGCGCCGTTTCCGACGGACCTCGGCGCGCGGGTTTTCAACGAGATATGCCAGTCGTGCTGGAAGGAATGGCTGCAGAAGCAGAATCAGCTGATCAACCATTTCGGGCTTGATGTCTCAAGTCCCGACTCGCACGATTTCCTGTTCGACAATCTCAAGATCTTTCTCTTCAACGAAGGAGTGAACCTTGCTGAGATCGATACGTCGAAAGAAGGGAAAGTGTCGTGGTGAGACGCGTTTGGATTTTGGATTTTAGATTTTGGATTTTGGATTGCGGTCGTTGATGCGGGCAGGTCCCGAGCTGATCGTGGGGTTTGAGAACGAATTCGGAGATCGCTCGGGTAGTTTTTGGACAAAGACCGCAGTGAAACCGAATCTAAAATCCAAAATCCAAAATCGATGATCTAAAATCCAAAATCGATGATCTAAAATCCAAAATCAAAAACCGTCGGGTTTGACGGCGCGGCATCGGCGGCGAAGGGCGCGATCTGCAGATTGAGCAGATAGATCCCGTCGCCGATTGAATTCGGAACATAGATCAGTTCGGTGATCGTCGAGTTCATTCGCGTCACGTCCGAAACCGACCTCGTGCCTTCCTCAACACTCCAAAAGATCCTGTGGTTCAGGAGTTTCCCGTCGTCGTAAATGCGGTCGATCGACGGCAGATCGACGAGCAGGTGCAAGATTCCTTTCTCGACGATGAACTCGACCGCTTCGGTCGTAAAGAACGCCGGGACCTCGTCGTCGTATGTCTTCGAGAGTTTTGAATCATCGTTCGGCAACGTGCGAACGATCAAAGAATCAATTGAGATTTGAGAATTGATAATTGAGAGAACGGTCTCAAGTTGCCTTCGCGTTATCAGCCGGTCGTCGGGTTCGCCGATGTGAGTTTCAGTCGAGCCAGCGGCCCGCTCGGGGCCGACCGTGACGAGTGCCGCCATCGAAAGCGGATCCCGAAGACACTCCATCACCGAAATTCGCTCGTCGGTAATGTGACCGACGCATTCCGTGTGCGTGCCGTTGCAGTGCGGGATCAGCGTTATCTGCTCAAAATTGCAGCTGCCGCCGCGCCGCGTGTCGCCGACAAGGTCGCCGGCCTCGCACGCGCGGGAGACGGCGCGCTCGACTCCGAACGCGTTCGGCTGCTCGCCGCCGAAGCGCACGGGAATCGAAATCGATCGGGGATTGCTGATCTCGAATTCTCCGATCTTCATTGCAGCTTTCCAATCTCGGCAAACACCTCTTTGATGTCGATCTTCGAAACATCGTCGATCGTTGAACAAAGATCCATCAGAAACCTGTCCTGCGCATTGCCTTTTTCTTTGGCGACCGAGTACGGAATGTCATCACGGAACGTGACCATCGAATATTTCGAAAAATAGTCGGGGAATTCGTGTTCGAGCCGCGTTTCCAGCTCACGCTTTCGCCGGAAGACCGGATCGGCGACGGCGTCGCGCATTTCGTAAAAGTTCTCTTCCGCCATATCCGCGATCGCGTCGGCATTCGGCTTTCTCGCCGCCACGAAATCATCAAAGACACGCTCCCAATCCGTGCCGTGCTCGGCGACCAGTTCGTTCAGGACCCGGCAGTCTTCGAAGGATGCGTTCATCCCTTGGCCGTAGAAGGGAACGACGGCGTGCGCCGCGTCGCCGATCAGAAGGGAATTGCCCGCGACGTTCCAGGGGAAGCACTTGACGGTGCCGAGATTGCCGATCGGGTTCGAGAAGAAGTCTTCCAACAGCGTCGGCATCAGCGGCAAAGAGTCGGCGAAATTCGTTTCGAAGAACGACCGCAGCGAGCCGACATCGGTCAAGCTGTCGAAGCCGTTCTCGCCTTTGTGCGCGAGGAACATCGTGACCGTGAAACTGCCGTCGAAGTTCGGCAGCGCGATCATCATAAACGATCGCCGAGCCCAGATATGCAGCGCGTTCTTTTCGAGCCGGAAGCCGCCGCCGTCCGCGGGCGGGATGTGCAGTTCCTTGTAGCCGTGTTCGAGCCATTTGATCGAATAATCGAACCGTTCGGTGTCGCGCATCATCGCGTTTCGCATTACCGATCCCGCGCCATCGGTGCCGAAGATCGCATCCGATTTGAGATGCAGTCCGCTTTCGAGCCGTGCCTCGCCGGTCCTGCAATCGAACGCCACGCATCGTTCATTGAAATGGAATCTGACGCCGGCGTGTTTTTCAGCCTCGTTTATCAACGCGATGTTGAGGCCGGAGCGCGAGATCGAATTGATGAACTCGCCGTCGCGGCCCGAATAACGAAGGAGTTTCGTCGAGCCGTCAACGTCGTGTACCATTCGGCCGTACATCGGCACCGCTTCGGCGAGCATGTAATCGGCGAGGCCGATCTCGTTCAGCGCGCGGATGCCGCGATTCGACAGTGCGAGGTTGATCGACCTGCCGGCGGCGACCGTTTCGCGTCGCATATCGCCGCGCGCCTCGTAAACGTCCACCGTTATCCCGCGTTTCGCGAGGTAGATCGCAAGCAATGATCCGGAGAGGCCGGCACCGATGATTATCACTTTGTCGTTCGCCATAGCTAACAGTCAGAATACCCGCAACGGGCGAAAAGTTCACGCGGCAGGAAAGAGTCGAAGCGACGATTTGAGTTTCGAATCGCAAAAGATGCAAAATCAACGCTACGGAATAAAGTTATGACGAATAAACGAACCTGCGCGGCTCTTGCGGCCGTGATCGCAAGTATCTTTGTTTTGATCGGTTGTGGCGGCGGGAAGGTTGAGAACTCGGCGCTTTCGAACAAGCCTGCCGTAAGCGAATCTCCGGCTCCGTTGAAGTCCGGATCGGTGACGATCGCGGCGGTGGGCGACATAATGCTCGGAACCGCGACGCGCGGGGACAAACCGCCAAACGACGGCGCAGATATGTTGCGCGATTTCGCGCCGGTCCTGTCGGCGGCCGACATCACGTTCGGCAATCTCGAGGGGCCGCTGGCAGACAGCGGCGTCTCCGCGAAATGCGGCGCCAGTTCGGGGAATTGCTTCGCGTTCAGGGTTCCGACACGCTATGGCAAATACCTCAAGGATTCGGGATTCGACGTGATGAGCCTCGCGAACAACCACGCCGGAGATTTCGGCGACGGTGGACGCGTCAGCACGCGAAGGACGCTCGACGACCTTGGGATCAAGCACGCCGGAAGCGATCGTGACGCGTTCGCTATGACGATCGTTGAGGCGAAAGGACTAAAGGTCGCCTTCATCGGGTTTGCCCACAACAGCATCGTTCCGAACGTAAACGAACTGGATGCGGCGCGCGCGTTGGTTGAAAAGGCAGTGGCTCAAGCCGATCTTGTCGTGGTGTCTTTTCATGGCGGCGGCGAGGGCGAAGCCGCCCAGAACGTTCCGAATCGCACCGAAACCTATCTCGGCGAATCGCGCGGGAATCTGCGCCAGTTCGCGCGGACGGTGATCGACGCCGGCGCCGATCTCGTCATCGGACACGGCCCGCACGTATTGCGCGGAATGGAGATCTACAAAGACCGTCTGATCGCATACTCGATGGGGAATTTCGCGACTTACGGATTCGGTCTCGGCGGCGCTCTCGGACTGACCGCCGTCTTTGAAATGACGCTCAACGCGGACGGGACGTTCGAAAAGGGAATGCTTCACTCGGGCCGTCAATACGGAAAGGGCGGGCCGAAACCGGACAAATCGGGCGAGGCGGTCAGAAAGATCCGGTCGCTGTCGATCGCCGATTTCGGCAGCAACGCGCCAAAGATCGCTGACGACGGCAGCATTTCGAAGTGATCAGCGGGCATAGTAGCCGCGTTTTGTGCGCGCGATGACGTCCGGCCGATTCGGGAGTTCTATCCGAATCGATCGCCATGTGCCGTCGCGATTCGAATCGATCGGTTGATACACAATGCCGTAACCGGTTGAGAGATCATCGAGGACCTTCACGTATACACCGTCGAGGTCCTCGAACTTTGCGGCGTAATACAACTGCCCGCCGCTCTCTTCTGCCAGAAAATTCAGCGTCAGGCGCGCCTGTTCATACGACCGTTTGTAGGTTGAACAGTTGAACGGTGAATTGACCCCACACGGATCCTTGATCTCGGTATCGATGTAGATCGGTACGACCGAAACATCGCTGTTGCGGACGGTTTCGACCGCTTCCGCAAAACTTATTCTCGAGCCGGCAGTGTACCGTGTGACGTAATTGAGCGCATTATCGACACCGTCGGTCATGATGACGACCGTCCGGCGGCGATCAGGCGGAAGTTCGCCGAACATCTTTCTTATCGTGAAGACTATCGCGTCCCACGCCAAGGTTCTGCCCTCGTCACCGACCTTGTCGATCCGACGGGTTATTTCCTCGCGATCCGCGGAAAGTTCCGAAATGACCTTGATCCGATGCGTGAAAGTGACGACCCCGACACGGTCACCGGGGCGGGCAGCCTCGACGAACCGTTTTGCGCTTTTCCGGATCAGATTCTGTTTGAGCGCCGTTGAGCCCGAAAGATCCAACAGCAACACGATGTCGAAAGCCTGAGCCGACCGCTTGAAGGCGACGATCTCCTGCTCGGCGTCGTTTTCATAAACCTTGAAATCATTCTGCTCGAGCCCGCCTACGTTCGTCCTGAAGTCTTTGCTGAGCACGCGAACCGTCAGATCGACGATGTTTGATTCGACACGAATCGTATCGTCGCCGCCGACCGAGTTCGCCGTCAGGCGATTTGCATCATCGGCGATTTTCGGCCTGCTTCTGAGCGTCGGCGGATCGACATAAAGCCCCCGAACCGACGGCATCAAATATGA
The DNA here is from genome assembly GCA_964487505.1 of uncultured Blastocatellaceae bacterium. GTDB lineage: Bacteria > Acidobacteriota > Blastocatellia > Pyrinomonadales > Pyrinomonadaceae > JAFDVJ01. The sequence continues at coordinate 6,508 of CAZARD010000066.1, read as the reverse complement.
TCTTTCCAGGAACTTCAGATAGGAGCTGAGCGGTGGCATCTTGTACCGTTCGCGCCAGGAATCAACCTTCTCGGGCGACAACAGCGGCGACAGTACGAGCATACCGTTGCGTTCTGAAGCCTGCGTGCCGAAAAGCTGCTTGAGGCCGAGCCGGAGCCATAAACGATCAAGAAACGAAGCGTAGTCCTCATTGAACGGAACCTCGTTTTGAGCGACGGCCTCCGAGATCACGGGGACCAGCGTTACCTGCGTTTCGAGCGTGATGAAGTTCTTGAGAACGTAAAAAAGCGCCGACGCGCCCTTGTCGCTTATCAGTGAAGCCGTCGGCCAGCCGCGCGTTGCGAGAATTCCGCAAAGCTGCTCTTCGCTTTTGTCCCGCTTCTTTTCGATCGCCTTTTCAAGCGTTGTTATCCGGCCTTCGATCCCGAAAACACCGCGCGTCAGCGTGCTTTCTCGCTCACGCAACTGAACTTTGTCCTGAAAGCGACTGATCGTGTCCTTCTTGAGTTCGAAAATTTGATCGCGAAGCTTTTTGTCGAGTTGCTGTTTGCCGTTCTTGATCTGGGCGATCATTCGATCGACATCGGATTGCGTCACGCACGTCGGCTCGGTGCTGACCTGCGCGGCCGCGATCGGCGCGAGCGACGCCAGCAGAAGAATCAGAAACGCCAATCGATTCATAGTTCAAGACATTTCCGAAGGATCAAGGAGAACCTGTGAACGTCTGTGAATGAATTGTATAGCGGTGCCGGAGCGACGCGGATTACGTCCGGCTCGCGCCAATCGGCGACGACGCCAGCTTTTGTCAGGTCGTCAAAAAGACCGCGGTCCGATTCACGGACGCGGATCGACAATTGACATCCGCGCTGGGCCGGATCGGACGGCGTGATGATCTCGATCCGGTCAGTCTCGATCTGTTTGAGCAGGAATTCAAGGAATCCGGTTAGTTTGATCGATTTTGCCCGGAGATTCTTCATTCCGGCCTCGTGAAAGATGTCGAGGCTCGCGCGCATCGCGGCCATCTGCAGGATCGGCGGATTCGAAAGTTGCCAGCCTTCGGCGCCGCGGATCGGATGGAATTCGTCACCCATCAGAAAGCGCGTCTGCTTGTCGTGGCCCCACCAGCCGGCGAATCGCGGAAGATCTGATCTATCGGCGTGGCGCTCATGCACGAAGACGCCGGCGATCCCGCCCGGTCCGGAGTTCAGGTACTTGTACGAGCACCAGGCGGCAAAATCGACGTTCCAAGCGTGGAGATTGAGCTCGAGATTCCCGGCCGCGTGAGCGCAATCGAACCCGACGATAGCGCCGACCTCGTGCCCCGCTTTCGTGATCGCCTCAAGATCGAACGCCTGACCGGTGTAATAATTGACTCCGCCGAGCAAAATGAGCGCGATCTCTTCACCGTGTTCACGTATCGCGCCGACGATATCTTCGGTCCGTAGCGTCGATTCTCCGGTGCGCGGCGCGAGTTCCAGCAAACGATCCGCGATCCCAAACCCCGGATCCGAATCGCGGCCGTGCCAATCGATCTGCGATTTCACGGCATACTGGTCCGAAGGGAACGCGCCCTTTTCTATGACGATCTTCCGGCGCTTTCCGATCGGGCGATAGAACGAGACCATCAATAGGTGCAGGTTGACCGTCAGCGAGTTCATCACGACCGTCTCGATCGGCAGCGCGCCGACGACCTCGGCCATGCTTTCGGTCAGGAATTCGTGGTAGGACAGCCACGGGTGCCGCGCGTGGAAATGCCCTTCGACCGCAAATTTCGCCCAGTCGTCGAGTTCCTGGTTCACGTAATCGCGGACGGTCTTCGGCTGCAACCCGAGCGAATTGCCGGTGAAGTACAGGACACTTTCACCGTTCGGATCGAGCGGGAAGTGAAAGCGGTCGCGGAATGACGCAAGCGGATCGGCGGCGTCGGTTGCGGCGGCGAACTCGGCTGAGTTTTCAAATGACAAGCTCATATCAGTGCAAAGTGCAGAGTGCAAAGTACAAAGTGCAGAGTGCAAAGTGCAGAGTGCAGAGTGCTCAGTCCGTCGATGCTGGATCGGTCGTGAACGGACGCGGAGTCGCTATTCACTTTGCACCATGCACTATGCACTTTGCACTATCTCAGATTCCGACTTCGGCTTTCGCTTCGGCAAACTTCTCGACGGCGAATCTGAGATCGTCCATCGAATGGCCGGCCGAGACCTGCGTCCGGATGCGAGCCTTGCCTTTCGGAACGACCGGGAACGAAAACGGGATCACGTAGACGCCCTTTTTCAGCAGCGATTCCGCCATCTTTACGGCCGGCATCGCGTCGCCGAACATCACCGGCACGATCGGATGTTCGCCCGGGAGAATCTCGAGCCCGATCTTGGAAAGCTCCTCGCGGAAGAATTTGGTATTGGCAGCAAGTTTGTCGCGGAGCGCGGTCGATTCGGTCAAAAGATCGATCGCCTTGATCGACGCGCCGACGATCGGGGGCGCGACCGAATTTGAAAAGAGATACGGCCGCGAGCGCTGACGCAGCAGTTCGATAATCTCCTTGCGCGCCGACGTATAGCCGCCCGAAGCCCCGCCGAGCGCTTTTCCGAGAGTGCCGGTGATGATGTCGATCCGGTCCGTGACACCGTGGTACTCGGGTGTTCCGCGTCCGTGCTCACCAATGAACCCGACCGCGTGTGAATCGTCGACCATCACCATCGCATCGTATTTCTCGGCAAGATCGCAGATGTCCTTGAGTTTTGCGATGTAGCCGTCCATCGAGAAAACGCCGTCGGTCGCGATCAGCCGGTTGCGGGTGTTTGCCGCCTCCTTGAGCCTGTCCTCGAGATCGTTCATGTCGCCGTTCTTGTAGCGCCAGCGCTGGGCCTTGCAGAGCCGTATGCCGTCGATGATCGAAGCGTGATTGAGTTCGTCCGAAATGATCGCGTCCTCTTCGGACAAGAGCGTCTCGAACAATCCCCCGTTCGCGTCAAAGCACGATGCATAAAGGATCGTGTCTTCCATTCCCAGGAACTTGCTGATCTTCGCTTCGAGCTCCTTGTGAATCGACTGCGTCCCGCAAATAAAGCGCACGGACGACAGCCCGTAGCCCCATTCGTCAAGCGCCTTATGCGCCGCGGCCACGAGCTCCGGATGGTCCGAGAGACCGAGATAATTGTTGGCGCACATATTCAGGACCTCGCCAACGGCGACACGGATATGCGCTTCCTGCGGACTTTCGATCACGCGTTCATTCTTGTAGAGACCGGCCTCGCGGATTTCGCCGATCTGATTCTGAAGTTGTTGTTTGATTGCTCCGTACATAAAAGACTCCGAACAAGCCCGCGGACGGGCCGCGAAACAAGATTTCTTTTGCGATAGAACGGCTAACGCCTGTAACGAAAGCGGTCGCGTCCGACGACGACGCCTTTCACCGAGAACGCGACCCTGTAGTTTCCTGCGCTCGGCGTTCCACCCCGGAACTGGCTCGGAAAATCGATGTATGCCCATTCGTCCTCGACTGCAGACATCGTTCCGCGGTATGTTTTGCGGCCGATCGTTACGACGAAAGTCGCGGTAAACCGCCGCATCGTTCCCCATTTGTCGCGCAGACCGAGCGTGACGACTCCAGGTTGCGAGTCATCCACAGACGTCTGCCAAGTCGCGCTTTTCACCGACTGGCCGTGAGCCGAAGCGACCGTGACCAGCACGAACACGACGGCGGCGAAGATACTGATTATTGGGATCTTGAGCTTCATTGCACCCACCTCCGGAATCCAGTTTGCCAAGCCGAAGATCCGGTCGCCGGCGATTTCGGCCGCAGTCCGAAGCCGCAAAACCTTCGGCGGATCCGCTCAGCTTCTTTAGAATCAACCCGGCGACAGAATCGAAAGGCTCTCCTTGATTTTACTCCAAGTGCAGTGATTTCAAAACATTAAGCCCAGTAAGGCGCCATCTGAGATCATCCGGCGTTTGCAGCCGCCGTTCGCCGGGGCCGATGCCGACCGGAAGGAAAAAGGCCGTCCGATTTCTCGGACGGCCTTTGCCGATCGTTTCGGACCGGTCTGAATTAATGGACGTACCACGATGCGGGTGGAACGTCGTTCTGCGAACCCCACTCAAAGGTGGTTATTCCGAGATCGCTCGAACGGCGGACCCAGAAAAAGTTCTGCGCCGGGTCGGCGTTCGGACGCCAGATCGCGAGATCCTGCTTGCCGTCGCCGTCATAGTCGCCCGGAGCGCTGACGTCGCCGGTGATACCCCAAACTTCCCAAAGCCGCTGGCCACCGTCCCGTTCGAGGATGAAATGGTTGCGCGCGCCCGAGATGGTCCGACGAACACAGAAATCCGATTTGCCGTCGCCGTCGTAATCACCCGGAAGGATGAAGTCCGAAGAAGAACCCCAGTCGACGTACTCGACGCCGCCGCCTGATTTCAAGAGCACGAACTGCCCGTTGGCCGGTGACGAAGGATTGGCTCGCTGGATACAGAAGTCATACTTGCCGTCGCCGTCAAAATCGCCGGGGTTGACGAAGAAATCGCCATCCTCACCAAAGCCCCAAGGCTGGTAGGTGATATTGTTGCCGGGATTGTTGTTGCTTCCTCGATAGAAGAAGTTGCACTGGGCGTCGCCCGAACCGAAAGCGGGACAACGGAACGTCGCAACGTCCGCTTTGCCGTCACCGTCATAATCGCCGGTGATCGCCGGGTCGTCGCCGGTTTGACCGAACACATCCGTGCGAACCGTGTTGTTGGTGCTCTGCAGGATGTAGAAGGCCGCGACGGTAGCCGCGCCCGGTCTCCAGACCGCGAGGTCCGTCTTGCCGTCACCGTCATAGTCGTTCGGCGTGAAGAAATCGGTCGCTGCGTCACCAAACGGCTGCGTCGCCGTCGGCGAGGCGCCGCCGTTCACAAACGTGTACCAGTAGATCGGCGGAGCCAGAAGGTTGTCGCCGCGCTCACGGGTATCGCGGACCTTCGAATCCGAACCGTTGTTGATGCTCTGACGCACGGTTCCCATGCTCGGCGCAAGATTCTCGGCCAGCGGGGAAGCGGTGGCGCGCGCCACGACCCAGTCGGTCTTTCCGTCGCCGTCATAGTCCATATTGGGCTTCTGTGTGACGACCGTAGCGCCTTCAACGAGCAACGTCGCAGCTGAAACCGAACCCGTATCGCCGCCGCCGTGGTCGGTCACGCGAAGCGTCCAGGTTCCGTTCGCGTTCGGAACGGCGGCAAATGCCGTATTCATAACGGTCGCCGGGGCCGGATTCGTCGCACCGGCACCGCCCAACGCGGTCGTGCGGTACGAACCGGCAGCAACCGGGGTCGTACCCGTCGCGGCTGCCGTAGCCTGCCACCAACCGCCTGACGGCGGCGTGTTGTTCAGGTCGCCGAAATTGTACGGACCCGCAAGCGGAGACGAGTCGCCGCAACCGTTCGATGTCGTCGCCGCAGTGCGGCCGAACAGAACGTGCGAAGCGCCGTTGGGCGCGATGAGCACCGCTTTGACGTCCGTCGCCCAGGTATGCTGCGGCGAGAACGTCATATTGTTCAATTCGACCTTTGTCGGAGAACCGGTGATTCCTGTGACATTGAAGGTAATGTTGAGCGGCGTTCCGCCGGGCGTGTCAAGACAGCCGGTCGGACCGTCCGGGATCGCGCCGAAACCGGTTCCGCTGAAGGTCGCGGACGGGACCGCGGCGACCGGCGCCGACGATTTCTCGACCGCTTGATTGTTTTGAGCTCCAAACCAGAGCGCGACCGCAGCAATTCCGATAACGAGAACGGAGAAAAGCAACGGGCGTGTGGCATCAACTAACTTAGTCCAAGACATTAATATCCCTCCTCAGAAAACATGCAAAAAGTTAAGGCAGCAAGTGCGGATTGAATGCATCGACAAACCCTGCCGAGGTCCTGACGCAGAGTCCGGGGGCGGAATCCGCAGAAGACCCACGAACAAGTCGTATTTGCTGTCAAATACAAAACTCATTTTCGAACCCGCTCGAAAAAGCAAAGCCCGACCGAAAACCGACCGGTCGCAAGAACGCAAGAGTTCGCGCAAAAGAGTCGATAATCGTCCCTGACCGACAAACTTATCCCGGCATAATAACAGAAAACCGAAATTCGCGGTAGTGTTTTTTTTGATTTAATGTATCTTTTTTTGTTTGCCGATTTCGTTCGGTCATTCGGACCAGTCGAGTATGACCTTTCCGGAGTTGCCTTCCCGCATCACTTCGAACCCTTTTGCGAACTCGGTATGATGAAATCGGTGCGTGATGACGGGTTCGATGTCGAGCCCACCCTCCAGCAAAACGCTCATTTGATACCAGGTCTCGTACATCTCGCGGCCGTAGATTCCCTTGATCGTGAGCATATTGAAGATTACCGTCTTCCAATTGATCGAGAACTCATCGGGCGGGATGCCAAGGAACGCGACGTTGCCGCCGTGGGTCATGTTCGCGAGCATGTCGCGGAACGCCTGCGCGTTGCCCGACATTTCCATTCCGACGTCAAATCCTTCCTTCATCCCGAG
>CAZARD010000065.1:1508-25057 GCA_964487505.1 uncultured Blastocatellaceae bacterium | reverse complement strand
AAGTGCAAAGTGCAAAGTGCAAAGTGCAAAGTGCAAAGTGCAAAGTGCAAAGTGCGGCTACGAATTCCGGCACAGTGCGTTTCAAAAATAATCGGTATTTTCGCACTAAGCACTCTGCGTTTTGCACTTTTGCACTATGCACTTGTGCACTATGCACTTTGCACTGTTCGTTTTGCACTGATCACGGTTTCTTCACTTCGTCGACCGTCGCATCTTTGACCTCTGTCCGGAACTTGCTGTAGTCGCCGTATTTGATCAGTTTATTGATATTTATCCCGGCGAACAGGATCTTTATCGAAAGGTTGACGTCGGCCTGCGACGGGAGCCAGATCTCGTTGTTGATGAGTTCGTTCTCGATCGTGAACGAAGCCCCGCGTTTGGCTTTCGCGATGAAATTTCCCGCGCTTTTCGTCAGCACGGCATCGATCCTGACGACCTGTTTCGTTTTCGTATCGACCCAGACGGCGCCGGTGCACAGCGCGAAGAGCTTTTCCATCCGGGTCTGCGGCTTGAAGGCCGGATTCGGTTCGTAGTCGAAAACGATGACGTCGTTGTTCTTGTAACGTTCGCGCCGCGGGTTGGTCAGCAGCGACCCCTTGAGCGCCTCGGCGATCGTGATGCGCTGGCCCTCACCGTTCGGAGTCCCGCCCGTTCCCGAACCCATATCGCGCTGTTTCGAGAGTCTGCGTTCCTTCTCCGCGATCCGGTCCTCGATCTCCGCGACCTGTTTCTGCGCGTCCCGGTCCTCTTTTTCCTGGTCCGAGGCGGACAGCGGGCGGCCGTTCTTTTCGATCAGACGGTTGATGCGGTAGCCCTTGTAGAATGTCAGCAGCCGCTTTTCGGAACTCTTCTCGACCAGATCTCCGTTCGAGGCGATCTCGCGGTCGATCCGCAATTCCGTATAACTGTAGTTCTCGAGAATCTGCTCGACCTTTTCGGCGTTCGCACGGATCTCAGCGAAAAGCATTTCGATATCGGGGAGAGGCTCGTTCGAGATCCGCGGAAAATCGAACTTCGCGCGGTCGATCGGCTGGTTGTAGACGACGCTTGCGAGCGTGATCTCGAATCTCTCGCCGGCAACGTCGGTGACGATCCGAAACGGCGTGCGAATTCCGCCCACGTCGCGGTAATCACTGTAATCAAAAGACTTGTAGATCGTTCCCTGGGGAATTTCCTCGCGCGCCAAAAGGCCCGTCGCGGAATCAAAAAAGAGCTTGATCTGCACTCCCTTGGCGGTGTTGAGGACGACGACATCGGCCCTTTTGCCGTCGACGGTCGCCGATCCGCCGGAAGTGATCTTCGTCTTTTCGGATTTGGCGTTCAGCCAGCGCGAGTTGCGGTAACGCGCCTCGGCCTGAAAATCCTTCGCCGCGTCGCCCGTCAGTGTCCGCAAGCCGTTGCGCGAATCGCGCATCCAGCCCGATTTGCCGTTGTAGCCGACGGCATACTCGAATCCGTTGAGGTCGAACATTCCGCCGAAAAGATTTCCGCCCGATGCTTCGGATTCATACCGCCCGGCTGCGCCGTCAGAACGCCGCGTGATCGTACCGTTCGCCTGCCACGAACGCACCGATTTGAGCGCCTTTTCGCCGCCGAGCGCTTTGTTCGCGCGGCTCAAGATCTTCGAAGGCGACTGGGCCGGAGCGTTTCCCGCCACAAAGACAAACGAAATGAACAGCAATAATAAGACTTTCATAAACTCCCGAGCTCGAAAATACAGAATTCCGGCGATTTGATGCGCCTGACACCGACCGCGTTCCGAAAAATCGATTCTACAAAATCGGCGATTCGCTGCAAAACCGCTTGTTTGGGTTTTGCGGCGCCGTTCATCTACAATCAGAACACATAATGTCTGTCACCAACGAAGAATTTCGCGCGGCGCTCGGGCGTTTCGCAAGCGGTGTTACGGTCGTGACCTCGCGCGACGCGGCGGGCGTCGATCACGGCATCACGGTCTCGGCGTTCTCGTCCGTTTCGCTCGACCCGCCGCTCGTTTTGATCTGCATCGAGAAGACGGCCGGCAGCCACCACGTGTTCATTGAGTCAAAACGATTTGCCGTGAACATCTTGACCGCCGCGCAGCAGGACGTTTCGGACCGCTTCGCGTTCCGCCTTGAAGACAAGTTTGAAGGGATAGGCCTGACACGTGGGGAAGGAGGCGTTCCGCTCATCAGCGACTGCCTGGCGCACATCGAATGTTCGGTCGTCAACGAGTTCGAGGGCGGCGATCACACGATTTTCGTCGGCCGCATCGAAAATATCCGAACGACAGACGGCGAGCCGCTGATCTACTGGATGGGCCGATACCGCGAGATCGCTTAGCCCCTGAAAACCGCGTAATCGATCTCGGCGAAGATATTGTCGCGATGCTCGATCTCCGCGAGCAACGCCTCGTTGATCTCGCCCGTTTCGAGCATCTTCGTCAAAAGATTGAACCGGTGAATATGCGATTTGAACCGGTTCGAAGAGTACTGGACGGTCGTTCCCTGATAGATCTGGAACGCCCAGTCGCTCGATTGGGCGAGCAGCAATTCGCGCGCCAACTGATTCAGTATGCGGCGTTCCGTCTCGGTCGGGTGCGCGTAGGTGTTCGCGAGGCCGGTCATTTTCCGTTCGGCGTCGTGCTGGTAGGGATACATCCAGGAATTCCCCTCGTTTAGCCAGACCTTGTAGTATCCGGCCTCGCCCCAACTCGAAGCCGACGGGCGCTGTATCTGGATCGGGATCTTGGCGTCGAGATAGTCTCCCGGGGTCACCGCCGTCACTTCGTCCTGGTCGAAACGGATCTGCCTGAACAGGAAATCGATAAACATCGGGCCTTCGAACCACCAATGGCCATAGAGTTCGGCGTCGTACGGCGATGTCACGAGCGGCGGATGGCCGCCGTGAATCTCGCGCAGTTTGCGCGCCTGATCCTTTCGCTTGCCGAGAAAATCGAACGCGTGCATCGCCGCCTTTTCCTTGGCCGCCGCCGGCGAGTACGGAAGCTTGCGGTTCTGCGGCACATCGCGGCCGGTGATCCGGTAATATTTCAGGCCGAGGTGCCGCCGATTGCCGTCCGAGTGAAGATGCGGCCGGAGATAGTCCATCGGCAGATCCCAACCGACGTCGCGATAAAATTCGCGATAGACCGGATCTCCCGGATATCCGACCTCGGCGCTCCAGACCTGCTGCGAGGTCTCGACGTCGCGCGCGAAAACGGCAACGCCGTTGGGGCACATCACCGGCGCGTGCACTCCGTAACGCGGGCGCGGATCGCCGTAAAGAATGGCGTGCGAGTCGCCGATGAAATACTCGATCCCCGCCTCTTTCAAAAGATCCTCGACGCCCTCTTCGTAAGCGCATTCGGCGAGCCAGATCCCGCGCGGACGCCTATGAAAATGCTTGAAATAATTGGAAACGGCGATCTGGATCTGCGCGCGCCGGGCGGCACGGGTCGAGATCAGCGGCAAAAATCCGTGCGTCGCGCAGCAGGTGATGATCTCGAGCACGCCTTCGTCCTGGAGTTCGCGGAAGGCGTTGATCAGATTACGCCCGTAGCGGTTGTTCCAGAGTTCGAGCGACGCCGCGAGGTTGTCGACGTACATCGTCACCGCGTCGATGAATTCGGGGGCATCGCGCCGGACTCGCGCCAGTTCCTTGCGCGAGAGTTCGAGAAGGTTCTCAAGATGCCGCGTGTAGCGCTCCTGAAGCAGCGGATCGGCCAGCATTTCGCAAAGCGGCGGCGATACGTTCATCGCCAGCCGCGGCTTCGCGCCTGACTCGTGTTGGCTCTGAAAAATGAAGATCAGCGGCAGATAGACCTCGGTGATCGCCTCGTAGAGCCAATCTTCTTCGAGGAACTCCGGGTACTCCGGATGCCTTACGAACGGCAGATGAGCGTGGAGAATCAGACTGAAGTAGCCAACCATAGGCGATTCGGGATCTTCGATCTCGGATTTTGGATTTTCGATTTGCGATTTTCGATTTTGGCCTGCAGACAGTATCCCAGGATCTAGGAAAAGACAGGGCGGCAACCGGTCAAGCGGCTAACAGATGATTGCCGCCCCCCGAATCCAAAATCCAAAATCCAGAATCTAAAATCGCAAACTGCTTACCGGCGACAGACGCGGTACGAATCGGACCGGCCCGGTCGGGATCGTCGCCTTCGGAACGGCACGCGAAACGCGGCGTTTCGGGAAATGCACCAGGCTCGCACCGTAAACCGGCTCGCCCGACTCCTCGAACTCCAGGATCTCCTCGTCGAGCAGGTCAAAATGCTCGCGGAGCGCCGTCATCGTTTCCGCCGGTCCGAGTTTTCCGGCGTTCTCAGCCAGGACGAGATAAAGCCCCTCGGAGATTTGACCGCGGAGCGCGCCGAGATCGACTCCCGAGGCGAGCGCGAGCATCGCGTAGCGGACCTCGTCAGCGCTGAACCCCTCGACGCGATGGCCGAGGATCTGGTAGAAGGCGTTGTCTGTCGCCGTTTCCGCCGAAACGTGATCGTCGCCTGCCAGCGCGACCTCGAACGCATCGCGCGTGAACCCGGCGTTGTCGAGGACCTCGGCAAATTCGTACGCGTTGATCGCCCAGTCCGCGTCGGTCGCCTGACGCGGGCTCGGCGATTTCCGCGGAGTCTCGACCGTGTTCGAGAACATCACGCGCACGAACGGGCGGGTCGGCGCGTAGAACCCGATCTCGGCCCGGTAGCGCGAGGCGGACTCGACGTTGTACCACCAGCTCCCTTCCGCTTCGACCGGGTGAAGGACCTCGCGCTCCGTCTCAAGATCGACGAGCCGCGCGACGAGCCGATAATCGACGGCCGCGCCGCGGAAAACACGCTTTAGCGTTTGGAACGGGTTGTTCTTGATCGACCAGTAGAAATAAAGCCGGTTCGGCGACTGCATCTGCAGACGGGCGCGGTTCTCGCGTTCGAGTTCCGGAAGAACGGGCGCCGCCAGCGCGTCGAATATCGGATCCACAGGCTTTTCTTCGACGATCCCGGAGATTATCGCCGGCGTTGCCGGTTCGGGAATGACGAAGAGCTCGTTCAGATCGCTGTCGACCCGCGCGAAAAGCTCGTCGTCACCAACGAATTCCCCGGACGAGATCGGCGCCAGTTGAAAGTCGTCCAAGACGTATTCGACCACCTTTTCATCCTTGGCCGCTCCGGCGTCCGCGGCGTCCTGCTGTTCCTGATCCTTTTTCTTGTCCAAATCGCTCATAATAATTTCAGCCTCAAAATAAACAAAAATTATCACGCTTTCGGCTTGATCATGCAAGGATGAAACGATTTGTTAACTTTCCTGAGAGCTCTCAGCGTCCCGAAACCGACTTTAGCTTGACCTCGACGCGACCGATCTCGGTATTGATGCGGGAACGGACGGGAATCCGCCGGTCGTCGTCGGTGATCCATATGATCATCTTCCCCTTCTGTTCGATAAGCCTATTGTTTCCAAATACTTCCGGCTCAACGCGAAAGCAGGTGACGCGTCCGATGACGGTCTTCTGGACCTCGCGCGCGGTAACGCGGACGGGCACCTGATAAATCAAACCCGAGTCAGACACCGTGATCTCGAAGACCTTTCCGACCGCGAGCGGCAAGGATCGCAGAAGGTAAAGCCCGGAGACGAGATCCTGGGTGTCGCCCTTCAGGTCCGAGGCGATCTTGCGCGGAGCCTTCATAGGTTCCTTCGGGTCGACCTCGGTGAACGTGACCTTCTTGGCTTCATAATCGAAGACCGCCTCGCTGTTCCGGATCCGATCTTTCTGGACATCCTGTTTGACCGTCTTGAGGATTCGAAGGTTCTTGCCGTCAATGGTCGATTCGTACTGCTGCAGGAAACTGAATCGGAAGAGTTTGAGCAGCGTCCCTTTCGATTTGGCATCCGTCGAGACGAAAAAATTCCCGTCCGATGTCTTCTTGACGCCGAACGTCAGGTCCGCGATGTCGATTCCCTGAATGATCTTGCTGATCTTGCCCTCATAAACGAGCTTTTCGCCGTCCCGGTAAGGAAGATCCTGCGCACGGACCGCACCGGCAAGGATTAGGCCCAAGATCAATAAGCCAACTGTCGTGTTTAGGGTTCGTCTCATATTCGGATCACGGTCGGGCACGTCGCCAGTATAATCGAATTCGACCGATTTGCCACAGTTCTTTCGGCGACCGATCCTTCGACGCGCGAACCGGTCGAAATGGATGCATCGTTTCCCGGCGAATACTCACCCGTTGCGGAGCCCAAACTTGGTTCAACTTGTTCCGCGATCGCGTCGACGACGAACACGAAACGAAGATGGGCGGCGGCGCTATTGATCCAAACGGCCGACGGGGGCTTATTCCGGAGTTCCGATCCGCTTCGCGACCGCGCCGAAGACGGTCTCGACATCGATGTCCATGCAGATCCAATTCGAACACGACCGGCGGTGGCAATCGACGCGGCACCCGATATCGGTTCGTTCGACGCAGATGTCGCCTATCCTCAGACTACCATTGCGCCACCACTCGGTTGGCCCGAAGATCCCGACGACGGGACAGCCGGCCGCGATCGCAAGATGAGTCGGTCCGGTATCGCCGCCGACATAGACGCGGGCGCGCCGGGCGATCTCGAAAAAGCCTTTGAGCGTCGGTTCGGTGGTGACGACGCGCGCCGACCCCGACGTTCCGAGCACGCGCATCGCGAGCGCCGTTTCGTTCGGCGCCGTCGAGACGACCGACGGCATCCCGAGGCGTTCGGCTATGAGTTCGGCGAGGCGGCCGAACTTTTCGGCGCTCCAGAGTTTCGTCGGCCAGCCGCCGGCGGGATTGAGAAGCACGAAACCTTCGCCCGCGGCCGCGGCGACAGCTTCGGCTTCGGCGCGATGCGAATCGCCGGTCGAGATCGGAAACTCGGGTTCGGCGTCATCGGGCGTAAGTCCGAGCGCGGCATCAGCGAGCGCAAGGTTCTTTCGAATGACGTGAACTTTCTCGGGGGTTTCGACCGTGTCGGTCAAAAGGAATCGGCTTGCGGGTTCGCGGAGCTCGGACCGGCCGAACCCGAAACGCCGCTCGCTGCGCGCGAGTTTCGCGACAAATGCCGACTTCAGAAGCCCCTGGAAATCGATCGCGACATCGAAACTCCGTTGCCTGAGTTCTGTGATCTGACGTCCGAGATCGATCAGGACGTCGTCGATCGAATTCAGCTTCCTTTTCGAACGCGTGTCGATCTCGATCAGCTCGTCGATCAGCGGATTCCCGCGCAGGATCTCGGCGGACGACTGCTCGACCGCCCAACTTATCGACGCCCCGGGCATCTCGCGCCGTATCTTTGCGAGAGCCGGCAGCGTGTGAACGATGTCGCCGATCGAGCTGAGCTTGATGATGAGAAGCTTCATCAAGCTCAATGTTAGTGAATTCGCATCGATTTCCGAAATGGCGTCAGCTGGCCGCGTGCAAAAAACGATTGTCGCGCGCGATGCCGATGGTTTATATTGTTAATGGCCTGTTTGTTTTCGGGCACTCTCCTAACCGTTTACATTGTTAACTTTAGACCGCTTCCCGCCCCCGGAGACAACAACTGCGCGAACGGCAGCTATGAGCCAAAACCAGAGACCGCAGCGCGATCTGCGACCCGCACTTGTTTTCCTGAACGGCGACCTTCTCGCCGTGCCTATCCCGCTTGAGCGCGAAGAGGTCATCCTCGGGCGCGCGCTCGAGGCGGACGTTCGCGTCAACGACACCAAAACGTCGCGGAAACACGCGCGGATCAACGCGATCGTCGATCAGGCCAACGGCGGAACGACGTATATGCTGACCGATCTCAGTTCGCGGAACGGAACGTTGCTGAACGGACAGAAGATCAGGCAAGAGACGCTTCAGCACGGCGACAAGATCACGATCGGCGAACATATCCTTCGATTCGAGTTTCTTGACGAGATCGACCGTGAGTATCATCGCCAGATCCATCGTTTGCTTTCGCACGACGACCTGACCGGCCTGCTTTCGTCCCGTTCCTTCTTTTCGGAACTGCGCCGCGAATCTGGCCGGGCGCGGGCCGAGGGCCGCCAGTTCTGCGTGCTGATGATGGACGTCGATTTCTTCAAGAACGTCAACGATACGTTCGGACATCTGACGGGGAGCAAGACGCTCGAAGAGATCGGATATTGCATAATGCAGAACCTGCGCAGCGGCGACGTTGCCTCGCGGTTCGGAGGCGAAGAGTTCGCGGCGTTCCTGCTTGACGCTTCACCGGTGCAGGCGCTTGTCGCCGCGGAACGCATCCGCTCGGAGATAGAGGCGGCGGATTTCACGGTGATCAAGCAAGGTCGTCCGGCGGAGAAACACCACATCACGATAAGCATCGGCATCGCGTCCTTCCCGAATGATTCGGACGATGTCATCGAACTCGTCGAAATGGCCGACTCGGCACTCTACCGGGCGAAGCGCGACGGCCGGAACTGCATCCGAGCATACAGTGACCTCGACCCTTCCGAACTGAACACGCCGCTCCCCGCACGCGTTGAAGACGATCGGGATGTCGTTCGGCACCGTTCGAACTGAGCGCGAAATCCCGGACAAAATTTGCAACCATTCGGATCGTTCGGTCGTGAAACGACACGGAACGATCTTTCGTGCTAAAATCTAGCCCGTTTGCAATTGCGAAGTTCGGAATGATTACCAGCTTAAATCTCGCCACACGTCCGTTTCGAAACCGCACGTTGCCGTATCTGATCGCGTTGGTCCTTATGATCATCGCTCTGGGCGGCGCGTCGTGGTCGCTTGCCAGTTGGTCGAATCTCAAGAAGCTTAACGGGGTCACGAAATCCGAGATCGACGACATCAATCTCAAGCTGACCGATCTCAGAGGCAAAGGCGACGAGGTACGCCAGGAACTGACGCCGGCCCAACGCGAGCTACTGATCGGCGCGCACAAACTTGTCGCCAACAAGTCGTTCAGTTGGTCGCGGCTTTTTTCGGATATCGAAGGCGTCCTGCCCGGCAACGTGAGCGCGTCGCGGATCGCGGTCGAGAACGTGTTTCAAGAGCGCGGAAGCATCAAGGCCGAACTGACGTTTTCAGTACTGAGCCGCGATTATGCCAGCGTTGATCAGCTGATCACGCGGATGAACAATTCGGGAGTCTTCAAGGCCGAACTGCGCGGCCAGGACCGGCAGGAAACCGATCGTTCGGTTTACAGCGAATTCACGCTTTACGTGATCTATTCGCCGAACAATGGCTACGCCGTACCGACGCCGACGCCGGTCGATCTCGTCGGCAATCAGGGAGGCAATCAATGAGCGAACATTTGAACGCTTCCCAACCGGAATCAACCGTCATCCGATCCAACCGGCCGCGAAAGGTCTACGCCGGAATGTGGGGCATTCCGGAGATCGCCGTCGTCGGCGCCGGATTGCTCGGCGTTTTGATCTTCGTGCTTCTCCTGGCACTGCTTGTCCTACCGGCGCGCCGCGAACTGGAGAACAACAAGCAACGGCGCAATCAGATCGAGTCGGAATTGAGTACCGCGAAGGCCCGCTACGGCACGATCAGTTCTACCAAGGAGCGCGTGGACGAACTTGAGCGCAGCGCGAACGATTTCGAAACGCGTTTCCTGCGAAGCGAGAACGAGTCGAAAGTGGCGCTTTACCAGCGCATAAACGGTTTGATCGGCGCGCTCGGACTGACGAACACCTCGGGACCCGACTACATTCCTCTCGTCATCGAGGGAAACCGGACCCAGACGTCTGAGGACAAGGGTGGGCGTTCGAAGTTCCTGAGCATTTTTCCCGGCGTCTACGTCACCGTAACGGTCGATGGATCGTACCAGAATCTGCGCCGCTTTATCAGCGAGATCGAGACGGGCGGTGAGTTCATCGTCATCAGCGCGGTCGAGATCGAACCGTCCGAGAACAAGGAAAAGAAGACGCCGGAGGTTGAGCCGAAACCCGATTCAAACACCTCGCGGCCCGCGCCCGGCGCGATGACGCAACCGATCGCCAGTACCGGCCCGGTCGATCGCGGCAAGACATACGGCGAAACGGTAACGCTCAGGATCGAGCTCGCATCGTATTTCAGGCGACCCGATTTCAGTCCGTTGACGGAAACCGCAGCGAATCAATAAGTCCCGATGAAGTTGTTCGAAGGCAAAAGCAAGGAAGAAAAGACGAAGCTCATCGCCGCGATCGCGCTCGGGGCGCTGGCGCTGCTCGCGGTCGGGTACAATCTGATCGGATTTTTCCCGAGCAAGAAAGCCACGACTACGACAACCGCGACGCAAACCCCGACTCCGGGCAAGCCGTCGGGTGGCGATTCCGTCGTCAGCGCGCTGCCGTCGCGGGAAGAAGCCGACTTGATCTACTCATCGATCCCGGTCGTTTATCCGATCGTCACGCTCGGAGCGCCCGACGCGGGGCGGAACATCTTTGCGTTCTACGAACCGCCGATCAAGACGCCTTGGAGCCCGACGCCGTTCGTCCCGACCCCGGAGATCATAAAGACGCCGCCGCCGACCCTCGAACCGCCGCTCAAGATCTTCGGATTCTCGCCGGTCTCGGTCTTTGCGGGAACCGGCGCGTTCGATCTGGTCGTGACGGGGAACGCTTTCACTCCCGAATCTCGGATATTCTTCAACGGCACAGAGATGCCGACGACGTTTCTCGGCCCGGACAGACTCCAGACGAATGTTCCGGCCAATTTCATCGCCGGGTCGGGACAGCGGCAAATAATGGTCCGGACCCCGGACGGCAAGCTCTATTCGGACGCGGCGTTTTTCAACGTCGACAACCCGCCCCGTCCGCAGCTTCAATATGTCGGGATCGTGGCGCCGAAACTCGGCAACAACGCGACCGCCTATCTGCAGGAAGGCACGGCGACGCCGATGGCGAAACGGCTTGACGATCGGGTCGGCGTCTGCACCGGCGACGCGACTCCCGGCTGCTTTCGGATCGTCAGCATTTCGCGCGAACGAGTTATCGTGCAGGACGTGAAGCTCGGATTCCGCTATAACATCGATATGGTGAAGCCGTCATCGGGCGGAACCGGGTCGAGTCCGAGCAATCCGAGCAATCCGAACAATCCGTTCCCGACCAACCCGTTTCCGACCAACCCGACAAATCCCGTTCCGAACGCGACTCCCTGCGTTCCCGGCATTCCCTGCAATATGCCGGTCTTCGTCCCGAACCGGATCCCGACGGATCCGAAGAAGGACGTCGATGACAACGACGACGGAGATAATTGATTTGGGATTTGGAATCGTGAGTTTTGGCAATGATCGTGCGTTTGCTTCGAATTCCGATTTGTTTCTCGACCGCGCGCCGGGCGTGGGCCCGGAAGCGTCAGCGGTGCCTTGGATCTGAACCTGTCCGGCTTGGACATTCGGAAACTGGCATGTCGCTTGTCGCCGTGCTTGGAGTGATGACGGTGTTCGCGACGCTGCTCCTGGCGGTCGCGCCCACGGTGTACGTCGAGGTTCAGCGTGAAAAGGAACTCGAGGCGATCCGCCGCGGCGAAGAGGTCGCGGAGGCGATCCGCCTCTATATCGAATTTTATCGGGGAGCGAAACTGCCGAACTCGATCGACGACCTGCTCGAAGGCCTGCCGCAAGGAACGAAAAAGAGGATGATCCTGCGCCCGTCGGCGGCGATCGACCCGCTCAGCGAGGACGGCAAGTGGCGCCTGATAAAGCCTGAAAGCCAGGCGTTCCTGAACTTCGGCAAGCGTATCCAGTTGTTCAACAACGGGTTGCTTCCATCGAGTCCAGAACCGCGCCAGTTGCTCGACCGGTACGCGTTGCCGCTGGTCAACATCATCAACACGAAAGATCCAAGCGATACCGAAGAGGCCGACGACAGCGAGATCGAGGATTCCGCGAGCAACACGCCTTTTATCGCCGTCGCCAGCCAAAGCCGCCGCAAATCGGTCATCTCATACTACGGGATCGAAAACCATTCGAAATGGGTCTTCACGCCGCTCTTCCGCGGATCGGGAACGTCCGCGATCAATCCCGGCAAGATCGAACCCATCGAGCCCGCCGAGAACATCGGCGTCACGCCGTGACGGATCTCGGATTCGAAGATTCCAGATCACAGGATACCAGATTCCAGAGATTCCAGATCCAGGATCCAGATTCAAGATTTTGGATTCCAGAGTATTTTGTTTATGACGTGCCACTAGCTTCAGAGGCTGTGTCAAAACTCCGATTTGTCTTCGGCTTTGTGAATTGCCACTAGCTTCAGCTAGTGGATTGGGATTCAAACTTGACTCCGGCTTTAGCCGAACTGTTTGGCGAAAGCCAAGAAACTCTGCGGGTTGCGTTGCGAGGCTGTCCGAAAAGTCCGATTTCGGCGGCGGAACCTCGGTCCGGTAACAGAGGTCAGATGGTCGCTGCTCGATCGGGAAGACGACCGCGGATTTCGATGTCGGATCTCGCCGCGTCAGCGGCTCCGTGATTTTAGCCGTGGGTTTCATTCCCCCGTCGCGTCAGCGACGACTGGCCGGAATCAACCGTCGCTGCCTCGACGAGGCCAAATCCCCGATTTCCGTGGGTTGAAACCCACGGCTAAAGTCGGATTATCGCTACGCGATCGGAAGAACGATCCCGGATTGCGATTCCGTATCGCGCGGCGTCGGCGACGGAGTGAATCGCCGGGTTGGCGGTGCGTTGACAATCGTTCCGGCGTCCGGCGTCCGCCGCGCCGACAATGGACTTCTCAGACAGCCACCAATTCATAAATCCGAAGACAAATCGGAGTTTTGACACAGCCTCTACCGCTCCCGGTTCCGACAGGCGGTCGTTGCCGCTCCCCTTCTGACGGCCGGTCGCTACCGCTCCCGGTTCTGACAGGCGGTCTGACAGCCGGTCGTTGCCGCTCCCGGTTCTGACGTCGATTTTGATATACTCTGATCTTGCTTTGGGCAACAGGCGTCGCGCATACGGCATCGTAAAAGGGCGTCTCCGGAATCGTGATATGAAAATCGTGTTCACAAACTTAGTTAAGCTCATCTTCGTGCTTGCCTTGGCCGGCTCGGCGATGGCCCAGCAGGCGACGCCGACCCCGACGCCGACATCTACCGGCGATGAAACGTTGAAGGTCTTCGAGGTCCGTCTCCCGGTTACCGTCGAGGACAGGAAGGACAAGAACAAGAAGCTCGTCAGCGGCATGACGCGAGATCGTTTCATCGTTCTTGAGGACGGAGTCGAACAGGAAGTCACGTTCTTCACCGACGAGAAGAACAATCCGCCGGTTTACGTTGGGGTGCTGATGGATACATCGGCATCGACGAAAGGAAAACTCGCATTCTCGAAACGCGCCGCCAAGGATTTCCTGTACACGGTTCTTCAGATCCGCAAGGACAAAGCGGCGTTTATGACCTTCGACAATGAGGTCAGTCTGATCCAGGATTTCACCGACAAGACGGACCTCCTCGACAAAGCGGTCGACAAGGTCTCGAAGACCGGATCGCAAACGGCGCTTTACGATGCCGTTTACCAATTCATCGACGAAAAACTGCGCGGCGCACCCGGTCGCCGCGTCGTCGTCGTCATCACGGACGGTGACGATACGTTCAGCCGGGCCGAACTGATCGATGTCGTCGATATCGCGCAGCGGACCGAGACGACGATCTTCGGGATCTCGACCAAAGAGGGATTTCTGGGAGTCGTTCCGGGCGTCGATGCCGGGATGATCAAGGACAAAGGCGACAAGTACCTGACGCAAATGGCCGAGGATACGGGCGGCAAGTCGTTCTTTCTCGGCGATATGTACGCGCTTGAAAAAGCGTTCAAGAAGATCAGCGAGGAGTTGAAGTCGCAGTACATTCTGACGTATCGGCCGGCGAACCAATCGTACGACGGCCGCGAAAGAAAGATCGAGGTCCGTTTCCGGAACAAGGAAGACGAAGATCGCTATCGCGTCCGGACGAAGACTAAGTACCGCGCTATCAAGGACACGCTCAAGTAATTTAGGTTTGAAGCTGTGAACAGAAACGGTCTTTTAACGGTTTTGGCGGTTCTCGCGTTCATCGCGGGAGGATTCATCGCGCGCGATGCGTCGCACGCTCAGGAGACGACGCCGTCGCCGTCCCCGACCGCGACTCCGACGCCAATGGTGGTCGATGACGATGAAACGATCCGCATCGATACCGAGGTCGTGAATGTTCTCTTTACCGCGCAGGATCGCAACCGCCGCCTTTTGACCGATCTCAAACAGGAGGACGTTCAGGTCCTCGAAGACGGACAGCCGCAGGAAACCATCGAGTTCAGCCGTCAGGTCGACCTCCCGCTGAGCCTCGCGATCCTGATCGATACCAGCTTGTCTCAGGAGCGGACCTTGCCCGAAGAAAAGGCCGCCGCGAAATCGTTCGTCGAATCGGTCGTCAGACCCTCGAAAGATGAGGTCTCGGTGATCTCGTTCACCGGCGAAGCGACGCTCGAACAGGGAATGACGGGCAATGTCGCACGCATCCAGCGGGCTATCGACCGTGTCGAGTTCGTTCCGCCGTCCGGCTATCTTGGCGGAGGCGTCGTCAGCGGCGGCCAGGTTCCGGGCACTCCCCCGATTTCGGGCAAGAATCAGCAAGTACAGGCCTCGACCGCGATCTGGGATGCGATCTGGGTGACCGCCGAAGAGGTTCTCGGGCCGGCGCCCGAGAAGACGCGTCGGGCGATAATCCTGTTGACCGACGGTTACAACACTTACGGCAAAAAGAAGCTCGACGAGGCCGTCGATGCCGCGCTCAAGTCCGAGGCGGTCATCTATTCGATCGGCATCGGCGACAATTTCCTTTCGGGCGTCGATGAAGGCGTGCTCAAAAAGATCAGTGAGCGCACCGGCGGGCGCGCTTACTTCCCGCGCGATGAGGCCGAGCTCCGGCGAGCATTTCAACAGATTCAGATCGAGATGCGGTCACAGTACCTGATCGCCTACGAGCCTACCAACCAGAAACGCGACGGCTCGTACCGCCGGATCGAGATCCGTTTGCTGAATCCGGAGCTCGCCAAGCAGAAGACCACGATCACACATCGTCAGGGATACTTTGCGAAGACCGCTTCCGGACCGACGAAGAAGACGAACTAGAACCAAAGCAGGCCTTCGGCGGTTCACACGCGTTGTCGGCCGCTTACACCGATCGCATCAATTGCCGAACCTGACGCCTTGCGGCAGCGGGATTCCGCCCCGTTGGGTCACTGGGAATCCACGGAATCGTCAAAGCCTGGGGAATCGCGGATGTACGAGTTTGTAACAATCTGGATACTCAAGGCGCCGATCGACAAGGTCTGGGCGGAGATAAAGGAATCCGAATCTTGGCCCGATTGGTGGCGCGGCGTGTTGAAGGTCGAGAAGCTTCGCGAAGGGGACGAACGCGGCGTCGGTTCGGTCCATCGCTCGACCTGGAAGAGCGCTCTGCCGTACAAGATCGTCTTCGACTCGGAGATCTTGACGATCACGGAGCTGGAATCGATCGAGATTCGGGCGTTTGGTGAACTCGAGGGCCGCGGACTCTGGACGCTGACCGCCGACGAGGATGGGCTCACGACCGTTCGCTACGACTGGCGGGTCGAGACCAACAAGGTGTGGATGCGCGCGCTGGCGCCGATCTTGAAGCCTTTTTTCCGTTGGAACCACGATGTTATTATGTCGTGGGGCGGCCAAGGGATCGCCCGAAGACTCGACTGCGAAATTCTCTCGAACAGCTGAATGATCTGCCCCGGACGGCGGTGATTCTCGCCCGCGGTCTGGGCACGCGTCTCCGCGCGCGATCGGAAACCGAAGAACTTACGCCGGAACAGGAGACGGTCGCCGCCGCCGGAGTTAAAGCGCTGATGCCGATCGACGGCCGACGGGTCATGCTCGATCTGATCGTTGAAAACCTCAACGCGGCCGGATTCGACCGCCTCTGCCTTGTCATCGGCGACGAGCATTCCGCGATCCGCGAACATTGTGCCCGCCGCGGATACGGGGCCCGTTTCGCCGTCCAAAAAAAGCCGCTCGGAACCGCCGACGCAGTTCTCGCCGCCGCCGCCGAGGTCGGATCCGAAGAACTCTTTGCGGTCGTCAACTCAGACAATCTCTATCCCGTCGCGAGTCTCTCGGAACTGCGCCGCGCAAACCGGCCGGCGCTGGTCGGTTTTTCGCGAAACGGTCTGATCACGCGCTCGAACATCGCGCCGGAACGGATCGCGAAGTTCGCGACCATTGAATGCGACGCCGCGATGCATCTCACGAAGATAATTGAGAAGCCGACGGAGATCGACTCGGACGCGCTGGTTTCGATGAACGCCTGGCTGTTTTCTCCATACATCTTCGAAGCCTGTCGCGGGATTCCGCTTTCGCCCCGCGGCGAATTCGAGATCACGGCCGCGGTCCAATATGCGGTCGATGTGATGAAGATCGAGTTTCGGGTCGTGAGGTCTGACGAGGGCGTGCTCGATCTCTCAAGCCGGGCTGACGTCGGTTCGGTGAAGAGGTTCTTGGGAGGTGCCGGACGGTGAGATTCGTGCCCGGTCGGATCGAATTCCTCGGAAAACACACCGACTATTGTGGCGGCGAAAGCCTCGTCTGCGCGATAGACCGCGGTTTCCGTTTCGCCGTCGTGCCCCGCCAAGATTCGCAGGTCAGGATCCGCGATCTGAATTCCGGCGAATCGGCAAGTTTCGATCTTCGCGATCCCGGTGCCACTCGAGGATGGGCGAACTATGCCGTCGAGGTCGCACGCCGCGTGCGTATGAATTTCGGCGAGGCCGTCGATCGCGGCATCGATCTTGAATTCAGAAACGACCTTCCGTCGGCGGCCGGCTTGTCGAGCTCAAGCGCGCTGATGATTATGGTCGCCGGCGCTTTGGATGAGGCGAACGGGTTCACCGACACAGAGATCTTCCGGCGCAACGTGACCGACGATCTGGAACTCGCCGATTTTTTGGGCTGCGTCGAGAACGGCAAGAGTTTTCGCGAGTTGGCCGGATCCGCGGGCGTCGGCACATTCGGCGGCAGCCAGGACCACGCGGCAATCATCGGCGGCCGAGCCGGGCATCTGACGCGGTTCTCGTTCTGCCCGACGACCCGCGTCTCGGAGGTTAGGTTTCCCGAAGGTTTGTCGTTCGTCGTCGGTTCGAGCGGCGTCGTCGCCGCCAAGACGGGCGATGCTCGTGACCGTTACAATCGAATGTCGCGGATGGCAGCCGAGATCGTGTCGGTCTTCGGGGCCTCGTCCTTGGCAGAGCTGTTGCGAGAGATCGACATTGACGAGTTGGGCCGTCGGCTCGCCTCGGAATCGACATCATTCCCGGCGGAAGACCTGATGACGCGTGCGGAGCAATTCCGTCTCGAGAGCTTCGAGATCGTGCCGCAGGCTGAGGAGGCGCTCGCGACCGGGAACTACCGTTTCTTGGGTGAACTTGTCGACCGGTCGCAGCGGGCGGCCGAAACGCTCCTTGGGAATCAGACGGACGAAACGATCTATCTTCAGCGTTCGGCCCGCAGGTTCGGAGCGATCGCCGCGTCGGCATTCGGAGCGGGTTTCGGCGGAAGCGTCTATGCGGTGGTCGAAACAGATGTCGCGTCCGAGTTCCGCACCCGCTGGGAATCGGACTATCGTTCGCGTTATCCCCATCTGAACCGGGCGAAGTTCTTCGTCACGTCGGTCGTTTCCGGAACACGCGGCAGAAAATGAGCATCATTCGTCGCGGTGCCGGCGTTCGGAAAGCCGGTGAAGCATCTCGCGAATGTCGGCGACGCCCTTGGCGGAGACATAAAGCGTGACGACGATGTACCAGATCACCGCCGCGAAGGTCAGGATCATCCAAAAATACTTGATCATTCCGCGCTACCTCCCTGTGGTTTGACCAGCGAGAAGACGATCATACCGATCGCCGAACATACATAGGCCGCGATCCCTGAATAGTACGGCCCGATCGACTTTGCGAAACTCTCGGTCGCGGGTGTCTTTTCGAGAATCAGGAAACTGGCGGGAATGACGGCCGAAACGATGATCGATGCGAACGCGCCCCAACTGTTCGCCTTTTTCCAGTAACAGCACGAGATCAGCAGGACCGATATCGATGCGAGATAGATCGTTCCGGTGATGCCCAGATACGCCCAGAGATCGCCCTCGAGCGGATAGAGCAATCCCCAGAAAAGCAGAAACACGCCGATCAGCGCAATGATCATCCGGTTCACGAGGATGCCCTTCTTTTCGGACCACGCGCTCTTCCGGAACGGCGCCATGATGTCGTTGTATATGACGCTGCCCCAGGTCAGCATATAACTCGAATCGGTCGACATATCGGCGGCGAGCATCGCCGCGATGCACAGTCCCATCAGACCGACCGGAACGAAGGTCGCGAGGAACGTCGGCATCGCCTCGAGCGAGTTGGTCATCTTGCCCAGCGTCGCAAGCGCCGCGATTCCCCAGATCGCGGGAATCAGGAAACGGCATACGAAAAAGAACGCCGTGCGCGTATAGATCATCTGGCCGGTCTTTGAGTTTTTCGCCGCAAGCACGCGCGCGATCGTGGTTTGCCACGTCAGCACCGCGGCCGAATTCAGGAGTATCTGAAAGATGACATAGCCCCAGCCGAGCTCGTTATGGATGAATGGATTGAAACCGCCGGCACCGTAATTCGTCTCGACCGTCGTAACGATCTTCTCCCAGCCGACGTTGATCAGGATCAGCAGGGTCACCGCGATCAGTCCGGCGCTCATTACGACGAACTGCAGGAAATCCGTGATCAGGACCGAGAGCATTCCGCCGAGGATCGTATAGACCGCGACGCCGATCAGGAGGGTCGCCATCATCGCTTCAAGGTAACCGAAACGGAATCCGAAGAAATCGTATGAATTCGAGCTGAGCCCTATGATTTTGACGAGAAACTGTCCGCCGACACGCAGAAAAACGCCCATGTTCAGCAGTCCGCCGAGGACGATGACGACGCCCGCGGCCCAGCGGACGCGCGGACCGAACCGTTGTTCTATCAGTTCCGGGATCGTGATCACGCCCGAATCGCGCAGCGGCTTGATGCAGAATCCGGTGTACCCGATGACGAGCATCGCGACGGCCATCGCGATGCCGGGCGTGACGCCCGCGAATCCATACTTGTATCCGGCCTCGGCCGTGTACATGCAGGTCACGATGCCGAATTCGGTCGCGGCGAGCGATGCGATGCCGAGATAGACGTTCATCTCGCGGCCGGCGACGAGGAAATCCTCGACCTTGCCGACGAACTTGCGGACATAGATGCCGGCGGCCATCGTCACGAGGAGGTATACCCCGATGATGCTTCCGTCCAAAAGCCAGTTGAAATTAGTCATTTACTGATCGAAAACAAGGTGGAATCGGAAAAACTTGTTCTCAAATATATGGGTGAATCCCGATCCTGTCCAATCGACCGTCTAATCTGTCAAAACCGGGATCGCCGGCCGCATGTCGGGCCGCGGGATCTCGACGGTCTCCGGAACCGAAAGCTTGCTCGGCTGCCGCATATCGAGGTAAAGCCGCTTGCTGAGATAGCTCTCGGGGAAATGCGCGAGCCGCATCAGCGGATATTTCATCTGCTTCCCGAAGAGCCGACGTCCCATCAGGTAGTAATAGATCGGGATCCCGAAATTGAAACGGCGCTGAAACGAGGGATCGTTGCGGTAGAAATCGATGTTGTAACGCCAGCACGTGAAAAAGAACTCCCATTGCAGTTCGGTCAATTTCGCGAGACGGGCGCTTTCGCTCGATTCCATACGCGTATCTTCGAGCGGCACGAACAGCGTCGGTATAACGACCCATTTCGAGTCCTTCAGCGCGTGTAGAAGGTCCAGCGAACGCCGCGTATCGTCTTCCGTTTCGCCGGGCAGTCCGACGATGAACGTCGCGAACGGGAACCAATTGTGGCGATTCATCAATTCCATTCCCTTGAGCACGACTTCGTGCCACTGCTCGGCCTTGTACGGATACGCCTTGCCCTTCATGAATTGATTGAAAAGCCGCGGGCTTCCGGTCTCAAGGCCGACGAACAGACTACAGTAGCGGTGGTCGGGATGCGTCGATGCCGGATGCCGGTGGATCGAGCAGTCGACGGTGTACGGCGATAATTCTTCGAGAAGTTCCGGATTCCGGACGATCGGCGAGATGGTCCCGTGGGTGAGCATGATGTTCTTCACGCCCGGGACGTCGGTCACCGCCTTGAGCATCCTTTTCAAGGCCGGTACGTTCGTCTCGAACTTCGGTCCCTGCTCGTAAAGGAAAAGGTCTTCGGTCGTCATCGTGATGGTTTCGGCGCCTCTCTCGACCTGAATGCGGACGTTCTCGAGAATATGCTCAAGCGGCAGGGACTTGCCTTTCCTGAGCGCGATCGAGCAGAACTGGCATCCGCGCCCGCATCCGCGCGTGATCTCGACGACCCCGAACGTCGATCGGTCGCGGATCGTCGGAATGCGGTCGATTGCCGGTGACTTCCCTTCAACACGGCGCGGCAAGGATTCGCCCCGGACCGCGCTCTCAAAAAGTCCGACCACAAGTTCCTCGGCTTCGCCGTCGACGATGCAGTCGATTCCCCACTCATCCTGGAGATTCTTCTTCTCGATCTGCCACGACCCCGGTCCGCCGACGATCATTTTGAGATGGTGCTTGTGCTTCTTTATCGCTTCGTGGGTGATCAGACGGCGGAACTCGGAGGCGTTGATCGGTTCGGTCTTCTTTCCGTAGAAATGAACATAGACATCCGTGGCGAAGGTGATTCCGAGCGGATTGTGAGCGTGAACCCCGACAACCCGCGTCTCGTCGCCGACGAAAAGATCAAGCTGATCCGGATAACAGACCGCGATGTCCGTCTCATCGAACTTCGCGCGGAGCAGGGATTCGACGACCCGAAGTCCGTTCGGCACGGCAACCGCCTGACCATCGTCACGGACCTCGTTCTGCCAGTTGATATCGATGAGATAGAAAGGGAACTGAGAATAGCGAGCGGGCAACGTTCCGAGAAGCATCTGTCTCCAGGTACTGCTCTGATATTCAGATGATTCGGACGTGCTCGCGACGAGCACGATCTTCTTTCCACGTCTGGTCACAAGCTGAGCTCCTCCCCGGGACGATAGGTATTTGAAGCAATTCTCTCCCGACCATTCTATTTGAAAACGGATAGTTTGGACAAGATTTTTTCGGCTCCGTGAACAGCTTCCGACGTCCGGTCGCGCAACTCGGGATCGGCGAACACATAGAAGTGAAAGAGGCGGCGGCGGGCGGTATGACCCGATGGCGCGAGCTAGCGATCCGCATCCGAAGCAATGTCCCGGATCGTTCCGATCAACAGAACTTTCAAGGCGCTTTGCCTTCAGTGGGGTTCGGCATCCACCAACCGCTCGCCTATCTGTTCAGGATCTCAAATGCCGCGAGTCTCGTGCCGTCGGCCGAAAGGACGGTTCCGGTAGTCTCGTCCGCGACGAACCGCGGGTCGGGATCGGTCACGAGCACGAACCGCTCGTCGCGTCCGGTGTGTATGTTCACGCCGACGAGTCCTTTGCGATCGAACGGTGCGGGAAGATCGGTGTAGAAATACATATAGTTGCCGCGGAGTTCCGCCAGTCGCTTTCGCTTCAGCAGCAGATCCGAAAGCTTCTCGATCCTCCGGACCGGGTCGATCCGATCGAGGAAACTCTCTTGAATGTCGGACCGCGACGGCGCGATCTGGTTCAATATCGTCGCGCGGCGAATCTGGAGTCCCGGAACACGGGCCGACAAATTCGACGTCCTCGCCGCGATCCCGAAAACCGTCAGGCGATTCTGGACGTAGTTCGATGCCGCGTTCGAGGCCAAGGTCGTCAAATCGAGCGACGCGAATCGCGATTTGAGGCCTGACCAGCGCAAGTTAAGGAGCGAACGGATCGCGACGCCCGATCGGGCCAGATTGATCGCGCTTGTTCCGAGTCCGCCGTAACGGAAATAAATCGCGGCTGCACGGAGCGCAACGCCGGCGATGATCCGTAGCGCGCCGCGTCCCGGCGCCTTGTGCCGCACGCGCCATATCGCCTGATCCTTGTCGAAGGCTGCCAACGCATAGCGACTCTTTCCCAAATTTCCCGTCTGCGTTCGTGCCGGGCCCAAGGGGAACGCGGCGATCTCGTCGCGTCCGCCGACGACCAACCCGCCCGTTTCGTTGACCAGCACGAATTGCGCTCCCGAGATATCGTGCCCAAACTTGCCGAGGCGCCGGCCGGACCGCAAATCGAGCGAAAAGACATCGTCGCGGTCGGCGAAAATGACCGTTTCCGGATTCGGGATGACGAAATTTGTGATGCCCTTGTCGGCTCCCTTGAAACGCCAGATCGTCTTGCCGTTTCGGATATCGATCGCCGAAACTCCGTAGGGCCCGTGCGATTCGACCTCTCCATCCTTGATACGCGTAAACTGCCCGCCGGTCCGAACAAGCACGCGATCGCCGACGATCGCGGTCTCAGCGATATTCCCGAGGTCGTTCGCCTCCCATACGACATCAAGCGTTCGCCGGTCGAGCGCTCTCAGCTTTCCGCGACCCGAAACGTAAAGCCTTTGTTCGTCCAACGTGATATCGGCTTCCGTCAGGGCAAGACCGTCCTCGTTGACGCGGAACTTCTCACGCAATTTGACGTCGCCGTTCCTGAGATCGTAGGCGGTCAGTCCCTCGTAGAAAACGAACAGCTTGCCGTCGAGTATCAGCGGCGCGCGATAATTGTCGAGAGTGAAAGGCACCTCAGATTCCGAATCGAACCCTGAAGGCATCATCGAAACATCGCTTTCGAGTTCTTTCTTCCAGATCTCCTCGCCGTCCGAAAGCTTGATGAGATGAATGACCGGCGAGCGCTTAAGGTCGGAACCGACCCGCGCCCGGGCGCGTTTGACGAGCACGACCGCCAGCAGGTCCGATTCCGGATCGACCGCAAGCTGCATCACATCGCCCTTGAGCTTGTCGGACCGCCAAATACGCTCGCCCGAAAGAAGATCGATCGCCTCGAGACGCGATTTATCGCCCTCGTCGGTCGAGATCAGGACAAGATCCGTCGACGGAACCGGCGCGACGGAAGTCTCGTTCAGTCCTTTCTGTTTTCGCTTCCACAAACGATCGCCGGTCGCGGAATCGAAGGCGAAGAGCGAATTGTCTCCGGCTGCGAGAACGATCCCGAAATCGGTCGTTTGATAAAAACGCACGCGGGAGTCGAGGTTCTCTTGCCATACCGACTGCGCTGCGGCCGCGATCGAAAGAAGCAGCACCCAGAAAACGATTCGTACCGAATGATGAACGAACATACCTTTCCCCTCAGATTACCACAGCCATCAACTTGGATTGCTGGGGCCGTCATCTCGTTTGCCCCAAAACCGGCGACGCGCCGATCAAATCCGCAGGTCGGGATTCGCAATGCAGAACCCCGCACGCAGTAAGGGGGCCCGCCCGCGGGAGCGGGCGTACGCAACGCGGAACCCGGCACGAGCCGATACAGTTCAGAAGATACGGCGAGATCGACGGTACGCAAGAACGCTCGATAACCGAACAAGCGATCGCTCCCGCGATCGGGCCCAAATCCACAGGTCGGGATTCGCAATGCAGAACCCCGCACGCAGTAAGGGGGCCCGCCCGCGG
>CAZARD010000065.1:0-1408 GCA_964487505.1 uncultured Blastocatellaceae bacterium | reverse complement strand
CGGTACGCAAGAACGCTCGATAACCGAACAAGCGATCGCTCCCGCGATCGGGCCCCCTTACTTCGTGCGGGGTTCCGCATTTGCATTTCACGTCAAGTCAAATTGGTCAATCGATCGGATTCGTCTAGAATTCGCAGTATGAAACAACTCGCTCTCGCGATTGCGATCCTTCTGTTCACGATCCCTGTAATTGCGCAGATCCCCGTGGCGACGCTCGTCAAGATCTCGAAGGCCGAGGACGAGCTTCGCTATGACGCGACGCTGCAGGCACTTCTCAAAAGCCCAAACGCGCGGATCCGCGAACGGGCGGCGCTCGCCGCGGGTCGGATCGGGAACGATGCCGCCGTCGAACTCCTCGGTAATCTGGCCGCGACCGACCCGGAGCTTTCGGTCCAAACGATGGCGATGTTCGCGATCGGCGAGATCGAATCGATAAAAGGCGCCGACCGCGTTCTGGCGGTCCTCGCCGACACGCGCCAGGAAGGCGCATTGCGCGCGCGGGCCGTCGAGGCGGCCGGTAAGATCGCCGCGGCGAACTCGAAGAACGATCGATCGAAGGAGCTTTCGAAGGCGATCGCCGAAGCGCTCGATTTCGAGGCCGGCCGCCGTTCGATGCCGCATCGCGATTCGATAATCCTCGGTTTAACGGCCGTCCTGCGCGTCCGGCCCGAGGGCGGTGACCGGCTCGCGGCGCGGTTCCTCGGCTATTCCGACGAGCGCGTACGCGCCGACGCGGCGAACACGCTCACGCGGATCCGCGCCAAGAACGCGAACAAAGAACTGCGAGCGATGCTTGGTGGTGACGTGTACGCCGTTGCGCGGGCGAACGCGGCGCGCGCTCTCGGTGCGGCTGAAGACAAGGAAGCGCTGGCCGATCTGATGAACGCCGCGCTGAACGATCCGGACGCACGGGTTCGGGTCTCGGCGATCCGGTCAGTTGCCGCGCTCAAGGACGCGAGCGTCGCAGTGAAGCTGATCGAACGGGGCACCGCGCTTCTCGCCGATCACAAGAAGTCGAAGTTCAAGAATCCGGTCGAGAAAAACGAACTGCTTGAGATCGCGGCGACGGTAGGCCGATTGCTCGCCGCCACAAACGATGAAAAGGCGATCAGGTTCTTGGACGATCTGCGAATTGCCGACAAGTACGCGTCACCCGAGACCGAGATCGCGCTCGTCCGCGTCGCCCCGAAGCTTTATCTCGAATCGTTGATGGAGAATCCGGAAGACGCGTTCGGGCCCGATTGGCGCACTTCTTCGGCTGCGTTCCAGGCATTGGCCGAGGTCGCGAATCTCGAATCGAACGAGGCGAACAACGCGATCAAGGGGCAGACGCGGCTCTTGCTCGTCAAGCTTCTCAGCGGCTGGATCGAATCGAACTCGCAGGCCAAACAGGATGACGGATCGGCAA
>CAZARD010000064.1:22904-25078 GCA_964487505.1 uncultured Blastocatellaceae bacterium | reverse complement strand
CTCATCGCCCTTGTTCGCGGGACCAATGTTCCCGGTTCTTACTGTGCCAGCGGCAACTCGGCGCCCGGCGGCACGATCCAGAGCTCGTATGTCGTCCGCAACGGCTGGCGACCGCCTTTGACGATCGATATTCGCCGCGGGTCGAGTCCGCGTTCCTTGACCAGATAATCGATCGTGCGTTTGCTCAATTTGTCGTACGTATTGCGGCTCATGCTCGCCTTGTCGGTTCCCTGATAGATGATCAGGTAGAGCTGCGCGTCGGGAACGCCGTTGAACTGGATGACGCAGTTGTCGAAGCGGGCCTTGTCGTCGTCGAACGCTTTTGATTCAAAAACGTCGCAACGGACCGGCGGAGGCGGCTCGATGATGATCTTCGTGATATCGGTCGTCGCCTGATCCTTCTGGCGGCACTGCTTGTCGTAAACGTCGTCCCAAACGTCGAGTTCGGCGCGCACGGTCTGGCCGCCGAGATTCGACGTATCGACCGTGATCGCGGACGTGCCCTGACCGCTGCTGATCTTCGCCGTTTCCGGGTAGACGCGCCAGCGGTAGTTTAGCGGGACTGCCGATCCGGAGACGGCATTGAACGCCGCGAACGTGATCAGATCGCCCTCCGGGATACGTTCCGGCCCGTCCACGCGGACATCGTACGGACACGCCTTCTCGGTCGTTTTGACGACGTAGTTCAAGCAAACGCAGTTCTTGCGATCTTTGACGATCTTGATGTCCTCGGAAAACACTTTTCCGTCCGGGAACTCGATCTCGAGGCGGTGCGTTCCTTCCGGAAGATAGAACGTCGCAGCCTCACTGACCCCACTCATTCCGAGATATTGCCCGTTGATCTTGACGGGGTAGGAAGCCGGCGAGGTCTTGACGGTCAATGTCCCGGCATTCTTCGGCTTCTTCGTATCGCTGCCGAATCCGAAGGCTGTCGAAGTGGCAAACGCCGCGATCAAGCCAAACACAAATACAAAACTGATCTTACGCATTGTCTTTTCCTCTGGCCCGACGCGCACGCCGGACCTCGTCGCTCGATTTCTATTCTACTTCTGTTTCCGAATCCTTCTTTTTCCCGAATTTCCGGCGTGCCGCAAGTCCGATACCGGCAAGGCCAGTGCCGAACAGAAGGATCGTCATCGGCTCAGGAACCGGTTCCGGAGTCGGCGTCGGCGTTGGCGTCGGCGTCGGCGTTGGCGTCGGCGTCGGCGTCGGTGTCGGCGTCTGCGTCGGGGTCTGCGTCGGCGTTCCGGTCGGCGTCGGCGTCGGCGTCGGGGTCTTGTCGCCGTCACGCGTCAGGATTATCGCGATCGGGATGGCTGCTAGCCCGAGCAATGCCCACTTCGGAAAGCCGCGCTTCTTGACCACAACGTCTTCGCAATCGCAAACCTCGTCGCGGACGATATTCGATTCCGTCGTCCGGATGACGCGATCGTCCTGCGGAGCCTGCGACTTCTGAGTCGTGTCGTCGTCGCCGTCCGGCGTCGCCGAGCTGACGTCGTTCGCGAGGCGAAGCTGCGAGAACGCGCCCGTTCGCGCCTTTCCGGCTTTGACGTTGACCACTTGGACGACCTGTTTGAATTTCACCGGCGCCGCCATCGCCGGAAATGTGAACGCCAGAAATGACGTCAAACAGAACGCCGCCAGAACAGATCTGAAATTGATGTTTTTCATTGCTAATACCTTGTCGGTCCGTTGGCTCGGATCGAACTGCGCAAGTCGGCACGACACTTGCGGAAACAGAGTAAAGTTTGGGGCTTGCGGGCAACTATACCAAAAACGCAGGGCAAATGCATCCCGGAAAAGTTCCTTTCAACCGCCTTTTTTCCCCGAATCCAACTAATTTCTTTGCGATTCACAGGAAAGAAGTTCCAATGCCGTGGGGATTCCAAAAATGGCTGAAGTTTTTTTGCAACGCGGATAGTGCAAGTGCATAGTGCATAACGCAGAGTGTATAGTGCAGAGTGGAGATTCTTCACCTTCACCAACTCATCCGATCCGTCCCGTTCTCTTCTTCTCCCGCCCATCTCGCCTCCATTCTAGGCCATCTGGACACTTACACAGAAAACGTTACACTCTGCAAATTTCAATGAAACTTGATGAAAAAGCGGATAGTGCCCTGCACTATCCGCTTTTGTTTCGGGCACTATGCACTATGCACTGTGCACTTTGGCACT
>CAZARD010000064.1:13114-22804 GCA_964487505.1 uncultured Blastocatellaceae bacterium | reverse complement strand
CACTATGCACTGTGCACTTTGGCACTTTGCACTTTGGCACTTTGCACTTTGCACTATGCACTGTGCACTTTGGCACTTTGCACTTTGGCACTTTGCACTTTGCACTGTGCACTATGCACTTTGCACTTTGCACTCTTTCGGTCTACGCGTTCTGCGCTTTTTCTTCGAGGATGATCGCCTTGCGCGACAGCTTGATCTTGTTGCCTTCCTTGCCGATGCACTTGACCATTATCTGCTGTCCTTCCTTGAGTTCGTCGCGGACGTCGCGGACGCGGCGATCCGAGATCTCAGAGATATGCAGCAATCCCTCGACACCCGGGAAGATCTCGACGAACGCGCCGAAATCCACGATCCGCGTTACCGTGCCGAGATACGTCTCGCCGATCTCAGCTTCGGCCGTCAACGCGCGGATGCGGTCGATCGCTGCCTGAGCAGCGGCCCCGTCGGCGGTCGCGATCAGGATCGTGCCGTCGTCGTTGATGTCGATCTTGGCGCCCGTTTCGTCGGTGATCGAACGGATGGTCGATCCGCCCTTGCCGATGACGTCGCGGATCTTGTCCGGATGGATGCTGATCGTGATGATCCGCGGCGCGAACGGCGAGATATCCTCACGCGGCTCGGCGATCGCCTGTTCCATGATCCCAAGGATATGCATCCGGCCTTTCCGGGCTTGTTCGAGCGCTTCCTGCAGGATCATCGCGTTGATACCGGCGACCTTGATGTCCATTTGGAGCGCGGTGATTCCGTCCGCGGTCCCGGTAACCTTGAAATCCATATCGCCGTAGTGGTCCTCGGCACCGGCGATGTCCGAAAGGATCGCGTAGCGGTTGCCTTCCATCACGAGGCCCATCGCGACGCCCGCGACCGGCTTCTTGATCGGAACGCCCGCGTCCATCAGCGCCAGACAGCCGCCGCATACCGACGCCATCGAACTCGACCCGTTCGACTCGGTGATGTCGGAAACGATCCGGAGCGTGTACGGGAAATCGGCTTCCGCCGGCAGAATCGATTCCAGCGCGCGCCGCGCGAGGTTTCCGTGACCGATCTCGCGGCGGCTCGATGAACCGAAACGACCTACTTCGCCGACCGAATACGGCGGGAAATTATAGTGGAGCATAAAGCGCCGCCGAACTTCGCCCTTCTCAAGATCGTCCATGAACTGCTCGTCCATCTTCGTGCCGAGGGTCGCGGTGACGATCGCCTGGGTTTCGCCGCGCGTGAAAAGCGACGACCCGTGAACGCGCGGAAGCCAGCCGACCTCGCACGAAATGGGGCGGATCTCGCTGAACCGGCGGCCGTCGGGACGGCGGCGGTTGCCGAGGATATCTTCACGGAAGATCTTTTCCTTAAGAACGCCGAAGACCTTGCCGGCCATCGAACGCTTCTCGGGTTCGGAGTCGGGATACGACTCGACGACCTCCTTTTTGAGCGCATCCACGGCGGCGTACGACGCAAGCTTGTCCTGGCCGGTCGTATCGAGCGCCTCGCGGAGTTTCTGGCTGAAGTTCTTTTCGATCTCGGCCATCACGGCTTCATCGAGCGCCGGCGCCGCGAACTCGCGTTTCTTGATCTCGAGCGCCTTGAAAAGCTCGCGCTGCCACAGACAGAGCCGCTTGATCTCCTTGTGAGCCAGCATCAGCGCCTCGACCATGATCGTTTCGGAAACTTCCTTCGCCTCGGATTCGACCATCACGATCGCTTCTTCGGTTCCGGCGACGACGAGGTTCAGCTGCGATTCGCGGCGTTCGTCATAGCTCGGATTGATGATGTATTTGCCGTCGACGAGGCCGATGCGGACGCCGGCGATCGGGTTATCGAACGGAATGTTCGAAAGGTACAGCGCGCAGGACGCGCCGGTGATCGCGAAAACATCCGGATCGTTCTCTCCGTCGGCCGAAATGACCGTCGCGACGATCTGTGTTTCGTTCTTGTAACCGTCGGGGAACAGCGGGCGGCACGGGCGGTCGATGAGACGCGCCGTGAGGACCTCTTTCTCGCTCGGACGGCCTTCGCGCCGGAAGTAATTTCCCGGAATGCGCCCGGCCGAATAGGTTGATTCGCGATATTCGACGGTGAGCGGGAAGAAGTCGATGCCCTCGCGCGGTGAGTTCGTGCTGACGGCAGTTACGAGCAGCATCGTATCGCCATAACGGATCACGACCGATCCGTCGGCCTGTTTGGCGACCTTGCCCATTTCTACGTGCAGCTCGCCGTCGCCTAACTTAATAGACTCTTTCAAGTATTTCTTTGTTGTCATTTCTGCTTTTCCTTATAAACAAAAAGCGGCAGGTACTGTGCCGTGAAGCCCTGCCGCTATTGAACCAGATTCAACGAGCGGTTCTCTTTCTCCACGGACCAAAGGGGCTGTCACGTTCAGCAACCCGTGGAAAATTCTTCGAGAGAACCTTCTGAAATTGACTCGAAGCCGTCAATCTCTGAAACGACAGAGCGGCGATCTTCAATCCGCCGCGGCGCCGGGAAACAACGAACCCGTGACCCTGCCGTTTCTTTCCAATGAAAAAACTACCTTCTCAAACCAAGCCGCTCGATCAGCGCGTGATATTCGTTGATGTCACGACGCTTGAGATAATCGAGGAGCTTGCGCCGTCGCGAGACCATTTTCAGCAGTCCCCGACGCGAATGGTGATCCTTCTTGTGAATCTTGAAATGCTCGGTCAGTTCCTTGATGCGCTCGGTCAAAAGCGCGACCTGGACCTGCGACGAACCCGTATCCGATGTATGTGTTTTGAAGTCGCCAACGATCTTGGCTTTTGTTTCAGTTGCCGTAGACATTATCTTATAACGCTAAAAATAGCCTCTCCTTGTGGCCGCAGTAACTCCGGACGTTTGCCCGGTAACCGCGAAAATTTAACTCTTAATTGTTGATTTTTGCCGGTTGATTGTCAACCGGCAGTAGGCCGACCAGCCGGAGGCCGTCATTTGCCGAATTCCTCCATGAACTTCGTCGAAAATTCTCCTTTTTGAAACTTCTCGTCGTTCATGATCTTAAGGTGGAGCGGGATCGTCGTTTTGATGCCCTCGACCACCATCGCTTCGAGCGCGCGCCGCATCCGCGCGATCGCCGCTTCGCGCGTGCGTGCGTGGACGATCAGTTTCGCGATCATCGAATCGTAATACGGCGGCACGACATAACCCGGATAAACAGCGGTATCGACACGCACGCCCGGGCCTCCCGGAATGTTGAGACCGGTGATCTTGCCGGGGCTCGGAGTGAATTTTTCCGGATCCTCGGCGTTGATCCGACATTCGATCGAATGCCCGAAGATCTCGATCTCATCCTGCGTGAAACCGAGTTTCTCGCCGCGCGCAATGCGGATCTGGTTGCGGACGATATCGACCACGGTCACCATCTCGGTGACCGGATGCTCGACCTGGACGCGCGTGTTCATTTCCATAAAATAGAACGAACCGTCCTCGTCGAGCAGGAACTCGAACGTTCCGGCGCTTGAATAGCCGATCTCCTTACAGGCCTTGACCGCGACCGCGCCCATCCGTTCGCGGAGTTCCTTCGAGATCGCCGCAGACGGCGCTTCTTCGAGCAGTTTCTGATGCCGCCGCTGAATCGAGCACTCGCGCTCTCCAAGATGGATGCAGTTGCCGTGCTCGTCGGCCAGCACCTGGATCTCGATATGCCGGGGACGCTCGATGTAACGCTCGATGTACACCGCGCCGTTCTTGAACGCGGCGAGCGCCTCGGATTGCGCAAGTTCGAGATTCCCGGCAAGTTCCGATTCCTTGCGGACGATACGCATTCCGCGCCCGCCGCCGCCTGCCGCCGCTTTGATGATGACCGGAAAACCGATCTCCTTCGCGAGCCTCATCGCCTCGTCGGCGGATTCGATCGGATCGGGCGATCCCGGAAGGATCGGCACCCCGGCCGCCATCATCGTCCGCCGCGCTTCGACCTTGTCGCCCATCATCCCGATGACGTGCGGTTTCGGGCCGATGAACTTGATGTTGCAGTCCTCGCAGATCTTGGCGAACGTCTCGGACTCGGCGAGAAAGCCGTAGCCCGGATGGATCGCATCGACGTTGGTGATCTCGGCGGCGCTGATGATCGCGGGGATATTGAGATAGCTTTCAGCCGACGGCGGATTGCCGATGCAGACCGCTTCGTCCGCGAATTTGACGTGGAGCGCATCGCGGTCGGCCGTCGAATGGACGGCCACCGTACGAATGCCCATTTCCTTGCACGTCCAGATGATCCGGCAGGCGATCTCGCCCCGGTTCGCGATCAGAATTTTTCGGATTTCGCGTTCCACAACAAAAAGGCCTTCGTCCCGCGGATCCGAACCGGGATTCGGTCCGGAACGGAAAGCCAGCGGGCGAAGGTCTAAGACTGTTACCTTTTCACCCCGAAAAGAGGCTGGCCGAACTCGACCGGCTGGCCGTTCTCGACATAGATCCGGACGATCTCGCCGCTCGTCTCGGCCTGGATCTCGTTCATCAGCTTCATCGCCTCGACTATACAGACGACGGTCGAATCGTTCACCTTGTCGCCCTCGCTAACGTACGGGTCCTTGTCCGGACCGGGCGCGCGGTAGAAGGTGCCGACGATCGGGGACGTTATCTTGTGCAGTCCGGCGTCGGGGTCGACATCGGCGGCGGGCGTCTCCGGCTTCACGGCAGAAACCGCGGCGGCGGCCGGCGGAGCGACTGCCGGTACCTGATGCACGGCCTGAACCGGTTGAACGAAGGCCGCCTTGCTCAAGCGGACACGGATGTTCTCGTTCTCGAACTCGAAATCGGAGAAGCCGTGTTCGTTCACGAGTTCCGCGAGTTCGCGGAGTTCATCCATATTGAGCGACGCCTTCGCCTGCTGACCGGATCTCTTCGGCGCGGTTCTAGCGCCACGGACACCCGATGATCGCTCAGTTTTGGCGGTTGACGCTTTATCGCTCATAATTCACCTCGTTCTTAGCCTTTCGCCGCCAATTCGCGCGGATTGTCGACAAGTTCGATCACCGCGAGTTCCGCGTTGTCGCCCTGCCGGCGGCCGATCTTGATGATGCGTGTGTAGCCGCCGTTGCGGTCCTTGTAACGAACGCCGAGTTCGCCGAACAACCGCTGGACAGCCTTGACGCCCGC
The DNA here is from genome assembly GCA_964487505.1 of uncultured Blastocatellaceae bacterium. Lineage (GTDB taxonomy): Bacteria > Acidobacteriota > Blastocatellia > Pyrinomonadales > Pyrinomonadaceae > JAFDVJ01. Next base: position 17,695 of record CAZARD010000064.1, on the reverse strand, counting down.
GGTTCGCTCGATCTTCGCTTTCGGTTCGCCCTTCTTGCCGCGGAACCGGCTCTGCTCTTCCTTGAACTGCGAGTTGCCGGCGTGGAAGAACCGTGCGGCCTGACGCCGGAGATGGACTTCCTGCGCGCGGGCGTCGTCGCCCGACAGCGTCTGCGCCTTGCGGGCGATGGTGATGACCTTTTCGACGAACGGGCGAAGTTCCTTCGCCTTCGGAACGGTCGTGATGATGTACTCCTTTTCGGCGTTGATCAGGGACGTCGCCAAGTTCCGGAGCAGCGAGATGCGGTGCTCCGTCGTGCGTCCGAGTTTCCGATGTGCCTTTTGATGTCTCATAATCCCATTATGGATCGAGCTCAGGATCCGACCAAGCCGCGCCGAATGCGCCGTGCCGCCGGTTCAAAGCGTTCGATCAGTCAATATCGCGGCCTCCCGAACCCGGAATCGGGTTCCCCTGCTCGTCGAAGTCCATTCCGAAATCGAGTCCCATGCCGTGCAGAAGGTCCTTGATCTCGGTCAGCGATTTCTTGCCGAAATTCTTCGTGTTCAGCATATCGCGCTCGCTCCGGCGGATCAGGTCGCGAATCGAACGGATATCGGCGTTCTTCAGGCAATTGTAGGAACGGACCGACAGCTCGAGTTCGTCGACCGAACGGTCGAGAAGATCGTTGCGGAGAAGCGGCGGACGCGCGATGTCCTCGTACTTGTATTCTTCTTCCTCTTCCTCGAAGTTGATGAAGATCGCCATATGGTCCTTGACGATCTTGGCCGCGAGGCCGATCGAATCGTCAGGCTTGACGGAACCGTCGGTCCAAACCTCGATCGTCAGCTTGTCATACTCCGTGTTCGAGCCCATGCGGGTTTTCTCTACGTTGTAATTGACCTTCTTGATCGGCGTGTGGACCGAATCGATCGGAATATAGCCGATCGACAGGTCTTCATCGTTGTTGATCTCGGCTGACACGTAACCGCGCCCGTGCTTGAGGCGCATCTCGATGTTGAGTTCGCCGCCCGCGCTGACCGTCGCGATGTGGATATCGGTGTTCAGGACCTCGACGTCGCCGTCGGTCTGGATATCGGCGCTCGTCACCTCGGCCGGGCCCTGCTTGCTGATCGTGAGCGTTTTCGCCTCGCCGCCGTGCAGCGTGATCGGAACCTGTTTGAGGTTAAGAATGACGTCCGTCGCATCCTCGACAACTCCCTTGATGGATGAGAACTCGTGCTCGACACCCTCGATCTTGACAGCCGTGATGGCCGCGCCTTCGATCGACGAGAGCAGCGCGCGGCGGAGCGAATTTCCGATCGTCGTGCCGAACCCGCGCTCAAACGGCTGCGCAAAGAACTTGCCATAGCGGTCGGTCAGGGTTTCCTTCTCGACCTCAAGACGATTCGGCATTTGAAAGTCTGTCCAGTGATTATTCTGTGTCATATATCTGTCTCAAAAATCCACAGCCCGAGAATCGGACCGCCGGACCGGATCACCCGATCCGATCCGGAGTCCGGACCTCAGACCTGTCATTACTTGCTGTAAAGCTCGACGATCAGCTGTTCGTTGATGTTCGCGTCGATGTCTTCACGCTTCGGCAACGCGGAGATCGAAACGCTCAGATCCTTGTCGCCGGCGGAGATCCAGTTCGGACGACCGCGGCCGACGGCGGTCTGCCACGCGCCTTCGACGTGAACGTTCTTCGAGCTGTTGTCTTTGACGCTGATCGTGTCGCCGACCTTCACCTGAAACGAAGGGATATCGACCTTGCGGCCGTTAACCAGAATATGTCCGTGATTGACAAGCTGTCGGGCCTGCCGGCGCGAGGTCGAAAATCCGGCGCGGTAAACGACGTTATCGAGTCTTCGCTCAAGCAGGAAAAGCAGATTCTCGCCCGTCACGCCTTTCTGGCGGAGGGCCTTTTCAAAGTAATTGCGGAACTGTTTCTCAAGCACGAAGTAGATGCGCTTCACCTTCTGCTTCTCGCGCAACTGCTGACCGTAACCGGCAAGCATCTTGCGGCGGGCGGCACCGTGCTGTCCCGGCGGGTTGGTCCCGCGTTTTTCAATCGCACACGACGGTTTGAAACACCGGTCGCCTTTCAAAAACAACTTAGCGCCTTCGCGCCGGCAAAGCCGGCAGACGGCATCTCTGTATCTAGCCATAGTTTTTTTCTCGCTTCCGCGCGGTCAAGGCCCGGCGTCCCGGCAAGCGGGAACGGCACCGGCCAAGCCGTGCGGAAAAGTTTACGGGAAACGCTCGCGTTCCCCTTCGTCCTTTTGATATCGGGTCAAATTGTAAAGATCGAAAGAGCGCTCGCAAGATCTGAATCCGCGAGCTCCGTCGAGATCGTCGTCAAACGCGACGGCGTTTCGGCGGACGACACCCGTTGTGCGGGATCGGCGTCGTATCGCGGATCGACGTCACGCGGATACCCGCTTGGTTGATCGCCCGGATCGCCGACTCGCGGCCGCCGCCCGGACCTTTGACGCGAACCTCGACCTCGCGCATCCCGGCATCGATCGCCTTCCGGGCAGCATCCGTCGCAGCCTGCTGAGCGGCGAACGGCGTGCCCTTGCGGGAACCGCGGAATCCCTTGGCGCCGGCCGACGATTGCGCAACGAGATTTCCCTGCGCGTCGGTGATCGAAATCAACGTATTGTTGAACGAAGCCGAGATGTGAACGATCCCGACCGGGATGTTCTTCTTCTCTTTCTTCTTATAGACCTTTTTGCCTTTTGCTGGTGCTTTAGCCATATTCTACGTTTGAACTCTGATCGCGACCTGCCGACCGCAGGACAGGGACCCGGTAAACTGTCGCCGATCCCGATCCGGCCGACGCCGGTCGCAACGCTGTTACTTCTTGCCCGGAGCCTTCTTCTTGGCAACCGCCGCCTTCCGCGGCCCCTTCCGGGTGCGGGCATTGGTCGAGGTGCGCTGGCCACGGACCGGAAGACTGCGGCGATGACGCAGTCCACGGTAGCAGCCGATGTCCATCAAACGCTTGATGTCCATCTGCACGTGCTTGCGCAGATCGCCTTCGACCTCGAAATCCGTATCGATGATCGTACGGATCCGCGTCAGATCGTCCTCGCTGAGATCCTTGATACGCGAATTGACGTTCACCTCAGCCTTATCCAAAATCGCCGTCGCGCTTGCCTTGCCGATCCCGTAAATGTACGTCAGACCGATCTGCGCGCGCTTGTTCGGCGGTAAATCAACTCCTGCTACACGAGCCATATCTCTCCTAAACCGATTTTAGATTTTGGATTTTGGATTTTGGATCGACTTCAATCCAAAATCCAAAATCGAAAATCCAAAATCCTCTTACCCTTGTCTTTGTTTGTGCTTCGGATTCTCACAAATCACGCGCACGATTCCTTTCCGATGAATGATCTTGCACTTGTCGCAGATCTTTTTTACTGAAGGACGGACTTTCATTCTTCTTCCCTCTCTTTACTTGTAGCGATAGGTAATTCGCCCGCGGTTCAGATCGTACGGCGAAAGCTCGACGAGAACGCGGTCGCCGGGAAGGATGCGGATGAAATTCTTTCGCATCTTACCCGAAATATGCGCCAAAACCTGATGCTTGTTGTCTTCGAGCTCGATCCTGAACATCGCGTTAGGCAATGTTTCAAGGACCGTCGCCGTGACTTCTATCGCTTCTTCTTTTGACATACCGTAATAAGGCCAACCCGGTCACGGTTGACAAACTGCTAATGTTACCGTTTCAGCGCCGCTTTTTCAAGTTAAGCCGACGCAGTTTCAGATTTCGATTCCGCCAGGGCCTTCTTCTGCGCTTTCGTGAGCGTCAGGATCTCAGGGCCGTCGGCGGTGATCGCGACCGTGTGCTCGGCGTGCGCGCTCGGTTTGCCGTCTTTCGTCACGACGGTCCATTTGTCGTCGAGCGTGCGCGTTTCGTGTGTTCCCAAATTGAGCATCGGCTCAAGCGCGAAACAGTAGCCGGCGCGTATCTTCTCCTTCGTTCCCGCCCGGCCGTAGTTCGCGATCTGCGGCGCTTCGTGCATCTGCCGGCCAATACCGTGACCCGTGTAATCGCGCACGATGCCGTATCCGAACTTCTCGGCGTGCGCCTGGATCGCCGCCCCGATATCGCCGACCCGTTTGTTCGGCCGGCACTCGGCGATCCCGAGCTCAAGGCATTCTTCCGTGACACGGATAAGCTGCGCCAGTTCCGGATCAATCTCGCCGACAGGCGCCGTAAAGGCCGTGTCGCCGACGAACCCGTTGTACGTCGCCGCCATGTCGAGCGAAACTATGTCGCCTTCCTTGAGCGGGATGTCGTTCGAAAACCCGTGGACGACCGCCTCGTTGACCGACGCGCAGATGGCGAACGGAAACGGCGTCATGCCGTACGGCTTGTAACCGATGAACGTCGGGATCGCGCCCGCATCGCGCATCATCTTTTCGGCGACCGCGTTCAGCTCGAGCGTCGTGACGCCGGGCCGGATCATCGCGCGCAGCGCCTCGCGGACCTCCGCGATCAGTTCGCCGACCTCCCGCATCCGTTCAAGGTCCTTCTGTGACTTGGCAATGATCATTCGCTTTCCAAATAAGAGCCGGCTCAAGCCGCTCAC
>CAZARD010000064.1:0-13014 GCA_964487505.1 uncultured Blastocatellaceae bacterium | reverse complement strand
AGACGCTTCATCAATTCGCCGCGATCGACATCGACCTCGACGGCGATGATCGACTTGGACTGTTCTTTCGCAAGATCTTCGAGCTGCCCCGCCTGGACCTCCGTCCGCGGATAGCCGTCGAGCAGATAATCTCCGCGGCAATCGTCGCGCAGCGTCCGCTCGCGAACGATTTTGAACGTTAAATCGTCCGAGATCAGCTTTCCGGCGGCCATCGTCTCCTGGACCTCGCGCGCGAGCGGCGTGTCCGCATTCTTCATCTCGCGGAACATATCGCCCGTCGAGATCTGGGGAATGCCGTGACGTTCCTGAAGAAGCCGGGCCTGTGTTCCTTTTCCGGCGCCAGGCGCGCCGATAAGCACAACGATCTTACTCATCGAAATTCACCCGAAAAGGCGAAAAGACGCAGAGATCGCTCCCTGCGTCCTTCGAAACAAGAAACCTCTACGATCGCCTTCCCCGAAGCCGCGAACCGGCTCCGAGAAAGCCCTCGTAATTCCGCATCACCAGTTGCGCCTCGATCTGCGCGACCGTGTCCATCGCGACCCCAACGAGGATCAGCAACGACGTGCCGCCGAAGAAGAACTGGTAGCCGAGACCGGTCGGGATCCAGGAAAGGCCGGGAGTGCCGGTCACGAACGCATCGAGCGATTCGCCGACGAGCGGCAGCCGCGCGACGTTCAGACCGCTCAGCAAAAGCTGCGGTACGAACGCGACGAACGCCAGGTAAAGCGCGCCGACGGTCGTCAAACGCGTCAGTATCGTATTCAGATACTCTCCGGTCGGCGAACCCGGTCGGATGCCCGGGATGAATCCCCCGTGCTTGCGCAGATTGTCGGCGACCTCGTCGGTGTTGAAAACGATCGTGATGTAGAAGAACGTGAACAGCACGATCAGCGACAGGAACACTATCTCGTAATACGGATCGCCGCCGTGGAACTGCTGAAAGAAGACGTAGACCTTTGTCCAGACCGAGTTCGGGTCGTAGCCCTCGCTGCCGGGCTGGGCCGGCGGGAACGCCGAGAAAAGCGTCTGCGGCATCGCGAGCACCGACGACGCGAAGATAACGGGGATAACGCCGCCCATATTGATCTTCAGCGGAAGACTCGTTTCCTGCCCTTTGAAGGTCTGATTCCCGACCCGGCGGCTGGCGTAACTGATGGCGATGTTCCGCCGCGCCGATTCGACGTAAACGATCAACGCGATCAACGCTACAAGCACGACCACGAGGAAGACGACGCCAAGGGTCTGCACCGGATCGCCGGCGCCGATGCGGTCTTTGATCTGAACGATCCCGCGCGGGAGCCCGATGACGATACCGGCGAAGATCAGAAGCGAGATCCCGTTGCCGACGCCGCGTTCGGTGATCTGTTCACCGAGCCACATCACGAAAACGGTCCCGGTCGTCAGCGTCACGACGACCAGCATCGTCGCCCAAGCAGTGTCGGCGATGATTCCGTTGCGGCTGAGCCAGGTCGCGACGAAGAACGTCTGTACCGAGCAGAGCGCGACGGTCAGGTACCGGGTCCATTGGTTGATCTTCTGGCGGCCGACCTCGCCTTCCTCCTGAACCTTTTTGAGGGGCGGATAAAGCACCGTCATCAACTGCAGAATGATAGAGGCCGTGATGTACGGCGTGACGCCGAGCGCGAAAACGGAGATCGTCCGGAAATTGCCGCCCGAAAAGAGGTCAAGCACCCCGAGCAACGTGCCGCTTACCTGCTGCCACAATTGATCGAGTTTGTCCTTGTTGATCCCGGGAGCGGTCACGTGCGCGCCGAGCCGATAGATGGCCAGAAGCCCGAGCGTGAAGAGGATCCTCTTCCGGAGCTCCGGGATCTTGAACATATTCTGCACGGCGGCGAAAAACTTATCCATAAACTCCTCTCAAAAGCCAGTCGGAAACTACTCTGCGGATTCGGCCTTCGTGATCGCGGTCGCGGTCCCGCCGGCTTTCTCGATCTTCTCGCGGGCCGTCTTCGTGAATCTGTGCGCCGAGATCTTGATCGCTTTCGTGATCTCGCCGTTGCCGAGAATCACGAGATCGTGCTTGGCCTTCTTGATCAGGCCGCGCTCGTGCAGCACTTCCGGGGTGACCTCGTCGCCGGCGTTGAAATTCTCGTTGATCTTCGCAAGGCTGATCTCGAGCCATTGCTTCTTGAAGATGTTCGTGAACCCGCGCTTCGGCAAGCGGCGCTGAAGCGGCATCTGTCCGCCTTCGAAACCGGCTTTGCTCGAATATCCCGAACGCGATTTCTGGCCTTTGTTTCCACGGCCCGAAGTCTTTCCAAGTCCCGAACCGGGACCCCGGCCGACCCGCTTCTTCTTATGGGTCGAACCTTTCGTCGGATGTAAATTGTTCAGTGATAATGCCATATTGGTTTTTCCGTGCCCGCCGAACGGGCTGCGCGTCGTTGTCGCCACGTCAATCTGCCGCGAGCGTCACACCGGGCGACCCGGCCAACGAACGAACCTCGATCAATCGACGATACGCAGGATATGCGGAACCTTCGCGACGACACCGCGCATCGCAGCGTTGTCGGGACGTTCCACGATCTGGTTCAACTTCGTGATTCCCAGGCTCTTGACGATTTCTTTCTGGTTTTTCGGATAGCCGATCGTGCTCTTGTAATACTGGATCTTGATCGTTCCGCCGTCAGCCTTTTCTGTTTTCTTTGCCATAATTCTTGGGTTCCGGATCGTTGCCGTGCCTGACGTCAGCGAAGACGGTCCGAGGCCGTGCAAATTCTCGGAGATTACAACAGTTCATCCACCTGCTTGCCGCGCAAGCGCGCAACTTCGAAGGGATCCTTCATCCGGAGCAATCCGTCGAACGTCGCGCGGATGACATTGTGCGCGTTGTTCGATCCGAGGATCTTGGTCCGGACGTTGTGAACGCCAAGCGATTGGAGGACCGCGCGGACCGCGCCGCCGGCGATGACGCCGGTACCCTCTTTCGCGGGCTTCAGAAGCACGCGCCCGGCACCGTATTCGCCGATGATCTCGTGCGGCAATGTGCCGTCGATGAGCGTTACCTTGATCAGGTTCTTCTTCGCAGCCTCGACCGCTTTCTTGATCGCATTCGGGACTTCCTTCGCCTTGCCGGTGCCGAATCCGACGTGCCCGGCCTCGTCGCCGACGACCACCAGAGCCGCAAACGACAGGTTCTTACCGCCCTTGACCACCTTCGTCACACGGTTGATCGAGATCAACTGATCTTTGAGGATCAAACCGTTCGGTGAAATTCTCTGATTATTCGTTTTCATTGTTTCCTTCCGCTTCGGCCTCAGCCTTGTTGAGTCCCGCCTCGCGGGTCGCGTCGATCAACGCCTTGACCCGGCCGTGGTAAACATAACCGCCGCGGTCGAAGACGACCTCCGAAACGCCGGCCGCGATCGCCCTCTCGGCGATCACCGAACCAACCTTCTTCGCGGCCTCGATGTTTCCGCCCGAACCGACACCCAATCCCTTCTCGGTGGTCGACGCCGCCGCAAGGGTCTTGCCGTTGTCGTCGTCGATGACCTGGGCATAAATGTGGTTCAGGCTGCGGAACACCGCCAGTCTCGGACGGTCGGCGGTTCCGCGGACCTTCTTGCGGATCCGGCTGTGAACACCGCGGCGAATCTCTGCTCTGCTTTTCTGTGCCATAATCTTCTCTCGATCTCGATCCACGGAACCACGCTGCCGTGCAATTTGCCGGCGATCGGGCTGTCAGCACTTCGGCGCGGTCCCGGACCGAAAATTATTTGCCCGTCTTTCCGGGTTTGAGCCGATAGTACTTGTCGGCGTAACGAATTCCCTTGCCCTTGTACGCGTCCGGCTTGCGCAAACGGTTGAGCTCCGCGGCCACCTGGCCGAGCTTCTGTTTGTCGATGCCGCTCAGCGTAAGCGTCGTCTGGTACTGGTTGATCGAGGACTTCGTGTTCACGCGTTCGGCCTTGGCTTCGATGCCGTCCGGCAGAACGTATTCGACCGGATGCGAATATCCGAGGGCGAACACGATCTTCTGTCCCTGCACGTCGGCCTTGTAGCCGACGCCGACCACATCCATTTCCCGCTTGAAGCCCTGCGTGACCCCGACGATCGCGTTGTTCGCGAGCGCGCGGGCAAGTCCGTGGAACGCGCGATCATTGTCATTCGCGCGTTCGGCGATCAGCGAGCCGTCCTCTTGCCGGAAAGTCACGCCCGCCGGGATCGGCGACGTCAGCGTACCCTTAGGCCCTTTGACTTCCAGCTCTTTCTCGCTCACCGTGACGGTCACTCCCGCCGGGATCGCGATCGGTTTTTTTCCTACTCGAGACATATGCTTCTTCCGATTTTCGATTTTGGATTTTCGATTTTTGATTTCGGATCCCACGCGTTCTCGGTGTCATTCCAAAATCCAAAATCAGAAATCCCAAATCTTAATAAACTTGCGCCAGGATCTCCCCGCCGACGTTTTCCTGCCGGGCCTTTTTGCCGCTCATCAGTCCGCGCGAAGTCGAGACGATGTTGATTCCGTAACCGCCAAGGACGCGCGGGATCTCGCCGGCGCCGACGTACACGCGCCGTCCCGGCCGCGAAACGCGCGAGAGATGGGTGATCGACGACGTTCCTTTCGCGTCATAGCGCAGGAAGATGCGGATCATCAACTTGGTTCCCTCGCCCTTGGTCACGAAATTGTTAATGTACCCTTCCTCTTTCAGGATGCGCGCGATTTCCAATTTCAGTTTCGAACCGGGGATGTCCACACGGCTGTGCTTCGCAGCGATCGCGTTGCGCACGCGCGTGAGCATATCGGCTATTGGATCTGTCATTCTTGTTACTCCGTAGTGCGAATTTTGGATTTTGGATTTCCGATTTTGGATTCGGACAAATCTAAATCTAAATTCTAAAATCGTGTTACCAACTCGACTTGACGACTCCCGGGATCTGACCCTCGAGCGCCAGTTCACGCAACGACACGCGTGAAATTCCGAACTTCCGCAGATATCCGCGCGGGCGGCCGGTCTGCGAGCAGCGATTCCGGACACGAACCGGGCTCGCGTCGCGCGGCATCTTCTGGAGAGCCATCACCGCCTCGTCAACCTGCTCGACCGACGAGTTCGGACTGTTGATGATCTTCTTCAACTCCGCGCGGCGCTTTGCAAAATGGGCGACCTTCGCCTTTCGTTTGTTGTTCTTTACAACTTTGCTGATCTTTGCCATATCAATTCTCTTGTAAGAAGTTACTGCCGGAACGGCATCCCGAGCGCCTTCAGCAGCGAACGCGCCTGCTCATCCGACTTTGCCGTGGTGACGATCGAAATGTTCATCCCGCGTGTCTTGTCAACCTTGTTGAAATCGATCTCCGGAAAGATCAACTGCTCGCGGATACCGAGCGTGTAGTTCCCGCGGCCGTCAAACGCCTTGCCCGAGATCCCGCGAAAGTCGCGGACGCGCGGGAGCGCGACGGAGATCAGCCGGTCGAGGAACTCGTACATCCGTTCCCCGCGAAGCGTCACCATCGAGCCGATGCTCATTCCCTGGCGAAGTTTGAACGCGGCGATCGATTTCTTGGCCTTCGTGACGACCGGCTTCTGGCCGGTCACCGACTTCAGCTCTTCGACCGCGGCGTCGAGGATCTTCGAATTGGCGATCGCTTCGCCGACGCCCATATTGACGACGATCTTCTCGATCTTCGGAATCGCCATCGGGTTTTCGATGCCAAACTCCTTGGCCAGGGCCGGCGCGATCTCGTTCTTGTATTTGTCTCTAAGTCTTGCCATGTCTTTACGATTTTCGATTTCGGATTTCCGATTTTGGATTTTTTCGAAAATCCGAAATCCGAAATCCCAAATCCCAAATGCCGTTATTGTTCTTCCTCGGCTCCCTTGCGCGATGTCCGGGTGTACGGCGGGTCGGCGATGACCTTGCCGCTCTTCGCGACGCGGACCTTCTTACCGTCCCGGACCTCGAACTTGACGCGCGTGGGCCTTCCGGTTTCCGGATCGATCAGCGCGACGTTCGAAACATCGACCCAGGCTTCCTGCTCGATGATTCCGCCCTCGACCCCCATCTGGGGAACGGCCTTGCGGTGACGCTTGACAATCATACCGCCCTCGACCTTGACCTTTCCGTTGCGCGGGTCCACGGCGATAACCTTGCCGCGCAGCGGCTGGCGGTTGCCGTTTCCGTCAAAGCGGTTGTATTCCTTACCCGCGATGAAAACGACCTGGTCGCCGCGCTTGATCCTGCTTCTGATAGTTCCTTTCTTTTCCGTCTTCATTTCTAGATCACCTCCGGGGCGAGCGAAACGATCTTCATAAAGTTCTTTTCGCGCAGTTCACGGGCGACCGGCCCGAAAACGCGGGTTCCGATCGGCGTGCCGTCGTCCTTGATCAGCACTGCGGCATTCTCGTCAAACCGGATGTAAGAGCCATCCTTGCGGCGCACTTCCTTGCGTGTCCGGACGATGACCGCGTTGTAAACCTTGCCCTTCTTGACCGTCCCGTCCGGCGCGGCTTCTTTGACAGTGACTTTGATCTTGTCGCCGAGATGCGCGATCTTTCCGGTCGATCCGCCGATCGGCATGATCATCACGACGCGCTTTGCTCCCGAATTGTCAGCGACCGCCAAAGAGGTCTGCATCTGAATCATAATCTACCTCGTTATCCGTTGATCGCGCGCTGTCCCTGACCGAACGCCGGCGGGCCGCCGTCAACGAAATGAACCTTACTTCTCCGCTTTCTGAATGATCTCGACCACGCGCCAACGCTTCTTGGCCGACAACGGACGCGTCTCGACGATCCGTACCTTGTCTCCGATTCCCGCACCGAGTTCGTCGTGCGCCATGAAATTCTTGCGGCGCTTGACGTATTTGCGGTAGATCGGGTGCTTGATCAGACGATCGACGCGAACGACGACGGTCTTCGTCATCTTGTCGGACGAAACGACCCCGACGCGTTCGGCGCGCTTGCTGACCCTGACCGCGGCTTCGACCTTCGCCGGCGCGGCCTCGGCGACCTTCGCCTTCTTCACTTCCGCGCTCGGCGCGGCTTCCGCCTCGACCTTCTCGGCCGCGGCCGGCTCCGCTTCTACCGCGGCGGCGACCGGTTCTGCTTCGGCAGCCGCCTCAAGGGTCGACTCTTCGACCGCAGTCTCCGTTTCGACCGTTTCCGCGGCGACTGTTTCTTCCTGTTCTTCTTTCTTCTTTCTCGGCATTTTCTTACCTCAACCCGTTACGCCTGAGCCTTTTCAAGCTCTTTCTGGCGGATCAAAGTATAGACACGCGCCAGCGTCTTTTTCTCACGGCGAATGTCATTGACCGTTTCGCCGACTCCCAAACTCTTTCTGAACTTCAAACGGAAGAGCGATTCCTTCAAGGCATCGGCCTGATCGCGAAGTTCATCGAGATTCATTTCCCGCAATTGATCCAACTGTTCGGTGCGTTTCATTTCTTAAACAATGCCTCCTTCCAGATCGGCACGCGTCACGAACTTCGTTTTGATCGGAAGCTTCTGAGCCGCGAGGCGCATCGCTTCGCGGGCGAGTTCCTCGCTCACGCCTTTGATCTCGTAGAGGATCCGGCCCGGCTTGACGACCGCAACCCAATGATCCGGCGCTCCCTTTCCGCTTCCCATACGCGTTTCAGCCGGCTTCTTCGTGATCGGCTTGTCGGGGAACATACGGATCCAGACCTTTCCGCCGCGCTTGATGTGGCGGGTCATCGCAATACGGGCGGCCTCGATCTGGCGATCCGTGATCCAGCCTGCTTCCAGCGTTTTGAGTCCGAAGTCACCGAAGTTCATCTTTTCGCCGCGCGTTGCCTTTCCGCGCATGCGACCCTTCATCACCCTCCGGTGCTTGACCTTTTTCGGCATTAACATAGTAAAAACCTCATCAGCGGCTGATCGTTGAACTGAATCGACGAAGACTCTCCGGGAACGATCAACCTCTCAGATATATAAACTTATCTCCTGTCGTCGCGATCGCGCCGGCGCGGGGGCCGGCGGTCTCCGCGGCCTCCGCCCTGGATCTTCGGCTCGTTGATCGGGTCCGTGGTCGTACCGCGCGCGATCGACGCGTTCGGGTCGAGAATCTCGCCGCGATAGATCCAAACCTTGACGCCGATGATACCGAACGTCGTCAGCGCTTCGGCGAATCCGTAATCGATGTCGGCCCGCAGCGTGTGGAGCGGGAGCCGTCCTTCGAGGCTCCATTCGGTCCGCGCGATCTCGGCGCCGTTCAATCGTCCGGCGCACATCACCTTGATGCCCTGCGCTCCGAACCGCTGCGACTCCTCCATCGTCTTCTTCATCGCGCGGCGGAACGCGATCCGCTTCTCAAGCTGCTGGGCGATCTTTTCCGCCTGAAGTTGCGCGTTCAGTTCCGGCTTCTGGATCTCCTGGATCGACACGAGCACTTCACGGCCGGTCTTCTTCGAGAGGTCTTCGCGAAGCTTTTCGATCTCGGCGCCCTTGCGACCGATGATAATTCCCGGGCGCGAGGTGTAGATGATGATCTTGAGGCGGTTCGCCGCCCGCTCGACGTCGATGTGCGAAACACCGGCGCCCGCAAAACGCTTCTTCAGGTCACGCTTCAGCTGAAGGTCCTCGGCGAGGAAAGCCGCGAACTCCTTTTTCGCAAACCAGTGCGAGTGCCAATCCTTGTTGTAGCCGACCCGAAAGCCGTATGGATGAACTTTTTGTCCCATAATATGAATCTCTTAAGCCTTGTCGGCTTCCGTCTCGGCCGGCGCTTCCGCCGCGACCGTCACTTCTTCGGCGACCTCGGCCTTCGCCTTCTTCGTTTTCTTCGGAGCCGCGCCGGCATCCTTCTTCGGAGCCGTCTTGGCCTTGGCCGCGGGTTTCGCGACCGGCGCTTCGGCTGCCTTCACCGGCTTTTCCTTCTCGGCCTTTTTCGCGACCTCTTCGCTCGAAACCTGGATCGTGATATGGCAATAATGTCGCTGTTCGCGATAGGCGCGGCCCTGCGGAGCCGGGCGCATACGGCGCCGGTTCTTGGTCGGCCCCATATCGACGAAGCAGCTCTTTACCCAAAGATCGTCCGGATCGATGGCGATGTTTTGCTGTTCCGCGAGGTTCGTCGCGTTCGCGATCGCGGAGCTCAGGCATTTCGCGATCGGCTGTGCGGCGCGCTTGTCAGTGAACTTCAGGATCGCGAGAGCCTGCGAAACATTCCGTCCGCGGATCAGGTCGATCACAAGGCGGGCCTTGCGCGGCGAACCTTTCAGATATTTTGTCTTGGCTATTGCTTCCATAATGTCAATTTCGATCTCTCATTTTCGATTCGCGATCTGTCTCTTCGATGAAAATCGCAAACCGGCAATTGAAAATCGCAAATTCCTTACCTTCTCTTCGCCATTTTCTCGGCCTTCGTGCCCGGGTGTCCCTTGTAGGTCCGCGTCGGCGAGAATTCCCCAAGCTTGTGGCCGACCATGTTCTCGGTAACGTAAACCGGGATATGGCGCTTTCCGTTGTGCACTCCGAACGTCAGACCGACCATTTCCGGCGTGATCGTGGAGCGGCGCGACCAGGTTTTGATCGCCTGCGGCTTGTTGCCGGTCTCGCGGATTCGCTTCAAAATTTTCTGGACGCTCAAATCGATGAACGGCCCTTTTTTCACTGAACGTGGCATAATTCGATTTTGGATTTATGATTTTGGATTTTGGATTTCAGCAAATCTAAAATCCAAAATCTAAAATCTAAAATTACTTCTTCCTTCGGTCGCGGACGATCATATTCTGCGTCCGTTTGTTCTTCCGGGTCTTGTAACCGCGCGTCGGCTGGCCCCAGGGCGTTACCGGATGGCGGCCGCCCGACGTTTTGCCCTCGCCGCCGCCGTGCGGGTGGTCGACCGGGTTCATCGCGACACCGCGGACCTTCGGACGGCGTCCCATCCAGCGGGTGCGCCCGGCCTTTCCGAGAGAAACGTTCTCGTGCTCGACGTTGCCGACCTGACCGACCGTCGCCATGCACACGACGGGAACCTTCCGGACCTCGCCCGACGGCATGCGGAGCAGCGCGAAATCGCCTTCCTTCGCGATCAGCTGCGCGAAGCCGCCCGCGGCACGAACCATCTGACCGCCTTTTCCGGGACGAAGCTCGATGTTATGGAGTTCGGTTCCGAGCGGGATGTTCTTGATCGGGAGCGCGTTGCCGGGCAGGATGTCCGCCTCTTCGCCGCTCAGGATCGTCGCGCCGACCTTCAGCCCGACGGGGGCGATGATATAGCGCTTCTCGCCGTCGAGATAGGTGATCAGTGCAATGTGCGCCGAACGGTTCGGATCGTACTCGATTTGAGTCACCTTTCCCGGGATGCCGATCTTGTTGCGCTTGAAATCGATGATCCGGTAAAAGCGCTTGTGACCGCCACCGCGCCGACGGACGGTGATCCGCCCGTCGCTGTTGCGTCCTGAGATCCTCGTCTTTGACTCGAGCAAAGATTTTTCGGGTTTTGCGTTCGGAGTCAATTCATCACGGGTCAGATATGTCTGATACCTACGCGCCGGTGATGTCGGTTTTAATTTCTTGATACCCATAATTCGATTTTGGATTTCGGATTTCGGATTTCGGATTGTTCGCAAACAAGTCCGAAGCCCTCATCTCAATCGCTTCTTTCGTTTGATTTTAGGATTCCCGATTTTGTTCCGGACCCGCCGTACCCGACCAATCCGCAATCCAAAATCTGAAATCCAAAATCCCTAGATTGCTTCCGCGTAGTCGACCATCGGCTGGCCCTTCTTGAGCGTCACGTACGCTTTCTTCCAGTTCGGACGGCGGCCTTCGTAGCGGCCGCGCTTCTTGAGCTTGCCCTGGTACTGGACGGTCCGGACGGTGTCGACCTCGACGCCGAAGATCTCCTCGACCGCTGCGCGGATCTCGCTCTTTCCGGCCTTCGTGTTGACCCGGAACGTGAGCACCTGCGCATCGCCTTCGGCGCTCGTCGACTCCTTCAGAAGCACCGACTTTTCGGTCACGACCGGCGACTTCAAAACTTCCCACACACTCATCTTATTCATTTTCAGCCGCCTCCTCGCTCACGTTCGCTTCCGCGACAGCAGCTTCTTCCTTCTTCGCACGGGGCTTCGCGGCCTTCTTCGCTTTCGGCGCCTCTTCGACGACGGCCGCCGGTTCGGCTTCGGCCTTGCGGCCTTCGCGCTTCGGATCGAGCAACTCATTAAGTTCCTCGGCGGCCGCCTTCGAGATCACGAGCTTCTCGTGGTAAATGATGTCGTAAATGTTGAGTCCGAACGCGTTCGTGACCTTCGTCTTCTCGACGTTGCGGGCCGAAAGGACCAGGTTCGCGTTGTCGAGCGAATCAACGATCAGCGTCTTCACGGCTTTCTTCGCCTCGGCGAGTCCGAGGGTCTTCATCGCCGAGATGAAGTCCTTCGTCTTGACGGCGCCGAATGCGATCTCGTCGACGACGATGATGTTGCCTTCGCGGAGCCTTTCCGAAAGGGCCGAGCGCAACGCGCCGCGGCGCATTTTCTTCGGCAGGTTGTACGACCAGTCGCGGGGCTGCGGTCCGTGGACGTTGCCGCCGCCCTTCCAGAGCGGTGAGCGGAGCGACGCAATGCGCGCACGGCCCGTTCCCTTCTGCTTCCAGAGCTTGCGGCCCGAACCCGAAACATTGCCGCGGGTCTTCGTGGCCGACGTCCCCTGGCGGGCGTTCGCGAGATAATTCTTGACCGCCGCGTGGATCAGGCCCTCGTTCAGGTCGGCGCCGAACACGGCATCCGACAGCGAAAGCTCACCAACTTCTTTGTTCTTCAAATTGCGAACCTTTACGGTAGGCATAAGTTACTCCATCTCCGGCTTGCGGCGTTTGACCCGTGGCCGCGCCCAAGCCCACTTGAATCGACTATGACTTCTTGACAACCACCAGGCTGCCGTTCGCTCCCGGCACTGCGCCCCGAACCATTATCAGGTTGTTTTCCGCATCGACGCGCGCAACGGTCAGCCCTTTGACGGTGACCCGGGCGTCGCCCATATGGCCCGACGATTTCGTTCCTTTAATAACGCGTGACGGATAGGCTGACTGGCCGATCGAACCCGGCGCGCGGACCGACATCGAGCCGTGCGACTCGGGCCCGCGATGGAACTTGTGCCGTTTGATCGTGCCCGCGAAACCGCGGCCCTTCGACCGTCCGACAACTTCGATCTTGTCGCCATCGGAAAACATATCGGCCTTGACCTGATCGCCGACGTTTACTTCGGCCTCCGCGTCGAGACGGATCTCGCGCAGAACGCGGGTCGGCGGCAGCCCGTTGCCCGTCTTCTCAAAATGTCCGCGCATCGGTTTGCTGACGTTCTTCAGCTTGACCGGCTTGTCCTCGACGAGTCCGAGCTGCACGGCATTGTAACCGTCACGACCGGCGGCGCTTTTTGTTTGGACGACGACGCACGGCCCGGCCTTGATAACGGTGACCGGCGTAACCGTTCCGTCCTCGGCAAACAACTGCGTCATCCCAATTTTTCTTCCGATGATTCCGCTAACCATATCCTTCTTATTGTGGGATTCCTGATCCCGGATCTCACACATACCGCTCGGCACGATGCCGCTCCGGACGTTGAGATCCAATACCTAAATTCGTTTAGTTTTTTCCAAATGCCTTGATCTCGACATCGACGCCCGCCGGAAGGTCCAGCTTCATCAGCGCATCGACCGTTTCAGCGGTCGGATCAAGGATGTCCATCAAGCGTTTGTGCGTCCGGATCTCGAACTGCTCGCGCGACTTCTTGTCGACGTGCGGCGAACGCAGGACGGTCCATTTGTTCTTGATCGTCGGAAGCGGGATCGGTCCCGCGACGCGGGCGCCGGTGCGCTTGGCGGTTTCGACGATCTCGAGCGTCGATTGATCGAGAACTCGATGGTCGTACGCTTTAAGCTTGATGCGGATTTTTTCGTTCAACATATCGTTACTTCAAACTCCAGGATTCCAGATTCCAGATCCCGAAAGTTCTGTTCATAGACCTGGAATCTGGAATCCTGGAATTTGGAATTCTCAACTATTCAACAATATCGGAAACC
>CAZARD010000063.1:17570-25308 GCA_964487505.1 uncultured Blastocatellaceae bacterium | reverse complement strand
CTTTTAACCATTGGGTCCCAGGTTCGAGTCCTGGTCGGATCACCATTAATTTCAAGAACTTAGGGCAACCGCGCAGGTTGCCCTTGTTTTTTGCCAGGCCTCCGATCACGATCTTTGGAGCCCGGGATGACGGATGCACTCTAAGCGAAAGGTTTACCGAGGATGTCGAAGAGTTCGTTCTTGTGCGTTCTGCTCAGCCTAAGGACCTTTCCGCTCTGCATCAGAACTTCGAATTCGCCATTGAACATCGTTTGAAGTTCCTTGATTTGTTCGACGTTGACGATCACCGACCGGCTGATTTGAACGAATATGCCGGGGTCGAGCTGCGACTTGATCGAAGAAAGCCCCTGGCGGATCGTGTGGCGTGAACGGCCGTGGTAAAGATGGAGATACTTGTCGTCGGCCTCGATACGCTCTACGTCCGTTGCTTTTAGAAACACGATGCGGCCGTCTTTTCGAATCAGAACGCGGTCGAGAAACCGCCTTTTTCCGCGAAGGGAGTCAAGCAGTTCCGCGATCTTGCCTGATTCAAGTTCCTTCGTCTCGCGCTCGCCGAGCGCTTCGCGGACGTGCACCAGCGCCTTCGCGAACCGCTGTTGATCGAACGGCTTCAAAAGGTAATCAAGCGCGTGAACCTCGAAAGCACGGATCGCAAATTCCTCGAACGCGGTCGTGAAGACGATCACCGGAAGATTCTCCGAGTCAACCTCCGAGAGCGCCTCAAACCCATTCATTTCCGGCATCTGAATGTCAAGAAACACCAGATCCGGTCGAAGTTCATTGATCAGTTCCACTCCGTCCTTTCCGTTGCCAGCTTCGCCGACGATCTCGATCCCGGGCTCACGCAGAAGCAGCTCGCGGATGTACTTTCGCGCGAAAGGCTCGTCATCAATAATAAGCACTCTGATCATCATGATCTCCCTTCAGCCGGCTTCGCGATCGGAACCGTGAGTTCGGCACGGCAGCCGCGGGGCGATTCTTCCTCGATCGTAAGTCGCGCGTCCGCGCCGTAGATGCGTTCGAGCCGCGATCTCACGTTTGCGATCCCGACGCCGCTTCCGGCACGACCGCGGGCCGTGTCACCGTGACCGCCGGACCCGCTGTCGATGATCCGCACGTGAACCTCGTTGCCGGATCTTCTGGCCGTGATGTCAATCGTTCCCGGTGACGAATGCGGAGCGATGCCGTGTTTGACGGCGTTCTCGGCAAGTGGTTGAAGGATCAGGTGCGGTACGGCAACCCCAAGAACGTCGTCGTCAATGTCGAAATTTACCGCGAGCCGGTCTTCGAATCGCGTTTCTTCGATCTCCAGGTAACATCGCAAGAAGTTGAGTTCTTCTTCAAGCGACACAAGTTGTTCTCCCGAATGTTCCAGCGTCAGCCGGAGGAAGTCTCCGAGCAGTGCGACCATCCGGTTTGCCCTTGCGGGATCAATCATTATTAGCGAGGATATCGCGTGGAGCGAGTTGAACAGAAAATGCGGGTGCAACTGCATTTTGAGCGCGGTGAGTTCGGCGTTCGAGAGCTGCGCCTTGAGTTCGGCGTTCTTCGATTCTTCCGATGTATAGTTGCGGAAAAACAGAATCGCGTGAACGGCGAGGATCGTCGGAAGATAGAACGAGATCAGGGCATAGAATGTCGAAACGGGAAGGAGCCGCCTGATCGCGTCAGACGCCGAAGCTGCAGATCCGCTTTCAAAAAAAACGACAAACGCGAGCGCGAAAGCGACCGAGACCGCTAATCCGAAGGCCAGGTTCAGAACGACATTGACATACCTACGTTCGGAACCGAGAACCTCGAACCGCTTTGCGAATATGTAGAAAAGCGGTGAAATCGCACCCCACGCATAGTAACGCGACATATTGCTGATCAGAACGGTCAGAAACGGCTCGTTCCTGACATTTCCGATCAGTGCAAAGATCCCGCCGAAAGACAGTCCGGCAAGCGTCCAAACAAGAAACAAAATGAGTGCCGGCTTCCTGAATCTGATTAACCGTTGTGCGATCGTTATCATCGTCGGATTCGTCGTGCGGTCGACGATGCAATTCTCCCGCAAACACGCCGGGAAGCAAAGCGTCCATCGACGCGAGGCCGCTGATATGCGGGTCTGCAGGGATTCTTACCCGCGAATTTCGCCTCGGCCCGTTCGACGCGTCGATCCGACGAGGAAAAAGAAGTTGATCGCCGGCGTCAAGGCCCCAAAAGGAAATTCCACGGGTTCAAGACCGCGAGAACCATCAAAGTGCGAGAACGGCGACGCCTTCTGCGAGGATTTATCCGCCGTTCAAGAGACTCAGGACTGTAACGATGATTCGCAATCAAGCGACCTCGTCCGCGCTTGGACCGTAGGGTCCGGGAACCGCAATATTGAGCATCCGAAGATACACCGATAGTTGGCCGCGATGGTGAATCAAATGATTGAGTGCCATTACTCGGATGACGGCGATGCGAGGCATTTCGAAAATGAGCTTATCGCCGGCCGTATACCTCCACGAAGAAAAAAGCGCGTTGCTTGTAAGCGATTTGAGTGTCATCTCAGATTCAACCGAACTTTGGCTCAAGCGCTCGGAAGGATTACTTGGGTTCTCGGCAGAATTCAGATACTCGCCGCGGTCAAATTCGTCACGATCGAGCGGCGCGATGAAGAGACCGGGAATGTTCGCGATATGTAATGCGATCTCTCCCAAGGTCCGTGACTTTTCGTGCGGTCGCCAATCAAGCGCGTCAGCAGGGACGCGTTCGAGCATCCGCAGCGTTGTCGCGGTCTCGTGGCGAAACTCAGCGATCAGTGATTCATTGAGGTCTGTCATCTTTGGCTCCAAAGTCACATTTCTGTTTCCTACGTTGCGCAAAATATGCGGAACCAAGCGCGACGCCGACACTCGCCGGAAACGTCACGGTCATCGACACCTTTCCTACAAGGACAAATTGAACGAGTGCCGAGATCGTCGTCGCGGCGGCGACGAACAGCAGTACGTGAAGTGCGATCGATGCGTATTCTGCGGTTTTCATATTTATGATTTTTGCGATCAGAATTCCGGATCAGTTCTTTCGCTCGACGCGGCCGAGAAAGCCGCCGATCGCCTTGTCGAGTTCCTCCGGTTTGTCGAACATAACAAACAGTCGCGAACCGGAGATCGTGACAAACTCGATCTTGTCGTTGACGTTCTTTGCATCACGCCAACTGTCGATGCACAAGTTGCGCATATAGTTTCTGTTCTTTTCGACGTAGTAGGCGTCATCGTCGAATGCAGGTTGAATGACAACGGTCGGGACTTGCAGACCTTTCAGCTCGGGGAATGGATCGATGCTGTAAAACTCGAGCAGATAGCGTATCCAGACCTGTATCAGCGGTTTCTGCGCCGCCCGCCAAAGAAAGAGCGCGCGACGCGGGTTTACGGCGTAATCGTATGTCATAAAATTGTTGTCATCCCACGTCTCGCGGGTGACGGTCTTGAACCATCGTTCGCCGAGCCCCTCGATGAACGTAGTGCGTTCCTCGGACGTCCATTTCAGCATATCGGTCGGCGAGTTCTCGAAATTCACCTTGAGCGGACCTCCGATCAGGATAACTGAATCGATCCTGTCCGGATGATCGGCCGCCAGCCGCAACGCGATCTGCGTCGCGAGCGCCCAGTGAGCGAAGATCGTCACTCGACCGAGACGTTCCTGCTCGATGAGTTTTTCGAGCGCTGCGACTGCCGATCGCGTCCAGGTCGTCGCGGCGTATTTCGTTTTCTCGGGAGGCATCGCGAGCGGTGTCGTTCCGCCAAATCCAGGCAGCGTCACGGCGTACATAGTAAATTCCGTTTTGTGACGTTCCATAAATTCGTCCCAGATTTCGCCGCCGAACCCGAGTCCCGGGACAAGCAGCGCCTTTTTTGATCCGGTTCCGACTTTCGCAACTTTGCCAAGCGTGTTGTTCGGGGCTGTCGCCGTCCCTTCGGGAAATCGAAGGTTGTTCAGCCCGGGATCCTGCTGCATCGAGGGCCTCTGGCCCGAAGTCGAAAGCTGCACGGATAAGAGAATTGCGATAGAAATCAAGATTCGGGTCTTCATATGATCAGAAATGCTGGTCAAAAAGTATCGTGTTCCCGTCGGGGTCGGAAATCATAAAACTTGCCGGACCTTCCGATTCTTCGTCGACTTCCGAGAGCAAGGCGATCCCGCTGTTTCGTATGCGCTTTTGTATCTCGCGGACGTCAGCGAATTCATCGATCCGATGCGCGTTCTTGTCCCAGCCGGGATTGAACGTGAGAATGTTTTGCTCGAACATTCCCTGAAAAAGCCCTATGGCGATTTCACCGTTCTTCAAAATCAACCAGTTCTGGGACTGTTCCCCTGCAAACACCCGAAAGCCGAGTTTTTCGTAAAACTGTCTCGAAATCTCAATGTCCCTTACCGCCAGGCTTACTGAAAACGCACCCAATTCCATCAATGACCTCCTTATGGATCTTCGATCTGCGATGATCGTAGGCACTTTCGGAAAATCGGGGAAGGCAAATGTCGCGAAATGCGAGATTTGGGGCGCCGATGGCACGATCGGCGTCGCGGAAACCCAACACGACCAGTTTCGGAGTACGATCCGAATTCGACGGAAGAGTTCAAGATGACCGCCGATCCCGTCGAGTTTCGGGAACAGCAACGGCAAGGGAGCATCAGTGTTTCGTCGGTGCGGACCCAGACGAGATCGACGAGATCAATCGCGGTGTCGTATTCAGCCCGTGTGCCGGCGCGGCGGATCACGACGGTGAGATCGGGTCCGCCGAGCGAAGCACCGGACTATTCTACAGGCCGCCGATCGCCGCCGGAGCCTGGCCTCAGACCGTAAGTCGGCAGCGCTACACACAAAGCTGAACGGGGACGAAGATCTGAGACGATCCCGTTTTGGTCGGGAAGCCGGACAACTTGCAAGTTCTTCCGACCCGACCGTTCGGTCGGTCGCCAGATGACCGTTTTCTCAACCGATTAGTGCCCTCCCTGAAGATGCCGTTGTCCTCGCGATCGTTGAAGAACTTCGACAAACGGTTCGACGGGGCCGTTGTGTTCTCGGTCGGTCCAAGATCTACCTTCTTGAGTTTCAGCCGCGGCGGAGCGCGTCTTTGTCCGCAAGTCCGCACGCGATGCGCCGCACGGGGCGCCGTGCGCCTGGTCTCGGGGGCGGGCATCCGAACGTCATCGTCGCGCCAATCGCGTTGCCATACTCGAAGGGATAGCGGAAAAATCCCCCAACGAATCGGGAGATTTTGACCACAGGAAAGCCAATCGGCGCGGTGGCAACGGTTAGACCGGCACTTTAGGGCCCTTGCTCCCGAAACGGCGCGGCACATATCTTGCGAATGGAACTATTCGGCCGTTGAAAGGCGCTTCGAGCGCCGGAGGCGTTATGGGCGAATGGAAAGGAGGGGCGCAGGGCGAGTGCCCTGCGCTCAAGGAGTTGAAAGAGGCTTTGATCGAGGGCGTGCCTTTACTGGCCGCAAACCGGACCAAGATCCATACTACGCGTAGCGACGGTTCGCGGCACACGGCGGGGCTCGCGATGGATATTATGCTCGACAGCCGAGTGCCGGCGGAGAAAAGGGTCGCGGACCAGATCATCGCGGCGCTGGTAAAGGTCCATCCGCAGATGCGTTGGGCCGACATCATCTACACGGACTGGGAGGGGAAGAAGGCCGTCTTCTTTCATATCCCCGGAATGCCGCCTTACGGCGGGCGCAAGGGGATGCTGAAGAAGAACCCGACGATTCCGGGGCTCGGCGCCAAGCACAAGGACCATATCCACGTCGACTGGTGGGGATTCAATTCGAAGTCCTGGCCGGCCCACGCGCGCACGACGGGGTTCAAGACGGCGCTGGTGAGCGCCCTTCAAAAGCCCGATGCCTGAACGCTTACCTGCCGGGCATCAGGAAGCGCGGCCGGAGCCGTTCAAGTTCGTCGATCGGGTTGACCGCGACTCCGCCGCTGGCCGGCTTGAGCGGGTACGGTACCCGGACTTGGTAGTGCAGATGCGGGCAACCGCAGTTGCCCGTGTTGCCCGAGATAGCCGATATGTTCGCCGGCGCGCACTTCCGCCCCGCTTGAAACGAGCGGCACGGTTAGCAGATGCGCATAATAATGAACGTTCCCGAATAGATCGATCAGGCGAACGTGGTTTCCGCCACTGACGCTGAAACCGCACCGGGCAGCCTGCGGCCCTCGTATTCCCACTCATCGACAACCCTGCCATCCGTGGCGGCGACGATCCACAGGCCGATCGCGCCGAAGATATCGACGCCATCGTGTTCCTTCCGGTAGCTCGGGGACCGTCGAAATTGTGGTCGATGGCGATCAGCTTGACACAGTTTCCATCCCGTTCCCGGCTCGCAATGGTCGGCGCGGCCTCGAAGTCGAAGCCCGGCGGCACAACGACCGGAAAGCGCTGCAGCGCGAATGTCATTTCGAGTCTACGCGCGGCGGACTGCTCTGCCGGACCCGTTTGCGCTGACTTGCCGTCATTGGTGTCGCGAGTGGGGAGCCGCGATCGGATGAAACAAACCTGATTCTTCTACCGTATGAAAGTTCGTTCTTGCGATTTCAAGTCCCGAATCATCAATACTATGAAGTTCCTTTTCTGTCTTTCGCTTTGCCTACTCGTCTCGACGATCGCGTTCGCTCAGGACAATCCGCAATGGCTCCGATACCCGGCGATCTCGCCGGACGGGCAGACGCTGCTTTTCGAATACAAGGGAGACATCTGGTCGGTTCCCGCCGCGGGCGGGAACGCGACTCCGTTGACGATCGGAGAATCGTATGAGTTCGCGCCGGTCTGGAGCCGCGACGGCCGGAACATCGCGTTCGCTTCGGATCGGTACGGCAACTTCGACGTCTTTTTGATGCCCGCAACCGGCGGAGAGGCGAAACGGCTGACCTTTCACTCCGCAAACGAGATCCCGAGCGGTTTCACGGCCGACGACGGCGCCGTTCTTTTCGCCGCCGCGCGCCAGGACCTGGCGTCGAACGTCCAGTTCCCTGCCGGCGGGATGACCGAGCTTTATTCCGTGCCTGCGGCGGGCGGCCTCGTTTCCCAGGTCCTAACGTCACCGGCATTGAACGCGACGGTAAGTTCATCCGGCGACAAGATCATTTTCCACGATTACAAAGGCTACGAAAGCGATTGGCGAAAGCACCATACCTCGTCGGTGACCCGCGACGTCTGGCTGTACGACGTGACGGCCAAGAAGTACACGCAGCTCACATCTTTCAAGGGCGAGGACCGCAATCCGGTCTTTGGCTCGAACGATCGTGATTTCTATTACCTGAGCGAACAAAGCGGATCGTTCAACATCTACAAGAGCAGTCTCGACCGGCCCGACCGCAGCGCCCCGGTAACGAAGCTGACCAAACATCCCGTCCGGTTCCTGACGCGGTCCAAGTCGGGCCTGATGGCATTCAGCTATGACGGCGAGCTCTACACGGTCAAGGACGGCGGCGAGCCGAAAAAGGTCGCGGTCCGAATCGCCGCCGACGGTCGCGAGCCGATCGAACGCATCGTTCCGGTCAACGGCGGATTCACGGAGGCAAAGCTCGCGCCGAGCGGCAAGGAGTTCGCGTTCGTCTTCAGGGGAGAGGTCTTCGTCTCGAGCATCGACGGCAAGACCGTCAAGCGCGTCACCAACACTCCGGCCCAGGAACGCTCGGTCAATTGGAGCCCCGACGGGCGCACGCTCGCGTACGCCGCCGAGCGCGACGGCAATTGGAA
>CAZARD010000063.1:11179-17470 GCA_964487505.1 uncultured Blastocatellaceae bacterium | reverse complement strand
CAGAGCGGTTACGACGACGTCGCGCCGAAATGGGCGATGGACGGCAAGATGATGATCTGGGGCTCGACCCGCGAAGGAGCGCTGTCGCAGGCGCTGAACGCGGTGTCGGGCGATGTCTTCGGAATGTACTTCACGAAATCGTTCTTTGACCGTGCGCGGCTTTCCAAAGAAGAGTTCGCATTGCTCAAAGAGACCGAGGAAAAAGAGAAGAAAGAGGCCGAGGAAAAGGCCAAGGCGACCGCCCCGTCAACACCGGCGCCCGCGTCCAAGTCCGAGGACAAGAAAGGTCTCGAATTTGAACTTGACGGCGTCAGTGAACGCAAGTTGCGATTGACTACGCACACTTCCGCCATCTCCGACTGGACGTTGTCAAAGGACGGCGAAAGACTGTTTTATCTGACGGCATTCGAAAAGGGCAACGATCTTTGGGTGACCGAGATCCGCACGCGTGAAACCAAGGTCTTCGCGAAACTCGGCGTCAACAATGCTTCGATGGAGCTTTCCGCGGACGGCAAGTTCCTTTTCGTTTTCGCAGACGGCCGCGCGACCAAGATCGATGCGGAGAGCGGCAAACCGGAGCCGGTCGCGGTCAACACCGAGATGGTGCTCAACTACACGGCCGAAAAGCAGTACATCTTCGACCATTCGTGGCGGCAATTCAAACAGAAGCTGATCTTTCCCGACCTGAACGGAGTCGACTGGGATTTCTACTACAAGGCTTACAAGCGCTTCGTCCCGTACATCAACAACAATTACGATTTCGCCGAAATGCTGAGCGAAATGCTCGGCGAGGTCAACGTCTCGCACACGGGCGCTTATTTCACCTCGATTGCTCCGCAGGGCGATCAAACGGCCTCGTTGGGCGTGCTTTACGATCTGGCATACACCGGCAGCGGCGCGAAGATCGCGGAGGTAATCCAAGGGGGACCGCTCGACCTCGCGTCGTCGGCGGTCCGGGCCGGCCACGTCATTGAGTCGATCGACGGCGTGGCTATCGACGGCACGTTCGACTTTTTCAAACTGCTGAACCGCAAGGCCGGAAAGCTCGCGCTGATCACCGTTTTCGATCCGGCGGCGAACAGGCGCTGGGAAGAGACCGTCAAAGCCATCGGGCGGGGCGAGGAGAACGAGTTGCTGTACAAGCGGTGGGTCCGCGCCCGGCGCGCCGAAACCGAACGGATCTCAGGCGGCAAGATCGGATACATCCACGTGCGCTCGATGAACGACGCCAGCATGCGCGCGGCGGTCGACGAGTCGCTCGGCCTCAACATCTCAAAGGACGCGATCATCGTCGATACGCGTTTCAATGGCGGCGGCAGCATCCACGAGCAACTTTCGGACTTCCTGAGCGGCAAGAAGTACTTCGACGTCGTGCCTCACGGACAGTACATCGGCAGCGAACCGTTCGACAAATGGATAAAGCCGTCGATCGTGCTCGTCGGCGAGAGCAACTACTCGGACGCGCACCTTTTCCCGCTCGCGTACAAGGCCAAGGGCATCGGCCAAGTGCTTGGGATGCCGGTGCCGGGCACGGGAACGTTCGTCTGGTGGGAAAACCAGATCGACCCCAGTCTCCGATTTGGCATCCCGATGGGCTGCTGGCGGACGCTCGACGGCAAATGCGCCGAAAACGTCCAGCAGGAACCGGACATTCTCGTCCGAAACGAGCCCGACGTCATGGCCGCGGGCCGGGACCAGCAGATCGAGGCCGCGGTGAAGGCGCTGATGAAGAGGTAGAAGGTTCCATTTGGGAATTGGGAATTTCGATTTTTGATTTTGGATTTTGGATTTCGAAACTAGTCGACCGGCGGAGTTATGCGTTCGCTCAATCCGCAGGAGTTACGCGTTTGCGCGTGACCGCAAGTCAGCATATCGATGCCGACGGCGCACGAAGGCCGTCCCGACTTCGTACCGAATCCAAAATCCCAAATCCGAAATCCAAAATGGCGAATGCCTTCGATCGCGCGACTCCGGATCGGGTTTTCGCGTCCTGCTCCGTGGGCTTACGCCTCACGACTAGAGTTTCCCATCGCGCGGCGACTGTTGACTTCACCCTCTGACCGACTTCTACTTTTTGAAAATTTCGGGATTATCGTTCTTGAATTTTGTGGTTTTTTCTTTAAGCTCGCTCAGCTCTTTTCTCATTTGAGCATCTTTCTTGTTGAACTCTTCAAACATTGAGCTGTGCTTGCTGGTGTCTTCCTCGGCTAAATAGGCCTTGTCGAGAGCGGCATCAGCTTTGTTTATTTCCGCGAGTTTCTTGCCTTGCTGCGCAAGTAAGCCGGCATATTCCTTGAACTTTCCATCGACGCTCAATTTTGAAATTTGTTCAAATTTGGCCGCGGCTTCTTCATAACCCTTCGCAGACTCTTCGCGCAGCTTGATCAGTTCATCAAACTTGGTCTTGTTGGCTGCTTTGTATTCCTCCACATCCTGAACTTTTTTCAAAGACTCACTCCCCAGCAATTCGTTCGATAAGGCTTCCGCTTTGTTCAGCGATTGATTGGCTTTTTCCATAAAGGCATTGCCTTCACGAACCAGTTTGTTGGCTTCCTCCGCTCCCGATTCGACATTGATCTCAGCAGACTTACCGCAACTGAAATTGCAGCCGAGATTAATTGCCAGCAGCACAAAAAGCAACCAATAGTAGGCTCAGTTTGTCCGATTTGTAACTCCCTCTGTTGTTTTGCATATTTCTCCCTTTTTGGTGATGTCTGATTTACGGGCGATGCCCACCGATGAGCGGAAGGCCACTGACTATCGATCAAATCCTTCGCCTCAGACTCATTTCCCTCTTCTGGCGCTGGATCTGGGTTCAACCCGTCTTCTTGGGCGCGTACTTCTTCTTCAACCTTGCCAGGTACTTCACATCCGACTGATTCGGCATCGATGTGGTGCGAGTGCAAAGGCCGACGCCGAGTTCATCGACGGTGCCGTAGGCGTAAACAAGGTACTCTTTCCCGACCTCGAAGTCGTAGCCGCACATCGAGCTGTCAAGCGCGGTCATCACCGTGACCTCTTTACCGATCGCTCCCTTCCAAGTGTCTTTCACGCTGAATTTGACGATCACCTCATTGCCGTTCGCGGCCGTCTCGACCGACTTCACCGTTCCGGAAAAGATCGCGGCCGATTCCTTGTAGGCGTTCGAAACCTGTTTTTTCAACGAGTCCTGGCTGAGCCTGCAGCTGCAGGCCAGTGATGTCTCGGCGGCCGCGAAAGTGAACGCGATGATTGCGATTGCGATAGAAGTTGTTTTTCTCATTTAAGTGTCCTATTTGAAGATCGTTGCCGGATCGGTCTTCGGAAGCGGCAGTTTCAGCGCCGCGATCCTTTTGGCGGTCGCGGCGTCGATATTGAGGCCCCACTTTCGGAAGAACGCCACGAGATCGCTGCGCGAGGCGACGCAGATCGCGTAAACGAACCGGTTCGCCATTTCGGCGTCGGTCAGTTTCGGATCGAAGCGGTACGGCTGCTTGCGAAACTCCTTGTGCAAACTCTTGAACACATCCCACCCGAAAACCGACTTGAGTTGGTGGAACATCACGAGTTTCGTGAAGAACTCGGTGTAGTCGTCCTTGTTCTTGACCAGATAGTTCTTGTTCGGATCGGCGATGTAGCGCCGAGCCATTTCGAACGATGACACGGTGTTCCGGCCTTCTTTGTCGTTGAGCTTGGACGGCAGGCCGAATTTCTCCTGTACGTAGAGCGAGAAGATGTTCACCTGGATCTCGACGATCGAACTCCAGGTCCAACTCCGCTGCTGGTAGGTGTGCCCGGTCTCATGCCAATAGCCCCATTCGGTTCCGAGTTTCTCAGTCAAATGCGTGAAGTTGTCACGCTTCATTCCGATGAAGTACTCCGAAGCGTATGCGTAGTATTTGTCCGATTCAGGCGGCACGGTGTAGAAGTCCGTGAGATAGTTGATTCGGTTCCGGGTCCTCATATTCTCCGGCGACGAATCGTCGAAACCCGCGAGTTCGTCCTGGAGATCGATCATCCGGTGTATCGTCTCGAACGATGCCTCGACATCCTCGATCGGATTTTCGACATAATCTTCGTAAGGGATCGTCACCAGCGCCTTGTCCGAGACCAATTGCACGAACTTGGCATCGCTCATCTCTTCAATATCGCTCTCCCAATCCCCATCATCCGTTTCTCCGATGATATACAGCGGGAATGGCCGGCCGCCGGTCACCCTGATCTCGACCGTTGAGGGCTCGACGTCGATCCCCGCTCGCTTCACGAAAATGAACGAGAGTATTCCGCCTTCTTCGGCCGTCACTTTGTTCGAGCCTTCGCGCAATTCGTTCTCCTGCGTCTTGTTGCGCCGTTCCCACATCGGCTTGAAGCCGATCATCGTCGAGAGTTTGTAATCGCCCTCGAGTCCGCTCACCTCAACGGAGAACCGCTCGCCGCGCTGAACGAAAAGCCCCGAAGGCTGATAGTCGCAAAGCACCCTTCGGTGCGTCCGGGAAGTTTCGGCCCGCGCCTCGGTCTGCGAGACGAGCGTGTACTGCTTTGTCTTGTTGTTGAATTCCTGGGCGTTGGCCGCGACGCACGCGGAAAGCACCAACAGAATGAATGCGGCAATGTATCTCATAAACCCTCTTCGGCGATCGGACCAAGGTACGCGAGTTCCAACAATATCACTCGCCTCCTTCGGGCGCCTTGATCTCGCTCAGACGTTTCGCCCAGGCCAGGATCGGTCCGGGAGTCTTCCGGCCGCGCTCGTTGAAGAACCGCGTCGGCTTTTCGTCGCGGAAGATCGCCGCGTGGACCGTGTTGTTCTTGAGATCGATCGCGATCGCCGATTCGAGATGCGTGCAGGCGTGGATCAGGCACCCGCTCGCGAACAGCACGTTGCCGTCCTTTTCGATCGGCGTTATCGTTTCGAAGGTTTCCATAAAGGATGTGTAGTTCTTTTTCCCCAACAACGTCTTCAGCCGCATCTTGATAATCGGATCGTTGAGGAGCCTGTCGGAATCCTCGCCGCTCCACCCGGATATTCCGGCCGGCAGTCGGCGGGTCGTCTGTTTTGGTGTCTGAGCGAACACCGCGACCCCGAGAAGTGCGGTAATCAGCAAACAATAGATGATCTTTTTCATACTGCCCTCCAACGATCAAGCCCGAACAACGGTGGGCCTGACACCCGTAGAAACGCGAATTCAGCGTCAAAAGGGTCATCCGGATCTGCCGCCGGAGCGGCATTCGGCTGATGGTTCTTGTTTTCAGGAGGTTTTCCGGATCTCGGCACGATAGCTGCTAAAGCGGACAGGCGAAAGGCATCGTGTTTGGCACTGATTCGTGAAGATTAGCGGGCAAATTCCTCTCTCAAGATACAATCCTTCCCCGGGATCGCGTCTGTGTTTCCATCTGCGGATGAACGCCAACAATGCGGATGAACCCGGATTAAGAAAAAGCAGCAAAGATGGCTCGTTCGATTTGTTGTTCGCAATTGGCCGGGGCCGATCCGGGACTGACTGTCAGCTAACAGCTATCAGCTATTAGCTAACCGTTTTCTTGCAGATCAATGTTCGGGAGTGTCAGGAAGAAGATCCGAACGCCGTCGTCACGCAATCGCTCAAACGCTCAATCGGGGTTCAACGGCGTGAGATCTCAGATCTGAAATTTGAGATCTCAAAACGGGGTATTTGATGACTTGATTCGAGCGAATCCGTTTCGGATTTTCCCGAGAATGTGCGTCTTTGGCCTGCTTCGCGGGAAACTCAGGCCACAACGACGACGGACGCCGACCAATGCCGCCGCCCGAACGCCCTTATGCGAAGGCGCGCACTTCGCAGCCCGCGCTCGCCGGATTCTGCAATGTCCCTTACTTCTTGAAGACGACGCCGCTGAGGGTCATTTCATTGCCTTCCGGCTCTTTGTCGATCTTCCAGGTCTCTGAGATCCCGAACAGCGAGATCGTCAGCGTTTTCGCCGACTCGTCGATCTCGGCGCCGCCTCCGTCAACCGAACTCGATCCCTTTTTGAAGCCGGCCCGACCGTCCGCATTCATATAGATCGTCGTGCCGTCGGTTCCCTTCCAGTTTCCCTGATACTTCGTCGGGACCGGCTTTCCGCCGCCGCACGCCAGAACCAAGACCGTCAACAAGACGGCAACGACCGCCATCGCACGAGCATTTTTCATTAAATGTTCCTCCGTTTGGTTTTCCGAACAATCTACTCCGAAAACCGAGCCGGCGCAAATCCGAATGCGGCTGATCCGAATTGACTGATTGATAAATGAGGATCCAGGAATCAGTTGAACCAGCTTTCCATCACGCTGTCTTC
>CAZARD010000063.1:0-11079 GCA_964487505.1 uncultured Blastocatellaceae bacterium | reverse complement strand
TTGATAAATGAGGATCCAGGAATCAGTTGAACCAGCTTTCCATCACGCTGTCTTCGAGGATGATCGTCTGATCGCGTTCGGGACCGGTCGAGATCAGACCGATCTCGACGCCGATCGAGCGCGACAGGAAATCGACGTATGCGCGGGCCTTTGCCGGAAGATCGCCGATTCGGGTCACGCCGAGCGTTTCCGACCGCCACCCTTCGAGCGTCTCGTAAACGGGCTTGATGCGGTTCAAATCGTGCGAAACGGCCGGAAACGTGTCGATGCGGCGGCCGTCGATCTCGTAACCGACGCAGACCTTGATCTCGTCAAGCGCGTCCAGAACGTCGAGCTTCGTCAGCGCGACCGAACTGAAACCGTTGAGCTCGGCCGCGTAACGCGTCGCGACGGCGTCGAACCAGCCGCACCGACGGGGCCGTTTGGTGACCGATCCGTATTCGTTGCCGCGCTGGCGGATGAGATCTGCGATCGGTTCTTCGGCATTCAGCATCTCGGTCGGGAACGGCCCCTCGCCGACGCGCGTCGCGTACGTGCGCACGATGCCGAGAACTCCCGAAATATGATGCGGCGGGATCCCGGCGCCGACCGACGCGCCGCCAGCCGTCGGATTCGACGAGGTGACATACGGATACGTCCCGTGATCGACATCGAGAAGCGTCGCCTGCGCGCCCTCGAGCAGGATCTTCTTGTCCGCCCGTTTTGCCTCCGAGAAGAAATGCGAAGTCTCGGCGACAAACGGCCGGAGACGCTCGACAAGCGCCGAGATCTCGTCATAGATCTCGTCGGAACGCAACGGCTCGCGCCCGTAGAGCACGATGATCCGGTTCGCTTCTTCAAGATTGCGTTCGATCCGCAAACGCAGCAATTCCGGCACGAGCGCGTCGGCGACGCGGATCCCGCGCCGTCCGGCCTTGTCCTCGTACGCCGGTCCGATGCCGCGCAGCGTCGTTCCGATCTTCTCGTTCCCGAGCCGTTCCTCCGATGTGTGGTCGAGCGCCCGGTGATACGGCATTATCAGATGAGCGCGCGACGAGACCTTCAGCCTGCCGGGCGTGATCGAAATGCCCTGCGAGGTCATTTGATCGACCTCTTCGAAGAACGCCTTCGGGTCGATGACCATCCCGTTTCCAAGCACGCAGGTCTTGTCCTCGTGGATGATCCCCGACGGCAAAAGCCTCAGAACGAACGCCTTGTCGCCGACATAAACCGAATGCCCGGCGTTGTGCCCGCCCTGATACCGCGCAACGATATCGAAGCGGTCCGCCAGAAGATCGACAACCTTTCCTTTTCCTTCGTCACCCCACTGGGCGCCGATTATTACGATAATCATAACTACAGTTAACAGTGCAAAGTGCAGAGTGCTTAGTCCGGGGTGAAATGTTATTGCATCTGCTTCTTCGCGGTCTTGATCGAAGCCGTAAGTATTCGCTGCAACTCGTTGCAGTCAGATATCAGTGATTCAGCCTGAACGGGCGAAATGTAGGCGCCATCTCTAAGAAGGTTCAGCCAATACTCGGTTTCGAATGATTCTTTCAGCGAGACGGACAACTTGTGCACAAAATCGGACCTCGACTCCGCACGACCTCCTTCGGCAATGTTCGCTCCGATCGATGTTCCCGAACGCAGAATCTGTCTCGAAAGGACAAACTCCCGTTTTTCTTCGTTCAAAAACTTGCTCAGCTTAACTATTCGTAAGGCAAAATTGTAAGACTTCTCGCGCAAAACGCTCCCCTTCAAATCTGAACCCCCCTGATGAGATGAGATGCACGGGAGTCAAGAGCTCAGACTCCCTTCATAGAATGAGTTTACCAATCCCCTAAACACCTAACCAGTCACAACTATGCACTTTGCACTCTGCACTTTGCACTCGCGCTATCACGCGCTCCGATACAGTTGTACGTACTTCCGCGCCGCGTTCTGCCACGAGTTGTCCTCGTTCATACCGTTCCACTGCAACCGGCGCCACGCGTCTTTGTCGTAATAGGCGAACAGCGCCTCGTAGATGCGTTCGAGGAACTTGTCGGCGCGGAATTCGCGGAACTTGAAGCCGTTGCCGGTGCCGGTTACGGCGTCGAAATTCTCGACCGTGTCGTCGAGCCCGCCGACGGCGCGGACGATCGGGATGGTTCCGTACCGGAGCGAGTACATCTGGTTGAGCCCGCACGGCTCGAAT
The DNA here is from genome assembly GCA_964487505.1 of uncultured Blastocatellaceae bacterium. GTDB lineage: Bacteria > Acidobacteriota > Blastocatellia > Pyrinomonadales > Pyrinomonadaceae > JAFDVJ01. The sequence goes on along the minus strand of CAZARD010000063.1, from coordinate 8,903 downwards.
CGCGACGGCATCAGGAACATATCGGCGCCGGCCTCGATCTTGTGCGAAAGGTCCTCGTTGTAGCCCCGGAAGATCCCGACCTGGCGCGGCGCGTGATCGCGCAGACGCTGGAAGAAGTTCTCGTAAGACTTGTCGCCCGACCCGAGCGAAACGATGTACGATCCGGTCGCAAGGATCTCGAGCGCGACCTGCTGGATCAGTTCGATCCCCTTCTGAGAAGTGAGCCGCGTGATCGACGCGAAGATCGGCCGGTCGAGATCGACGGGAAGCGAGAACCCCTCGAGCAGCGCGCGTTTGCATTCGCGTTTTCCCGAAAGATCGTGTTTCGAGAAGTTCGCCACGATTGCCGTGTCGGTCTCCGGGTTCCAGACATCGAAATCAACCCCGTTGACGATGCCGACCAAGCGGTTCGACCGCTGCCGCAACAGCCAGTCGAGACCGTATCCGTTCTCGGCGGTCTGCATCTCGTAGCCGTACCGCCGCGAAACCGTCGAGAGCATGTCCGAGACCGCGAGTCCGGCCTTCATCGCCGACGCATAGCCGTTGAACGCGAAGGCATTGCGCTCGAAATCCGACGAGAAGCCGAACTTCCAGAGGTCGCCCGCATCGAAACCGCCCTGATACGCGAGATTGTGGATTGAGAAGACGGTCCGCGTGCGCCGCCAGAACGGCTCCCAGTATCTGAGATGCGCGATCTCGACCGCCGCGAAGCCGCAATGCCAGTCGTTCAGATGAACGATGTCGGGCGGCGTTCCGAGACGCCGGATCAGTTCGAGCGCGGCGTGATTGAAGAAGGCGAAGCGTTCGTGATCTTCGCGATAGCCGTAAATCGAGTCGCGGTGAAAGTACGACGGAGCGTCGATAAGGAACGTTGGCGAGCCGTTCGCTTCTGAGTAGAAAGCCTTCGCGTGATAGACGCCGCCGCGCCAGTTGACGCGCAGATCGTCGAAGGCCGTGCGCCAAAGCAGATCGCCTTTCGTTTGCCAATAGCACGGCGTGATCAGATAGGCATCTTCGCCGATCTGACGAAGCGCTTTCGGCAGCGCGCCGGCAACGTCTCCGAGCCCGCCGGTCTTCGAGTATGGAACCGCTTCCGCGGAAATTACGGCAATGCGCAAGATATTTTTCCTTCGAACGAGTTGTAAGACCGTCTTGAATTTTAGCAACAGGGTCGCCGGTTCGTCCATACGAAGATGTCCGTTTCTTCTTAAGCTTCAGACCGGCTTGATTGACTAAACGCCTGAAAAAAGCTAAACAGGATTAGCCGCGAAAAACCCGGGACGCATTCCGAAATCAGATTTCGCGGCCCCGATCTTGCTTAAGAGGACAAAGAACAACTTGCCGGCGGGCGACAATTTCGCGCTGCCGCTACTGATCGTCAATCCGAAATCGGCGAGCGGCTCGACGAAAGACCGCTGGGCCGAGATGGCGGCCGACTTCCGGGTGCATTTCGGACCGTTCCAGGTGGCGTTCACAAAATACGCCGGCGACGCGATCGAGATCGCCCGGCGCGGCGCGGAGCAGGGCCGGAAACTGATCATCGCGTGCGGCGGCGACGGCACGATCAACGAGGTTGCGAACGGGTTGATCGAGAGCGGCCGCGATGTCGAACTCGGCATCCTTCCGTCGGGAACCGGCGGCGATTTCCGGCGTTCGCTCGGCATCTCGAACACGGAACGCGAAGCTGCCCGCGAACTGCGCACCGGCGAGACGAGAACGATCGACGTCGGGCGCGTCACTTTTCAGAATTTCAAGGACGAGAAGGTCAGCCGCTATTTCCTGAACGTCTCGTCGTTCGGTCTTTCGGCGTCGATCATCGAACGGGTCAAGCGGACGAGCTTTTTGAACTGGCTTCCGAAGTCCTTTTTGCGCGGAAAGACGAGTTTTGCGTTTTCAACGTTGCAGGAAGTGCTCGACCTGCATTTCAAGACCGTGCGCGTGAAGATCGACGACGGCGAGGAACGGTCTCTGAACACGGTCAATTTCTGCGTCTGCAACGCCCGCTATTTCGGCGGCGGCATGCTGATCGCGCCGGATTCGAGCTTGACCGACGGCGTGTTCGACATCGTCAACATCGGCGACATCAAAACGGCGAAGATCCTTCTGAACGCCTGGAAGCTTTACGGCGGGACGCATTTGACGTTGCCCGAGGTCAAGGCGTCGCACGGGAAAAAGGTCGTCGTCACGGCAACGGAAGAAGTGAACATAGAGATCGACGGCGAGCTGCCCGGAAAGCTTCCGGCGACGTTCGAGATCATCCCCCAAGCGTTGAAACTGAGGGTGCCGAAAAAAGCGTAGGAATCCAGATTCCAAGATTTCAGATTCTAGATTCCATAACGCGTTGGCGACGAAATCGAGCGGAACTGGAATCGTGGAATCCTGGAATTCTGGAATTCTGGAATTCTGGAATTTGGAATGTTGGAATCTTGGAATTCCTTGACCCGACCCGAATGGACTATAACTTCAGCGCAAAGCCAGAATCATACTGCGAGCGGCTCGTGGACTCGTGCGAGCGTCACGCGGAGCGCGTCGCGATGCGGATCGTCGGCGTCGATGAAGAGGTTTATTCGTACGGCGAACTGTTGCGGCAGATCCGCGCTGTGGCCTTCAATCTCGAGGAGCGCGGCGTCGGTTTCGGAGACCGCGTCGCGCTGATCGGCGAAAATCATCCGTGCTGGGCCGCGGCATATCTCGGATCGCTTTATCACGGCGCCGTCGTCGTTCCGATCGACCCGAACGGCGAGATCGAAACGGTCTCGAACTTCATCGAGAACTCCGAGGCCAAGCTGATCTTCCTCGGCCCGAACCAGATCGAGAAATACGAGCGGATAACCCAACGGCTCGGGCTCGCGGTGCCGGCCGTATCGTGGCGATCCGAGTCAGTCGAAAAAGGCCGGAAGATCGAAAGATTCGAAGATTGGCTGGCAACCGAAGTTCCTGCCGATTTCGCGTCCGTTCCGCCGCGGGCAAAAGGCGACGATATCGCGCTGCTCATTTATACTTCCGGCACGACCGGAACGCCGAAAGGCGTCCCCTTGACGCACGGGAACATCGTCGCCGAACTCGACGCGATCAACGATATGATCAATCTCGGCCCGGAAGAAAAGATCCTCAGCCTTCTGCCTCTGTTCCACGCCTACCTGCAGATCGTCAATATGTGGATCGCGACGACCCTCGGCTGCGAGGTCGGATATTTGAAGGAACTGTCGCCCGACGAGCTCGGCAAGGCGATGAAATCGTTCAAGCCGACGATCCTGACGACCGTGCCGCGGCTTTGGTATCTGTTCCACAAGAAGATCTTCGACGCCGTCGCGCTGAAACCGTCGCCGGTACGCTCGCTGTTCCGTGCGATGCTCGCGGCCAACGGAATCCTGCGCGACTCGCTCGGCGTTAATCTCGGACCGAAGATGTTCGGCCAGATCCACGAAGGCTTCGGCGGCAAACTGCGGCTCGCGATCTCGGCCGGATCGCGTTTTGACGAGTCGGTCGCGATCGATTTCCACAAGCTCGGCTTCACGATCCTCCAAGGCTACGGCCTGACCGAGACGTCCGGAGCGGCGACCGGCACGTACCCCAACGACAACCGCGTCGGCTCGGTCGGAAAAGCCCTGCTCGGGGCTGAAGTGAAGATCGAGGCGCCCGACGCCGAGGGCATCGGCGAGGTGCTTATTAAAGGCCCGATGGTCTTCAAAGGCTACTACCACAACGCCGAAGCGTCCGCCGAGGCGTTCACCGCCGACGGCTGGTTCCGCTCCGGCGACCTCGGAAAGTTCGACGCCGAAGGCCATCTATATATCGTCGGCCGCAAGAAAGACATCATCGTCCTTCCGAACGGAAAGAATGTCCATCCCGAGGATCTCGAGGTCCATTATCTGAAAACGCCGCTGGTTGAAGAACTCGCCGTGATCGGCGTCGAGGACAAATCGATCGGGCGGGCGGGCGCCGAAAAGCTCGTCGCCGTCGTCGTCCCGGACTTCAACTACCTGAAACAGGAGAAGATCGCCAACTCGCAGACGGCGATCCGATTCGATCTCGACAATCTGGGCCGCGACTTGCCGGAATACCAGCGTGTCCGTGAATACATCGTCCGCGCCGAGCCGCTGCCGCGGACCGCGACCCGTAAGATCAAGCGTTTCGAACTGCTCAAGCAGATCAAGGCCGGCACGATCGGTGAATCGACCGACAAACCGCCCGAGAAAGACTGGACTCTTAGCGCGGCCGATACGGCGTTTATCGAATCGAACTCGGCACGGATCGTGGCGGCCGCGATCCGGCGGAACAAGCCCGAAATAGAGGTCATTCACCCGGCGATGAATCTCGAGATCGATCTCGGGCTCGATTCGCTGGCGCGGGCCGAGGTCTTCGCGGCGCTCGAGCAGGCGTTGGCGACCGAGTTCGAGACCGAACAGGCGACGCGGGCGCTGACGGTCCGCGACCTGATCGAGCTCTGCTCGTCGGTTTCGGGTTCGAACGACGCGGCGATCAATGAAATGCTGAACTGGGGCAAGATCGTGCGGACGACCGATGACGAGATCCCCGAACTCGAATCGGTACTCAAGAAGCGTCCGTTCTTCAAGCCGTTCGCGTTCTTCGTCGTCAAGTCGTGGTTCCTATTCTGGAAGGTCTTCACGAGGCTCGAGGTTTCGGGGCGAGAGAATTTGGCCGAACTTCTTGAAGGGGCAGCCGATTTCACCGGCGATCCGAAATCGCAAATGGAAGCGGGCGCATTCATTGTCTGTCCGAACCACCAAAGTTTTCTCGACCCGTTCGTGGTCTGTTCAACCTATCCGTACGCCGTTTTCAGACGCATCTTCCACGTCGGCGCGAGCGAGTTCTTCGAAAGCCGCTTTATGCAGTGGGTCGCGCGGATGGTCCAGACGGTCCCGGTCAATCCGGACACGCATCTGATGAAGGCGATGAAGGCCGGTGCGATCGGGCTTCGGAACGGCCGCATCCTGAACATCTATCCCGAAGGCGAGCGGGCGTTCGACGGCGAGCTGCACGAATTCAAGAAAGGCGCGGCGATCCTCGCCACGGAGCTTGATCTTCCGATCGTCCCGGTCGCGCTCGACGGCGTCTACAAGGTCTGGCCGCGGCACTCGATGCGCATCCGGCCGGCGAAGGTCAAGATCCGTTTCGGCAAACCGCTGCGCGCATCGGAGATCCTGAGCGCCAGTCCCGGATTGTCGGACGAACAGAAATACGAGGCCGTGACGGACCGCCTCAAGAACGAGATCGCGGCGATGATCGAAGAGATGAGGCGCTGACTTTCGTTCGGAGCGTCGTCGTTTCAAACCGGATTGCGCGTTTGGAAGGATTCCGCCCCGGATTTCACCTATTGCGCGACGAGAACACAGAACATTCTGTGAGAATCCGTGCTGTCCGTGGCAAATATACGTTAGGCCGCTTTGTTGCGTAATCCCGGTTCAAGCAAAGGCCCGAACCATTTTGCCGATCGCGCCGCATGCTCTTCAGGATGACAACGATCCCCCGACCTGGAGCCGAGAATTATGAGAGCCAGAATTTTCCTGATCATTTTGGTCGCGGTTTCGGCGGCGTTCGCCCAGCAACCGCAACAGCAGTCCGAACTCGCGAAGTACATTGTCGAGAACTACACCAAGCGCGAGGTCTACATCCCGGCGCGCGACGGCATCAAGCTTTTTACCGCGATCTACGAACCGAAGGATAAATCGAGAAAATACCCGATCCTGCTCAACCGAACGCCGTATACGGTCTCGCCCTACGGGCCCGACAAGTTCAAACAGTCGCTCGGTCCGAACGCGCAGTTCGCGAAGGAGGGCTATATCTTCGTCTATCAGGATGTCCGTGGAAAGTGGATGTCGGAAGGCGAATTCGAGGACGTCCGGCCCGACATCGAGAATACCGACAAGACTAAGATCGACGAATCGACCGACACTTACGACACGATCGAGTGGCTGATCAAGAACGTCGAGAACAACAACGGGCGCGTTGGAACCTACGGCATCTCTTATCCCGGTTTCTACACTTCGGCGGGATCGGTAGATTCGCATCCGGCATTGAAGGCCTGCTCGCCGCAGGCGCCCGTCTCCGATTGGTTCCGCGGCGACGACATGCATCACAACGGAGCGCTTTTCCTCGCCCAGAACTACGCCTTTTTCAGCGGGTTCGGCCAGTATCGCCCGACGCCGACGAGCGACGGCCGTTCGTACATCAAGCCGTGGAACGGGCGCAATTCGCCGGATGGCTACGACATCTTCCTTGGCCTCGGCGGACTCAAGGAAGTTTCGGATTACTACGAGAAGGCGGTCGGGCAAAGGATCAAATTCTGGGACCAGATGATGGCCCACCCGAATTACGATCAATTCTGGAAGGACCGCAACATATTGACGAAGCTCAAGAATGTTGGCTGCGCGACGATGACCGTCGGCGGTTGGTACGACAACGAGGATCTTTACGGCGCGCTTCGCACATACCAGCACATCGAGAAACAGAATCCGAACATCCCGTTCAACGTCCTCGTGATCGGCCCTTGGGACCACGGCGGCTGGTCGCGGAACGACGGCGATTGGCTCGGGACCGCCTATTTCTCCGAAAAGACGGGCGATTATTACCGGACGAATCTCGAGATACCGTTTTTCAATCACTTCCTGAAGGATTCGGGCGATATCTCGAAGATCAAGGAGGTCAACCTGTATGACACCGGCGCGCATCGCTGGCGGTCATTCGACGGTTACGATCCGCCGGGGACGACCGAGAAGACGCTCTATCTCGGCGGCGGGGGAGCTCTCAGTTTCACGAAGCCCGTCGGACGAGCCTTGGCCTACGACGAGTACGTTTCGGATCCGATGAATCCCGTACCGTACACGCAGAAGATCACGCAGAACTATCCGCGCGATTTTATAACCGAGGACCAGCGGTTCGCAGCGACGCGGCCCGACGTTCTGGTTTACCGGACCGAGCCGCTGACCGAGGACGTGACGATCGCCGGCGACATCGTGCCGGATCTTTTCATCTCTTCGAGCGGGACCGATTCTGATTTCGTCGTCAAGCTGATCGACGTCTTTCCGGACGACTACCGTTATCCGGAAGGACTGAAACCGCCAATGAACTCGGCCTGGTCCGTGTTTCAGCCCGGCGGATACCAGATGCTTCTGCGCGGTGAACCGATGCCGGCGCGGTTCCGCAATTCGTTCGAAAAGCCCGACGCGCTGAAGCCCAACACGCCGACCGCGCTGCGTTACGTTATGCCCGGCGTGACGCACACGTTCAAAAAGGGACACCGGATAATGGTCCAGATCCAAAGCACGTGGTTCCCGCTCGTCGCGCGCAACCCGCAAAAATTCATGCCGAATTACAAGGTCGGAACGGCCGCTGACTTTCAGAAAGCGACGCAACGGGTCTACCGCTCGGCGATCTTTCCCTCAGGGATTCGAATAAGGGTCGTGGAGTAGAGGGCAGTTGGGATTTTCGATTTTCGATTTTGGATTTTGGATTTTAGATATCCGGAATCTGCAATCTGGAATTTTGGAATTTGGAATCTGCAATCTGGAATTTGCAATCTGGAATTTGGAATTTGGAATTTGGAATTTGGAATTTGGAATCTGCAATCTGGAATTTGGAATCTGGAACCCGGATCCGGAATCCGGAATCTGGCGGCTCGGGCCGCAAATCCCAAATCAGCCTGGAAGTAATCAACAATTATGAAAGCTCCGAGATTTTTGATCATCGCAATCGCCGCCCTCTCGATCTGCTGCGTCAAGACGGACAAACCGAACCAGAAGCCTTCAGCCACACCGGCGGCGTCACGGTCGGCCGAAACAGCGCCGACGCCGAAGGCCGGCGGCTTCGACGCCGCGCTCGGCGCGTATCGCGACAAGGACCTCGATAAAGCCGAAACGGGCTTCAAAGAGGTTGTCGCGTCCGAACCGAAGAACGCGGACGCGCATTTCTATCTCGGAAAGATCCGCGTCGACCGCAAGGACGACGAAGGCTCAGTGGCGCATTTTCGCGAGGCCGCAAAGCTCGATCCGAAATCGGTCGAGAAACTGATGGCGCTCGGCGACGCCTATTTCGCGACGAAGAGATTCGATACCGCGATCGTCGAATACGGCAAGATTCCGGGATTCGAGCCGAACAACGCCGACGCAGTCTTCAAGATGGGACGCACGTATGTCGCGCTCGGCAACAAGATCGCCGCCGGCCAGCAGTTGCGGAAACTCGAGACGCTCGACAAGTCTCTGGCGGAAAAGCTCAAGGCGGAGATCGGAAAATGATACGGACGGGCGTTTGCGATTTGGGATTTGGGATTTGCGATCAATCCCGTCCTAAACGTTGAAGATTGATACGTAAAGTGGTGCGATCGTAACAGCGGCTTCCACTCGGACAGGTGGCCCGGCTCCTTGAGCGTGCGGAGCACGCGACGTATCGATAGCACCACGTGGAGCGAAGCGGAACGTGGTGTGCCGGGCCCGGTTTCGGCCGGAGCGTGCGGAGCATGCGTCTCCGGTCCGTTTGGACAGGAGAAGCGTGCTCCGCACGCTCAACAATTGTATTGGAAATCCCACACCAGGCTCGGCTGCGCCTTCGCCTGGTGCTATCGACACGTCGCGTGCTACGCACGCTAAACGAGGGTTGTCGAATCGCTTGGACGTGCCGCGAGAAATTGAGAGCTTGGTTTCGAAAACGCCGATTTCGGCAAATGTCAGGCAATGCAATCAGGGCTTCAAGAAGCAGTCGTCAGACGTCTAGGACCGGATTGATTTGCGATTTGCAATCGGGTGCTTCGCTGGTGAATTTTCCCGAATCCAAAATCCAAAATCCGAAATCCGAAATCGCAACCGTTTCGCCCGACGTGCGGAAATCAAGCCGATTTGGTAACGTCTTACTTATCCGATTCTTTTCAAGGGGGAAAAGCAATATGC
>CAZARD010000062.1:11461-25461 GCA_964487505.1 uncultured Blastocatellaceae bacterium | reverse complement strand
ACTCGGAAGGTACGAGATCCGCTCAAAGATCGGCGCCGGCGGAATGGGCGAAGTCTATCGGGCCAGCGACCCGAAGATCGGGCGTGATGTCGCGATCAAGGTACTGCCGGTGGATTTTGCCGCGGATCCCGACCGCGTCGCGCGGTTCGAACAGGAAGCGCGAGCGGCTGGAGGTTTGAACCATCCGAATATCTTGGCTGTCCACGACATCGACTCGGGAGACGGGAACCTTTTCGTTGTCTCAGAATTCCTCGAGGGCGAAGAACTGCGCAACCGGCTAGGCGACGGACCGCTTTCGCTGCGAAAGGTGGTCGACTATGCCCTGCAGATCGTCGCAGGGCTTTCCGCGGCGCACGAAAGGGGAATCGTCCACCGCGACCTGAAGCCCGAGAACATCTTCGTCACCTCGGACGAACGCGTTAAGATCCTTGATTTCGGTCTTGCGAAGGTCAACCCATTGGCGAGTGCGGATTTCGGATTTCGGAATCAGGAACAGGAAACCCTGCTGCAGCCCGAAATCCAAAATCCAAAATCAAAAATCCAAAATCTGACGGCTCCGGGCGTCGTGATGGGCACGGTCGGGTATATGTCTCCGGAACAGGTCCGAGGGGCTTCGGTCGATCACCGGTCGGACATCTTCAGCTTCGGCATCATACTGTACGAGATGATCACGGGCCGACGCGCGTTCCAGCACGAGACGATGGCCGAGACGATGTCCGCGATCCTCAAAGAAGAACCGCCGGAGATGACGGAATCGAATCGGAACATCAATCCTGCCCTTGAGCGGATCATTCGACGCTGTCTCGAAAAGAGACCTGAACGTCGCTTCCAGACGGCGAGTGATCTTGGTTTTGCGCTCGAAGCGCTGTCGGCTCCGAGCGTCTCGTCGGGCAACAGTTTGACTTCGGTAGTTTCGGCGCTCGACGAAAGATCAGCCAAACGAGGTGTTTTACCCTGGTTTGTGGCCGGCGCGCTGGCAATCGCGCTGTTTTCGCTCGGTGCAATTTACTACTTGAACCGCGCCGTGACCGAAACCCGAGCCACGCGGCTTTCGTTCACCGTTCCGCCGGAACTTTCCTTTAACGACGTCGCGTCGGATTGGGCGGTGATCTCGCCGGACGGGCGAAAGATCGCTTTTTCGGCGACAGCGGACGGCAGGAATATGCTCTATGTGCGCGAACTTGATTCCTCACAGGCAAAACTTCTTCCCGGCTCCGACAATCCGGTCGAACCGTTCTGGTCGCCGGACAGCAAGTCGGTGGCATATGGTTCGAACGGCAAGCTCAAGCGCTCGGAACTGAGCGGCGGCAGTGCTCAGGTGATCTGCGATGCGGCCCGGATAGTCGGCGGAAGCTGGAGCAAGGACGGGACGATCATTTTCGTCCCGGATTATCGGACAAGGCTGGTTCAGGTCTCAGAGAAGGGCGGCGAACCGACGCCCGTGGCATTGAATCTTCCCGAAAATGAAGAACCGCGCCACCGCTACCCTTTTTTCTTGCCCGACGGCCGCCGGTTTCTCTTTCTCCGAGAGTCGAAAGGCCTTTGGGCCGGCTCGCTCGATTCTCCGGAGATCATGCAGATCATGCCGACCGACTCGATGGTCGTCTATTCGAAGGACGGCTTCTTGGTTTTCATCCGCAACAAATCGCTCGTCGCGCAGAGATTCGACGCCGGCAGCCTGAAATTGAGCGGCGAGGTGATCTCGCTTGATGACGACCAGAAGCTGTGGACAAACACCGTCCGCTTCTCCGTCTCGGATAATGGCACGCTCCTCTGGCAGACCACGTGGGAGCGCGAGTACCAGCTCATCTGGTTCGACCGCACGGGGAAGCAGGTTGGGACGGTCGAAGCCCCCGCAAAGATCGCTATCGGAATGGACCCGCGCCTCTCGCCCGACGGAAAACGGGTCGCGATCAAACGAAATCCACCTCAAACAATTTGGGTGGTCGATATCGAGAAAGGCAACAGCGTCAGGGTCACTTCGGATTTTGGACAGATGCCGCTCTGGTCGCCGGACGGCTCGCGGATCGCATACGCCGGCAATCCCGGCCTGGTTACAAAGGCGTCAAGCGGACTGGGCGACCCGGAGGTCGTGCTTTCCTCCGTCACCTCGGGAGCAGTGTTTACGTCAAGCTGGTCGCCGGATGGCCGATACATCATTTATACGAAGCGCGGTGTGAAAACACGTCTCGATCTCTACGCCGTGCTTCTCGAAGGAGAGAGGAAAGAGATCCCGCTGCTCAATTCCCCATTTGACGAGAGAAGCCCCGCGCTTTCTCCCGACGGCAAGTGGCTCGCCTACGATGCGGACGATACGGGAAGCACCGAGATCTATGTCCAACGGTTTCTGCCGGACGGAAACGGCGCGCCTGACAGGAAGCTCGTTTCGACGAAGGGCGGGCGAATGGCGGTCTGGAGTCGCGATGGAAAGGAACTGTTCTTCATTTCGGCGGACGGCCAGTTGATGTCGGCCGAGGTGAAGGCAAGCGGCGACGCAATTGAGTTCACCGAACCGAAGGTCCTTTTCCAGACACGGATGCTGGCCGCCTTCGGCAGTGTTCACGAGTTCGACGTATCGCCCGACGGTCAGCGGTTTCTGATCGGCACGCTCGTGGGCGAATCAAAGGTGCCGTCGCCGACCGTGATCCTAAACTGGTCTGCGGATCTGAAGAAATGATCCCAGGCGAGAGCTCGATGATCTGAGACTGCACGGTCGTCCGCCAAACCGGTGTCGGCGGAATGGGCGAGGGTTGCTGAACACGCGGCCGCAAACTGAATCGCGAACCGAGGGATCGGTTTGGGTATTGCCATCTCGCGCCGGTTCGCGAGATTCGTTCGTGAAACTTATGAATGATCGCCGAATCGGTCTGGCAGTCATCTTGGTCGTTGTGATCGCGGTCCACGCGCATTCGCAGATGGCGCCGCAGAATCCTTCGCCGTCCACCGAGACGACAAGGCCGCATCCGCGTGTCGCGAAGGTCGAGGTTTCGGGCGAAAGGGTCGAGATGAGTACTTTGAAGGGCGCGGTTTTGTTTGCATCGCAGAAGAGCCGCCTGAAGATCAAGCCGCCTGAAGGCGGGTCTCCGGGCGTGGATCGCAAGATCCCGCTCGTGATCCATTTTCACGGCGCGCCGTGGCTTGTGCAGTATCAGATCGCCGAAAAGCTGCCGCGTGCGGCGCTCGTGACGATCAATCTCGGATCCGGCTCGCGCGCATACGGAGGCCCGTTCGCGGCCGACCCGGCACTGTTCAGATCCGTGGTCGACGAAGCGGCGGCGGTATTGAAGTTGAAGTCCGGCTTTTCGTCGATCACGCTGATCGGATTTTCAGCGGGATACGGCGCGATCCGTCAGATACTTCGGCAGCCGGACAATTTCAAATTGGTCGATAACGTGCTGCTTCTTGATGGGATTCACGCGAGCTATGTTCCGGAAGGAAAGCCGCTCGGCGACGGCGGCGTCATCCGCGACGAGGATCTCGACTCGTACCTCGCGTTCGCGCGCGAGGCCGCCGAAGGCCGAAAATCGTTCGTCATTACGCATTCGGAACTGTTCCCGGGAACCTACGCGAGCACGACCGAATGCGTCGATTATCTGATCGCGAAACTCGGACTGAAGCGGACGCCGAAGCTCAAAAAGGGCCCGATCGGGATGCAGCAACTGAGCGAGGTAAGCGCTAAAGGATTCAAAATTCGAGGATTCGCCGGCAACACCGGAATCGACCACGGCGATCATCTGAATGCGATGCCCGCGTGGCTGAAACTGCTCGATATCGGTTAGACCGCGATCATGCCGCAGAGCACGAACTTCCGACCGGCGTTCGCATCGGGTTCATGCCCGGAAAACAGGCCGGCTAACCGATCGCCTACGCCTCGGAACGCTTCCTGCGTCGTTTGCGAGTCTCACGACCTCCACCGAAATACGCCAGGATCAGGACGACCAGATGGGCGGCGAACCAGATATTGTCGTATCCCATATTCTGGTAGATATAGATCAGAATGAGCACGCGCGGGGCAAAGACTCCGAGCAAAATGTCGCCCCACTGCGGAACGGTGTTCGCGGGAAAAAGCGCCGGGAACGAGATCAGATAGACGAGCATCACGATCCGCGGAAAGAAAAGCGAAAAAAGCAGAAAGTAGAAGTCCATTTACTGCCGAGAGTATTCCCGCGCGCGCTTCGTGTCAAGAAAAAGCGTAGATCCTTGAACCGACAGGCGTTGCTCAATCTCCACCGTAAGATGCCGTGCGGGATTCGGCATTCGCCTCGCTTCGATTTTCCGCCGTTTTGATGATAATTTTCGAATGATCCAAACGGTCGCGCTCCGCAGCGGTCCGGTTTCGGCAATACCCTTTATGAACATTGAAACGACTCTGCCCGACGGGGTGTTCACGGCGGTCCTGACGCCGCTGAATGACGATCTTAGCATCGATCACGATGCGTTGGCAGCGCACTGCAGATGGCTTCTTGCCAACGGTGGCGACGGGATCGTCGTGCTCGGCACGACCGGAGAGGCAAACTCGTTCACCGTCGACGAGCGCCTCGAAACGATCGAGAGAATCGTCGAATCAGATTTGCCGACCAACCGAATGATGATCGGCACCGGTTGTTGCGCGTTTCCGGACACGGTCCGCCTGACCAAGTTCGCGGTCGAGCGCGGCGTCGGCGGTATTTTGATGCTGCCGCCGTTCTATTACAAACAGGTCGATGAAAACGGGCTCGTGAGATACTTCGACCTCGTGATCAACGGGGTGAATGACGAGCGCCTGAAGATCTATCTCTACAATTTTCCAAAGCTGAGCGGCATCGGCTTTTCCGCCTCGTTCGCCCGCCGCCTGGCCGGCGAATTTCCGGGCGTCGTGGTGGGAATGAAAGATTCCTCGGGCGACTGGGACCATATGGCCGAGATCATCCGGGAGATCCCCGGTTTCAAGATCTACGCCGGCACCGAAAAGCTGTTGCTGCCGATCTTGAGAGCCGGCGGTGCCGGCTGCATCTCCGCGACTACGAACGCCACGATCGGGATGGCCGCCGGATTGTTCAAGAACTGGAGGACCGGTCAAGCCGACAATCTGCAGGAGCAGCTGTCAGCCGTCAGAAGCGCCTTCGAGGGCTATCCGTTCACAGCCGCGCTGAAACAGATGTTCTTCGAATGGACGAACAACCCGCAGTGGCTCAATATCCGTCCGCCAAACTCCCTTATCGAAGCGAAAGAACTAAAGATGCTTTCCGATAGATTGCTTTCCCTGGGGTTTGCAGTTCGAATCTAGATCTGCGAATCATAGCTGGCGGACAAATGTGTGCCGACGTCCCGGAAACGTACCTATCGCAAACGCGCTGAGTTGTTTGCCCATCCGAAGCGTAAATTCGCGGTTCATCGCTTTCTGCATATTTACCTTTACGCGTTTTGGTGGTAACGTTCGATTCTCCCCTCTTGAATGGATACCGAAAGGTTCAAAAAGATAGAGAAGATCTACCACGCTGCGGTCGAACTTCCGGTCGCGGAGCGCCGCGCGTTTGTCGAGAACGCCTGTGCCGGCGACGAAGCGGTAATGTCCGAGGTCGAATCGCTGATCGCGCTTGATGAGGCCGACGGCGAAGGCTTTCTCGAATCGACGCCGCAGCGGCTCGTTGCCGAACTGATTGACGAGGTCGATCATCAGCCGATCGCGACCGGCGACACGGTCGGACATTTCGAGATCATCGAACTCCTCGGAAAAGGAGGGATGGGCGAGGTTTACCTGGCCCGCGATAAGAAACTCGGCCGCAACGTCGCGCTCAAGTTTCTGCCGCCGGAATTCGTCGCAAATGCCGACCGGCTCCGGCGTTTCATTCGCGAGGCCAGAACGGTCTCGGCACTCAACCATCCGAACATCATCACGATCTACGACATCGATGAAGTCGCCGGAAGGCACTTCATTGCGGCCGAGTACATCAGCGGCATCACGCTTCGGCAATTTGCCAGCGGAAAGCGCGTCGATGCCGTACAAGCACTTGAGATCGCGATCCAGATCGCATCGGCGCTCGATGAGGCACACTCGACCCAGATCGCGCATCGCGACATCAAGCCCGACAACATCATGATCCGACCGAACGGGCTCGTGAAGATCCTCGATTTCGGCATCGCAAAATTCGCAAACGAAAGCATTCCCGATCCCGCCGTGCGCTCGGCCTTCGACGATCACCTTCCGCCTTCTTTCACCAGGAGCGGCCTGATCGTCGGAACGGCTGACTATATGTCCCCCGAACAGGCGCGAGGAGGCGAAATCGATACGCGGACGGATTTCTTCAGTTTCGGGATCGTGCTCTTCGAAATGCTCGAAGGCCGCTTGCCTTTCGCCGGAGCGTCCTCGCTCGAGACGATCGATCTGATTCTTAACGCTGAACCCGTTCAGCCGACTACCGAGTCGAGCGAGATCAGGTCCATTCTTTCTCGTTGTCTCGAGAAGGACCGCGACCGGCGATATCAGACAGCGGACGAACTGATGGCCGATTTGCGCGCGGCGCGCCGCAGCGTCGATTCGCGCAATGCTCGGCCCACCGCCGAGGTCGTGGTCGCCGAAACCTCGCAACCGGCCGGTCGCCTGACTGCCGAGCCGAGCGGCCGAAGGCCCGAGCTCCGGGAATTGGCGAAAAGGAACTATGCCCGGCCCGCGGCTTTCGGCGCATTGCTCGCGATCTTCGTCGGCGTTTTCGGTTATTTTTCACTGAATCGCGGTCAGCAGATCAAGTCGATAGCCGTCATGCCCTTCGTCAACGCAAGCGGCAATCCCGATATCGAGTATCTCAACGATGGAATGACGGAATCGTTGATCCGCCGCTTGTCGGTCATTCCCGAACTTTCGGTCAAGGCGCGTCAATCCGTCTTCGCCTACAAAGACCAACCCATCGACCCAAAACGCATCGGGAACGAACTGAATGTTGATGCGGTTTTGGTCGGGCAGCTTTCGCAGACCGGGGATGACCTGACACTGAGACTCGAACTCATCACCTCCGCTGACGATCAGGTCGTCTGGAGCCAAACCTACCAACGCCGAAGCATCGATATTTCGACGTTCCAGGGCAAGATCGCGAGCGACATCGCTGAATCGCTCAGGCTTCGGCTCACCTCGGCACAACGCGAACGGGTCGCAAAGGTCTACACTTCAAGCCCCGAGGCGCACCGCCTCTATCTTAAGGGTCGGTTTTACTGGAACAAGCGAAACGTCAAGGACCTTGAACGTGCCCGGACGTGTTTTGAAGAGGCGATCGCCATCGATTCGAACTTCGCACTCGCATACGCCGGGCTGGCCGACACGCTTGCGTTGATGCCGCTTTATGGCGATTTCGCGCCGAAGGACTTTATGCCTCAGGCAAAAGACACGGCGATCAAGGCGCTCGAGCTCGATCCGAACCTGGCGGAAGCATACGCGTCGCTCGGTTATGTTTACAACGCGTACTATTACGATTGGGACGAGGCCGAGCGGCACTATCGCCGCGCGATCGATCTGAATCCCGGATACGCGACTGCGCGCCAGTGGTACGCCGAGAATCTCGCGTTTCGCGGCCGGACGGATGACGCGCTCAACGAGATAACGGTGGCGCTCGAACTTGACCCGTTGTCACTGGTTATCAACCGGATGAAGGGAAACATCCTCGTCTTTTCGGAAAGGTATGACGACGCGATGGCCCAGTTTGAGCGATCGATCGAGATGTACCCTGATAACGCGATGCTCCGATACAACGTCGGCGATCTGATGGCTGCCCGCGGCCGGCCCGAAGACGCGGTCAGGGAGTATCTCATTGCGCTGATGATCGATGGATACGACGAGCCGAAGCTTCGGGCGCTCGAAGCTTCATACAAACAGTCGGGCGCAAAGTCCTTTTGGAAGACGTACCAAGATCAGTTGGAAGCGAAGAGATCCGCGTTGCTTGCTTCGAACCCGTCGGCGTACTTCGACGATGAGAGCCTCGCCTTCGCATACGCCGAGAACGGCGACCGCGTCAAGACGCTCGAGTTTCTCCGGCGCGCGTACGACGCGCGGAGTTCGTCGTTGATGACGATCGGGCAAACGAAAGCATATGATTTCGTGCGAAACGATGCGGAATTCGAATCGCTGTTGACGGACGTCGGACTGGATTCCGGGCGTTGAATGCGCGACTCACGGCCCGAGACTCGGATTCCGAATTCCGAACACTCGGGTAAGTCGGCCTGGCCGAAGATTCCGACTTTCAAGTTTGCGTCGAATTGTGTAAGTTCGATTTGGGAGTAGGTCAATTTTCAGGAAGTTTCCGGGAGAATTTGCGCAAGATGTCCAAACTGACCATCGCGGAACGCGAATATGCCGACGGCGTGGTTCTTGATCTGAGCGGCGACCTTGTCTTCGGCGAGCCCGTCGCATTTTTCAGGAAACGCATCCGCGAATGTCTGAGGGCCGGCGCGACGAACATCAGGCTCGATTTCAAGAATGCGGGACACGTTGATTCGAGCGGCATCGGCGAGATGATCTCGGCTCTGACGGCTGTCGGCCGCGAAGGGGGCCATTTGCAGTTGATTAATCTCAGCGAACGGATCCAGTGGCTTCTGGAGATCTCGAAGCTGACAGAGGTCTTCGAGATCATTTCCAGCGACGAACAGGCGTCGGTCGATTAAGCAGGGCTCTTCGTCTCGGCTTTCGCCGGCTCGATGAGCCCCGGTTTTCGCCGGGCCCTTGTGTTCTGTTCGAACGCGTACGCGATCTTGATCAGTTGCGGCTCGGCGAACGCCTTGCCGAAAAAGCCGATGCCGAACGGCAATCCGTCGAGAAATCCAGCCGGAACGGTGATGTACGGATAGCCGGCGACGGCTGCGATCGACCACGTCGCACCGGTCGCCGGCGCGACGATAGCGTCGAGTTTGTCCTTCGTCACGACCGCGTCGATCCCGTTTTCCCGAGTCGCCGATTTTATCTTCCGGAGCGAATCGAGATACGGCTTCTCCGAGAGATCGCCCTTCGCCTGAGACTGCATAAAGAGTTCCTGGCCGAACAGCGGCATTTCCCTTTCCTTGTTCTCATCATTGAACTTGATCAGATCTTCGAGCGACTCGTACTTCGATCGGCGGCCGGCGAGATACTTGTTCAGATCTGCCTTAAATTCATAAAGCAGGACATTGAGACGATCATCGGCGAGTTTCCCCAGCTCTTCCGGAAACGCGATCTCGACAAGAACGGCGCCGGCGTTCTTGATTATCTCCAGCTGCGCCTCGAACAGTTTCTTCTGTTCCGCGTTATTCCCGAGATACTGCCGAACCACGCCGATCCGCGCGCCGCGCAATCCGTTCGGGTCGAGGAATTTCGTGTAATCCTCTTTGCCCTTCGACGCATCGGCCGTGATCGCATCGCGCTTGTCGCGGCCGACGATCGCCGACAGCACGACCGCGGCGTCCGATACTGTCCGGCACATCGGCCCGGCCGTGTCCTGCGTGTGTGCGATCGGGATTATGCCGCTTCGCGAAACGAGTCCGAGCGTCGGCTTGATCCCAACGACGCCGTTGCGCGTCGCCGGACAGATGATCGAACCGTTCGTTTCGGTCCCGATCGCGGCCGCGCCGAGATTCGCCGAAACCGCGACGCCGGATCCCGCGGACGAACCGCACGGATTCTTATCGAGGATGTACGGGTTGTTCGTTTGTCCGCCGCGTCCCGACCATCCGCTGATCGATTTGCTCGATCTGAAATTCGCCCATTCGCTGAGGTTCGTTTTTCCGAGGATGACCGCGCCTGCATCCCTTAGCTTTTTCACGACGAACGCGTCCGCGTCGGGCACGGGCGCGCCCATCAGGGCGAGACTGCCGGCGGTCGTCTTCATCTTGTCGGCGGTATCTATGTTGTCCTTGATGAGGATCGGAATTCCGTGGAGCGGGCCGCGGACCTTGCCCCGCTTCCGTTCCCGGTCAAGCCCGTCGGCGATAGCGATCGCATCCGGGTTGATCTCGACGACCGATCTGAGTTTCGGATCGATCTCATTGATGCGGGCGATATAGGTTTCGGCGATCTTCCGGGCGGTCAGTTCGCCGGACCTCATTTTCGCCTGCAGTTCGGCGACCGTCGCCTCTTCGACATCGAACGCGGCATCAGCCGTCAGCCCCGACAACCCCAAAGCCGCGATCCCGGCCGCGCCGGCCATCAAAAATTCCCGTCTCGTCCGACGTTTCATATGCGACTATTTGTATCCGATAAGTTCACGGTTCGCAAACTTCCGTTGTAATCTTGTTCGCATGATCGTCAGACTTGCAGAGCGCGAGACGTCTTCCGTTACGAGGCTGACTTCTCTTCCAACAAATACAGATTCACTTTCAAAACCGACGCCTCAGGAAAGATCGTTCAGATCGTATACTGGCGAACGGGTTCGGCGTCCTTCGTGAAAACTCCGTGCCCTTCGTGGACAAAAAAACCGATTCAAAAAACGAAGCGCTGCCATTCAAGCCTGCCGACACTGCCGAAATTGATCAAGACTCCAACCTTGAGCCGCGTCACTTTCAAATAGTTGATAAGCTGGCCCACCTCTCGCGACGTCAGGCAAGAGAGCGCCTTGATCTCGACAATGATCTGATCAAAGCAGATAAAGTCGGGAACGTAAGTATGCTCAAGTTGGTTGTCTTTGTAGTGCAATACGAGTTCGCGCTGCGCGTCGAAAGGTATTGACCGGCGAGCTAGTTCAAATTGCAGCGACTCCTGATAAACCGGCTCGAGAAACCCGTGACCGAGTACGCAGTGAACTTCGATCGCCGCACCGACGATGTCCTACACTTCCTGACGGAAGAGAAGCTTGTCCATTATTGTGAGTCTCCTGATGAGTATTTCGCAGTTGTGAAGTGCGTTCGGGCTCATAATATCAGAGTTCCGGCGACGCTCAAATGGGCCGACCGATGCGGCCACCGTGTGATGTCTTGGTGTGCTTCGTGGATAAGGGTTCTTTCATCCACGAAGGACTCGAAGTTGACACGAACAGGTCGCGGTACCGTTCGGACCGAATCTCAGAGTTTCAGATCTGATCAAAGCAAACGAGAAGACACGATTGCGGCCACTTCGTGATGTCTTGGTGTGCTTCGTGGACAAGGAAATCCCGCATCCGCAAAGGACACGAACTTTACACGAAGCCTTCGTCTGGCAAAAGATCGCGATTTCCGTTATAAAGTATTACCGCTTTGCCAGCGTGTTCTTTCGATACAATTCTAGCCGAATGTGGCGCCGGTTTTGGATTTTGGCGTTCATCAAAGTTCGTTATGGAAACAATCCAACATCCCGACGGACGGGTTGAGCTTTCATCCGAGGGACTTGCATCGATTGCGGTAAGTCCGTTGTTCAATCACGACCTGGCACCGGTTGGGGTCGCCGACAGGAACTGGACGACCTACAACTACGCTGCGCTCTGGATCTCGATGGCGCACTGCATTCCGACCTATATGATGGCCTCGGGCCTGATCTCGGCCGGGATGAACTGGTGGCAGGCGCTGGTCACGATCCTGCTCGGCAACGTGATCGTCCTCGCGCCGATCCTTCTGAACTCGCATCCCGGAACAAAATACGGCATTCCTTTCCCGGTCTTTGCCCGCGCGAGTTACGGGACCGCCGGATCGAACGTCCCGGCCCTGATGCGCGCGGTCGTCGCCTGCGGTTGGTTCGGCATTCAGGCTTGGATCGGCGGACAGGCCATACACGTCTTCTTCGGATCGATCATTCCCGGCTGGGCGACATTGCTCGGCGACCGTGTAGGCGGGCACACCCCGACCGAATGGCTCTCGTTCCTGATCTTCTGGGCAATGAACATCCTTGTGATCTACCGCGGCATGAATCTTCTGCGGATCGTCGAGAACTGGGCCGCTCCTTATGTGCTGGTGATGACGGCTGCGCTGCTGGCCTGGATGCTGTATCAGGCAGGCGGGATCGGCTTTCTGCTTCACGAAGACGACAAGTTCGCGACCTGGGGCGATTTCTTCAAGATCTTCGTGCCGAGTTTGACGGCGATGATCGGATTTTGGGCGACGCTCAGCCTGAACATGCCGGATTTCACTCGATTCGGTAAAAGCCAGCGCGAACAGGCGATCGGGCAGACGGTCGCGCTGCCGACGACGATGGTGGTCTTCGCGGCGATGGGGATCGTCATTACATCGGCCGCGATCGTGGTTTTCCCGAACATGAAAGCCGATGAGCTCTGGGATCCGGTCAAACTCGTCGGCCAGTTCTCACAACCGGTGGTCGTCGCGGTATCGATGTTCACGATCGTCGTCGCGACGCTCTCGGTCAACATCGCGGCCAATGTCGTGTCGCCGGCAAACGACTTCGCGAACGCCTTCCCGAAACTGGTCTCGTTTCGAACGGGCGGTCTGATCACAGGGATCATTGGCATTCTGATGCAGCCGTGGAAACTGCTCGCCGACCCTTCGGGATACATCTTCAGCTGGCTGCTCGGATATTCGGGCGGCCTGGGCTCGATCGCCGGTGTTCTAATCGCCGATTACTGGCTGATCAGGAAGCGCGAACTCAATCTGGGCGATCTGTACCGGACGCGCGGCGAATATGCGGGATGGAACTGGAAGGCGATTGCCGCCACGCTTCTCGGTTGCTTTTTTGCTTGGATCGGCGTCGTCTTCGAACCGCTCCGGATTCTATATGATTACGCTTGGTTCGTCGGTTTCGGGGTCTCGTTCCTGTTTCATTGGGGGCTGACGAAGCTCGATCATCGACAACCAGGACCAAACAGCAATGACGACAATTGAAGTAAGGACCGGCAAGATCCCGATCGTCGCGCTGGGCGTGCTGGCGCTGATCTTCGTTCCGATGGGAACCGGGCTTCTGTACAGCGGAATATCGCGCGGCTTTCGCGCCGTGCCGATGGTCATCGGTTCGGTCTGTCTGCTGCTCTTTGGTTTTGTATTCGGGATGGTCACAAGAAGTTTCATCAAATCGGCAAGGAGATTCACCGAACATTCGCTGATCCGTGGCGACGGCCGGCAACTCGCTTGGTCAGATCTCAGCAAGGTCGTGAATCAGATCCATTTCAACCGGACGCTCCGTCGGGACGTGCTATGGAGAACCGAGATCCATTTCCGTGACGGACAGGTCGCGTGGCTCATTCCGACGAAGGTTTCCAACTGGAACGAGGTCGCGGAATTCGTCGCCCGGCTGAATTGCCCGAAAGAAGAGAAGAGAGTTTGAAAGTTACCGATCGCCGCGGACGGGAATCTGCGTCTTCGCGTGTATTATTGGAGTATCCGGGTTAATTGATGCGATCGTTGAGAACCGTCGCTTCGTGAATCTTCTTGTTTGAAAAGGGCCTTTTTATGAAGTACGAGAATGTCAGGAATTTTTACAACGGCGAATTCATCGCCAGTTCGGCCGACGAGACGCTCGACGTGATCTCGCCGATCGACGGAAATCATCTTTCGCGCGTTCCGATGTCGACCGTAGATGAAATGAACGCGGCGATCGCGTCCGCGAAAAACGCGTTCGAAGGCTGGTCGCAAACGCCGATCAAGGAACGCGTGCAGGTCTTCTTTCGCTACCGCTACCTGCTTGAGAAGAACTTCGATGAACTGACGGCGCTGGTTTCGGAAGAGAACGGCAAGACTTGGGGAGAGGCCCGGGCCGAGGTTGAAAAATCGATCGAACTGACGGAGTTCGCCGTTTCGATGCCGCAACTTGTATCGGGCGAGATCCTCGAAGTCTCGAAAGGCGTCGAGTGCCGAACGGAGCATTTCCCGCTGGGCGTGGTCGCGTCGATCGTGCCGTTCAATTTTCCGCTGATGGTGCCGAATTGGACGATGCCCAACGCGCTCGTGCTCGGAAACACGATGGTGATGAAACCTTCGGAATTCGTCCCGCTCTCGTGTCTCAGGATGGCGGAGTTATTGAAGGAAGCCGGACTTCCGGACGGTGTTTTCAACATCATCAACGGTGGCAAGGAGATCGTCGCCGGGCTTTGCGAGCATCCCGATGTCGAGGCCGTGAGTTTTGTCGGCTCGACTCGCGTCGCGAAGATCGT
>CAZARD010000062.1:8592-11361 GCA_964487505.1 uncultured Blastocatellaceae bacterium | reverse complement strand
AATCTCGGCGCGGTCATCTCAAGGGCGGCAAAAGAGCGGATCGAAGGTTATATCACCGAAGCCGAGAAAGCCGGCGCGAAGATTCTCGTCGACGGACGCGGCGCGGTCGTAAAAGGGAAAGAGAACGGAACCTATGTCGGCCCGACCGTGATCGACCACGTCACGCCCGACATGGCGGTCGCGCGCGAGGAAATCTTCGGACCGGTGATCTCGATAATAAGAACCTCTACGCTCGACGAGGCGATCCGGATCGAAAACGCAAATCCGTACGGCAATGCCGCCGCCGTTTTTACCCAAAGCGGCGGGCTCGCGAGATACGTTATCGAGAAGGCGAGCGCCGGTATGGTCGGCGTCAACGTCGGCGTTCCGGTTCCGCGTGAGCCTTTCTCGTTCGGCGGATGGAACGATTCGCGTTTCGGCGCCAACGACATCACCGGCAAGAGTTCGGTCGAGTTCTGGACGAAACTCAAGAAGACGACGACGAAGTGGAACCCGGAAGCCGGTATCAATTGGATGTCATAGCATTTGGGATTTCGGATTTAGGATTTAGGATTGGAGCGCAAGCGTCCCGCTTGCAATGAGCGCGCAGCGCGAACACACCCCGCAAAAGAAACGAGGTTATGGCAAAACTGTACTTCTCGATTTCACTGATCGTCGCCATACTGGCAGCACCTTTGAATATGTTCAGCCAACGGACGCAGAAACCGGTGATCCTCGGCCGTAAATGGGTCGCCGTGACCGGCAAGCCCGTCGCCGCGACCGCCGGCGCGATGGTCTTTCAAAAGGGCGGGAACGCCGTTGATGCCGCGTGCGCGATGATCGCCGCGACATCGACGATGTGGGACACGCTCGGCTGGGGCGGCGAGACGCAGGCGCTCGTTTACAATCCGAAGACCGGGAAGGTCATCGGCATCAACGCGCTCGGAGTCGCTCCGACCGGGGCAACCGCGGAATTCTACAAATCGAAAGGGATGAAGAATCCGCCGGAGTTCGGACCGCTCGCGGCGGTCACGCCCGGAACGCCGGGCGGAATTCTCGTGATGCTCGCGGAATTCGGCAAGTTGAGCCTCGGCGAAGTGCTCGCGCCGGCGATCGAAATGGCGGACGGCTATCCAATGGACAGCGAAACATCGAACGTCATCGAGCGCCGCAAGGACTGGCTCAAGAAATGGAAGTACAGCCGCGAGGTAATGCTGCCGCACCTCGGCGAAAAGCGCGAGGGGCCGACTGCCGGCGAGATCTTCCGCCAACCCGATCTCGCGGCGATGCTGCGCAAGCTGGTCGAGGCCGAGCGGAATGCGCTCAAATCGGGAAAGAACCGCAAAGAGGCGATCATGGCAGCCTACGATAGGTTCTACAAGGGCGACATCGCGAAGGAACTCGTGCGCGGGACGCAGGAAGAGGGCGGTCTGATCACGCTCGACGATCTCGCGAAATGGAAGGTCCATCTCGAAGAACCGGTCACGGTCAACTACAAAGGCATCGACGTGTACAAGCTGAATCTCTGGACGCAGGGACCGGCGATGCTGCAGGCGTTGAACATCCTCGAGAATTTCGACCTGAAATCAATGGGCTACAACAGCCCGAAATACATTCACACGGTCTATCAGGCGATGAACCTTGCCTTTGCCGACCGCGATTTCTATTACGGCGATCCGTATTTCAAACCGGTCGCGCCGATCGATACGCTCTTGTCGGAAGAGTACGCAAAGGAGCGCGCGAAACTGATCAACCCGGACCGCAACGATCCGGAGGCAAGACCGGGCGATCCGTACAAGTTCCGCGGCCAGCCTCATCCGTTCCAGAAGCTGCTCGACGGATGGAAGGTCACGCCGTCCGAGACCCAAACGCTGGCGCCGCAGATGACCGGCTTGCTTGAAACCGGTTTTCCGGAGAGCGAGGCATCGTTCTACGGCGGCACGACGTCGGTCCAGGCATCGGATTCCGAAGGCTGGGTCGTTTCGGTGACGCCGAGCGGCGGCTGGATACCGGCCGTCATCGCCGGCCGAACGGGAGTCGGACTTAGCCAGCGCGCCCAGAGCTTCGTCGTCGATCCCGCCGACGGCCCGTACAACGTTGTTGAGCCCGGACGTCGTCCGCGCGTGACGCTGACGCCGACGCTCGCGCTCAAAGACGGCAAGCCGCTCTATGCGTTTTCGGTCCAAGGCGGCGACAGTCAGGACCAGAACCTGCTTCAGTTCTTTTTGAATTCGGTCGAATTCGGGTTCGGCGTCCAGCGCGCGGCCGAGGCGCCGAACATCAACAGTTTTCAGATGCGGAGCAGTTTCGGAGCGCACGAAACAAGGCCGGGACGACTGCTTCTGGCGAGCTCGACGCCTCAGAACGTCCGTGATGAGCTAATCAAAATGGGCTACACGCTCGTCTTTGAAGAACGCACTTCAGGCCCGATCACCGCCATCTATTTCGACCGCGAACACGGCACGATGTGGGGTGCCGCCAGCAATCACGGCGACGACTACGGCATCGGATGGTGAGGCCGAGTGCGATTTGGGATCCGGGATTTGGGAATTCGGATTTCGGACTGGAGCGCAAGCGTCCCGCTTGCAATGAGCGCGGAGCGCGAAACGCCCCGTCAGCGCACGTGATGCCAATTAGGATTTCGGATTTGGGAATTCGGATTTCGGACTGGAGCGCAAGCGTCCCGTTTGCAATGAGCGCGGAGCGCGAAACGCCCCGTCAGCGCACGTGATGCCAATTGGGATTTCGGATTTGGGAATTCGGATTTCGGACTGGAGCGCAAGCGTCCCG
>CAZARD010000062.1:0-8492 GCA_964487505.1 uncultured Blastocatellaceae bacterium | reverse complement strand
AATTGGGATTTCGGATTTGGGAATTCGGATTTCGGACTGGAGCGCAAGCGTCCCGTTTGCAATGAGCGCGGAGCGCGAGTCGATTTTAGGATCTTGAATCTGAGGAACTTTGAATCTTGAATCTTAATCTTGGGTTTTCAACTATGAAGCATAAAGTCAAAATAATCGTCATTGTCGCTTTCGCCGTTCCGGCGTTCTTGTTCGTTCTTGCCCCGAGCGCGTCGCTGCAGACGAAACCGCCGGTTGAGACGGCCGGGCAAAAGTTCAAGAGCATCAAGGTTCTGAACGACATGCCCGCTGACCAGATGGGCAAGGTGATGAATATGATGGCGGCATCGCTCGGGGTGCAGTGCAAGTACTGTCACGCCTCGAACGATGCCGATTTCGAGAAAGAAGGCTTCGAGCACAAGGACGCGGCGCGGGCGATGCTCAAGATGACGTTCGACATCAACAAGAACTTCTTCGAGGGCCGTCCCGAGGTCTCGTGCAACACTTGCCACCGCGCGGTCGGCCATCCGCAGGCGGCGATCAATCTTTATCCCGTTCCGGCGGAACCTCGTCCGGCGCAGCCGACGACCAAGCCGACCGTTGACGAGATCCTCGCGAAATACGCTGCGGCGATCGGAAAAGGCGAGGTCAAGACTCGAAAGATCGTGGCGCAGAGGATCGAGGCCGACGGCAAAACGACCGAGCCCGAGGAGATCGTTCAGAGCGGGGCGAAGATGCGGATCGCGACGACATACGGGACGACGGTCGTGACCGAATTGTTCGACGGCACGAAAGCGTCCAAATTCACCGGCGCGGGCCCGATCGAGATCAAGGCGGACGAGGCAGAGCAGATCAAGCGCGAGGCTCAGATCTTCGGCGCCGCGGACCTCAAATCCATCTATCCGAAACTCGAGTTCCGCTTCGTCGACCGCATCGACGGCCGCGATGTGAACCTCGTGCTCGCGACGAACGCCGACAACAGCCGTGAA
The DNA here is from genome assembly GCA_964487505.1 of uncultured Blastocatellaceae bacterium. Taxonomy (GTDB): domain Bacteria; phylum Acidobacteriota; class Blastocatellia; order Pyrinomonadales; family Pyrinomonadaceae; genus JAFDVJ01. Next base: position 7,515 of record CAZARD010000062.1, on the reverse strand, counting down.
CGTCTTTATTTCGACGTCCAAACCGGTTTGCTCGTCCGTCGGATCGCGTCGGCGCCGACGCTCATCGGCGCGTTTCAGTACCAGATCGATTATCTCGATCACAGAGACTTCGGAGGAATAAAGATCCCAACGACGATCAAATTCGCGGTTCCGAACATCCGCTGGACGCGAAAACTGATTGACGTTAAAATCAATGCCCCGATCGAAGATTCGAAGTTTGCGGCTAACTAGCCAAAGGACAAACAAGGACAGCCGCGGATGACGCGGATGACGCGGATATTTGAGAATCAGACTTGAACCTTCGTGGCTATTTTGGATATGGATAACTCACTTAAACATAATGAACTCACAAAATCGATAATCGGAATCTTCTACGAGGTTTACAATGAGTTGGGTCATGGCTTCCTGGAATCCGTTTATCATAACGCTATGAAGATCGCGCTCGAGCAGAAGGGGCACGATGTACAAAGCAAGACTGAAGTCCCAGTCTGGTTTCGAAACCGGAGCGTCGGAAAGTTCGAGACCGATTTGATCGTTGACCAAGCAGTAATTCTTGAGCTGAAATCAGCAAGATCGATCGATCGTGCACATATCGCGCAACTTTTGAACTATCTCCGCGCTACGAAGATCGAAGTTGGACTGGTATTGAATTTTGGCGAACGACCAGAATTTCAGAGAAGGGCATTTGATAACTCGAGGAAAACGCCGAGCCAGAAGTCGATCTTGAAGAATCTTCTCGCTGATTCGGACTAGATTGATCAGCGTTATCAGCGTTATCCGCGGCTAACTTCTTGTTGAGTTCAGCGGCGTATTGACGTTAAAATCAATGCCCCGATTGAAGACAAAGTCTTCTGATTTTGGATTTCGGATTTCGGATTGGCGCCGACCTGGAATCTGGAATTTGGAATCGGAATTTAGAACCTATGAGTAGAATCATCAAAGCGGGCCTGATCCAGGCGCATAACGTCGGCGATGTGAATGCGCCGATCGACGAGATCAAGAAGGCGAACATCGACAATCAAATGAAGTTCGTCGAGGAAGCCGCGCGGCAAGGCGTGCAGATGCTCTGTTTTCAAGAGATCTTCACGACGCCGTACTTCTGCGCGGAGCAGCAGACGCGCTGGTACGAGGCGGTCGAGAAGGTCCCGGACGGGCCGACCGTAAGATTGATGCAGGATGTCGCGAAGCAATTCGGAATGGTCCTGATCGTGCCGGTCTATGAAGAGGAGATGTCGGGGATCTATTACAATACGGCCGCGGTCATTGACGCCGACGGATCGTATCTCGGCAAATACCGCAAGACGCATATCCCGCACGTCGCGCCGGGATTTTGGGAGAAGTTCTATTTCCGTCCGGGCAATCTCGGGTATCCGTGCTTCGACACGGCGTTCGCGCGGATCGGAGTTTATATCTGCTACGACCGCCATTTTCCCGAAGGCGCTCGATGTCTCGGTCTGAACGGCGCCGAGATCATCTTCAATCCTTCGGCGACCGTCGCCGGATTGTCCGAATACCTCTGGAAACTCGAACAGCCGGCGCACGCCGTCGCAAACGGATATTTCGTCGGCGCCATCAATCGCGTCGGAACCGAAGCCCCCTGGAATATCGGCGAATTCTACGGCCAGAGCTATTTCTGCGATCCGCGCGGCCAGTTCGTCGCGATGGGTTCGCGCGATCAGGACGAACTCATCGTTGCCGATCTCGATATGGACAAGATCAAGGAAGTCCGCAACACTTGGCAGTTCTTCCGCGACCGCCGGCCCGACGCATACGGCGCGATTTGCGACGATTAGACCGGGGTTCGCATCGAAGGCGCGCTGAGATAGTTGCCAGATGCGAAGCGTCTGCTAAAATGCCCGCGAAGGGCGAATCGCATCGAAGATGCGAGGAGACAAGATGCCGTCGAGTCACGTTGCCTCAAACTTCCACCTTGTTTTCTCGACCAAGGGGCGTCTGACGTTGATCGCGGACGAGTGGCGGAATCGTCTTCACGCTTACATGGGAGGAATCGTCAAGGGGCTAGACGCGGTACCACTTGCGGTTGGCGGGGTTCGGGACCACGTCCATTTACTCGTGAGCATGAAGTCGAAACACCGTTTTGATTATTTCTTGCGGGACCTGAAGGCTGACTCGTCGGGTTGGATTCGCAAAGAGTTGACGAGAAAATTCGAATGGCAAAAAGGCTACGGGGCCTTCTCTGTCAGCCCGACGAGTGTTCCAGCTGTTAAACGATATGTTCTGAACCAGGAAGAGCACCATGGACTCAAGACCTTTGAGGATGAGTATATCGAGTTATTGGAAGCGAGCGGCATTGAATATGATGCGAAATACCTTTGGTGATCTGATTCGCGTCTTCAACGCGAAGGTTCCTGGGCTGATCGGGTCCAGGCGCCTCACGTCTGGCAACTTTCTCATGGCGGCTTCGCCGCTACTGCTTTTCGCCGTCATTGTCTTCCTCGCTCCAGTGGCAGCGGCCCAAAGCACGGCGACGGTTGAGCGCGAACTTGTCAGTCACATCAAAGCGATCGGGAAATTCGCGAGAGAGAACAGCCCCGAGGCCTCGGCCAAGCTCGACGCCGAGAATGAGGCGCTTAAGGCGAAGCTCGTCAAATACGGCCGGCTCGCTTCGACGCTCAAACACGATTTTCCCGAACTCAAGAAATATCTCTCCATTGCGACCTCGAAAGACCGCAAATTCCGGATCTATTCATGGGACACCGAAACCGGCGGCACGATGCATTTTTACGAGAACGTCTTTCAATACGAGGGCGCGGGCGGCAAGGTGTTTTCAAAGGCGGCGGTTCGCGCCGATAGCGATCCCGGCGGATTCTATCACGACATCTTCCAGGTCACCGGAAAGAGCGGACCGATCTACATCGGACGGCTGACGGCGACGCTTTCGACCCGCGATGCCTACGAAGAAGTGAGCCTTTTCCGTATCTCCGGCGCGAAGCTCGACGACGATCTGCGCCTTTTCAAGACGAAAGGCGGAATGCAGAACCGCATCGGGTACGAGTACGATTTCTTTTCGGTCATCGACCGCAAGGAACGGCCGATCAAACTCGCGCGGTTCGATGAGAGGTCGAACACGGTCCTGATCCCGGTGGTGATCGTGGATCCCAAGAACGACAACAAAGCCAAAGTTACGAAGCGATTCATAAAATACAGATTCAACGGCACGTCTTTCGTGAACGTGAGGTGAGCGATAATGAGTGAAGATCTTTGGGGCGAAATCGCCGTCGATACGGAACTGAAACTTCCGGTCGCCGTCCTAAAAGCGCAAGCGACGCTGCTCGGCAACAAGACCAACGGCATTCTCGAGGCCAAGGTGGCGTCGCTCAAGATGACCGGGAAGGATACGGTCGGCTATTCGTTCAACATCATCGCGCCGGCGCTCAGCAATTACGTTTACAAAGTACTGACGATCAGCCATCCGGCGATCCTTTTGTATCCCGTTCGCGTTGTCAATCAAACGACGAATTCCGATTGTGTCTGCAAGGACGAGGCTGAGTTCATCGCCGTCGTCCGCGAGACGCTTTCGTCCCAGATCGTCCATAAAGCGGTGCTCGCGCTGATCACGCAGAGCCGCGCCGCGGATTCGAACTAGTTATGTCCGAAAACCAATTCGACCAGATCGAACGGAATTTCGCGGAACTTCATCCGCTGATGACCGCACCCGAAGCGCTTCTCGAAGCGAATCGTTGTCTCTATTGCTACGATGCGCCCTGCACCCGCGCTTGTCCGACGCATATCGATGTTCCCTCGTTCATCAAGAAGATAGCATCGGGGAACATCGCCGGCGCGGCGCGGGTAATCTTCGACGCAAATCCGATCGGATCCTCGTGCGCCAAGGTTTGCCCGGTCGAGGTTTTGTGCGAGGGCGCTTGCGTAGAAAAGACGCTCGTGAAGAAACCGATCGAGATCGGCCGCCTGCAGCGCTACGCGACCGAGCACGCGCTCGACGGCGGAAAGCAGCTTTTTCAGCCCGGTCGATCGAACGGGATGAGCGTCGCGGTCATCGGGTCCGGCCCGGCGGGACTCAGTTGCGCTTCGTACCTGGCGCGGCTCGGATATTCGGTCACGGTCTTTGAAAAACGGGCGCTCGCCGGCGGGCTCGACACGTACGGCATGGCCGAGTACAAGATGACTCAGGCGCAGTCGTTGGCCGAAGTCGCGCAGGTCGAATCGCTCGGTGTGATCTTCAAGCTCAATACCGAGGTCGCCGGATTCACAGACGTTACGGCGGACGGACAAGGAGCCGCGAAGATCGGATTGCATTACCGCGCCGAATCGGGCGATGCGATGGAGCGGTTCGATGCCGTGTTCCTCGGCATCGGGCTCGGAAAAACGAACAGGCTCGGAATCGACGGCGAGGACCTCGGAGGGGTCATCGACGCGTTGCAGTTCATCAAGAAGGTCAAAACGCGCGATTGGGCGTCGGTTCCGCTCGGCCGCCGCGTTGTCGTGCTCGGAGCGGGCAATACGGCCATCGACGCCGTCACGCAAGCGAAAAGGCTCGGAGCCGAGAAATCGATCCTCGTGTACCGGAAAACCGAAAAAGAAGCGCCGGCATATGATTACGAATTCGATCTCGCGCGCCGCGACGGGATCGAGTTCGTGTGGCAGGCTTCGCCGGTCGCGATCCTCGGCGATGACTCCGTCCGCGCGATACGTTGCCGGCGACCCGATGGTTCCGAGTTCGAGATCGAGTGCGATCTCGTGATCAAGGCCATCGGCCAGGAGAAGCAACAGGAGTTCTTCCAGCGGCTCGGACTTGCAACCGACGAAAGGGCCCGCGTCGCGGTCGACTCGACGATGCGGACATCCGTTCCCGGGATCTTCGCCGGCGGCGACTGCGTCAACGGCGGCAAGGAAGCGGTCGATGCGGCGCAGGCCGGAAAGATCGCCGCACAGGGAATTCATTTCGCGTTGACGGGCGAGGCGGTCGCGTTTGCCGGCGGAAAATAGCCGATGCCGACGATGATGCGTCAATGGGTTCTTGCCGGCCGGCCGACAGGGCTTGCGTCGGTCGACAATTTCAGGCTTGAGACCGTGCCGGTTCCGGAGATAGGTGACCGGGAGATCCTTGTCAGGACGCTATATCTCGGCGTCGCTCCGGTGATGCTGAGGTATATGACGAATGAGACGTCGTTCGAGAGGCCGCTCGCGATCGGCGACGTAATGCACGGTCGCGGCGTCGGAAGGGTTGTTGCAAGCCGTCATCCCGATTTCGCCCCCGGCGACATCGTGCAAGCTAAACTCGGCTGGCGCGAGTTTGCGAAGGTTGCCCCCGATGATCCTTATTTTCTGCTCTACCGGATGCGGAACACGGATCTCCCGACATCGTACGGTATAGGCAGCCTCGCGATGAGCGGGTTCACCGCATTGATCGGGATGCGCGAGATCGGGGCCGTAAGATCGGGCGACACGGTGCTGGTTTCCGGAGCAGCCGGCGGGGTCGGCAGCCAGTGCGCCTTCGTGGCGCGCGCGCTCGGCGCGGGACGCGTCGTCGGGATCGCCGGCGGTCCGGGAAAATGCCGGTTGCTGACGGAACGTCTGGGCTACGACGAAGCGATCGATTACAAGAACGACGATATCGGGCCCGCGCTCGACCGCTGCTTTCCGGATGGAATCGACGTTTATTTTGACAACGTGTTCGGCGGATTGCTCGACGAAGTTTTGCTCAGGATCAATCGCCGCGCGCGGATCGCGTTGTGCGGACGCATTTCGGAGTATTTGAAATCGCCGGATAAGCATCACGCGTTTCGAAATCTGGGTCGGCTCGGTCTCCAGGATGCCAAGCTCGAGGCGTTCTTCATCTATGATTACGCGGACCGGTTCGCAGAATTTGAGGACGTGCTGGCCGGCTGGATCCGATGCGGTAAACTCGTTCCGCTCGAGCAGGTCCTTGACGGGATCGAGCAGATGCCGCAAGCCCTTATCAGCCTTTACGAAGGGGCGAATTCGGGCGTTCTGATGGCGAAGATCGAGTGAACAGCGCAGCTGATCGTCGAGTCGTGAGAAGGTGATCCGGTGGTCCGTGCGATCTCGGTTTTGTGTTGTCGGTGTTTCGTTGTTGACGGCGATAGGCAACAGAGCTTTGTTGATCACATTGTCGATTCAATGTTCGCGGCGGCTCGTTTGCGGTCAGTGACGCGGATGCAATTGGACACTCCGGAGTGTGCCCGAGATCGCCTTCTGGTTCCGGACACGCGGCCGCATCGACAGAATTCGGTAGAAAATTATGGCAGATCTGAGTGTAAATTTCGCAGGAATCAAATCACCGAACCCGTTTTGGTTGGCCTCGGCGCCACCGACGAATATGGGTTCGATGATCGAACGCGCGTTCGACGCCGGCTGGGGCGGCGCGGTCTGGAAGACGCTCGGCGAACCGATCGTCAACGTCTCGTCAAGGCTGGCGGCGATCGATTACGGCCCGACGCGGATGCTCGGGCTGAACAACATCGAACTGATCACGGACCGGCCGCTCGAAGTGAACCTTCGCGAGGTCTACGAATGCAAGAAGAAGTATCCCGACAACGCCGTGATCGTCTCTCTGATGGTTGAATCCAAGCGCGAGGCGTGGCACGAGATCGTCAAACGCGCTCAGGACACGGGCTGCGACGGGTTCGAGCTCAATTTCGGATGTCCGCACGGGATGAGCGAGCGCGGGATGGGTTCGGCAATGGGCCAGGTCCCGGAATACACGTGTATGGTCACCGAATGGGTCAAGGAGGTTTCGACGCTGCCGGTGATCGTCAAGCTGACGCCGAACGTCGCGCATATCGGACCGCCGGGACGCGCCGCGCAGAAGGGCGGGGCCGATGCCGTGTCGCTGATCAACACCATCAATTCGGTGATGGGCGTCGACATCGATTCGATGATCCCGTATCCGAACGTCAACGGAAAGGCGGCGCACGGCGGGTACTGCGGCCCGGCCGTGAAGCCGATCGCGCTCAATATGGTCTCGGAACTCGCCCGCGATCCGGAATTCAGCATTCCGATCTCGGGGATCGGCGGCGTCGCAACGTGGCGCGACGCGGTCGAATTCATACTGCTCGGCGCGGGCACAGTTCAGGTTTGCACGGCGGTGATGCACTACGGCTACCGAATCGTAGAGGATATGATCGACGGTTTGAACGCCTATCTCGACGAAAAGGAATTCGCGTCGGTGAACGAGATTGTCGGATTGTCCGTCGACCGCGTTACCGATTGGGGCCATCTCGACCTGAATTACAAGGTGGTCGCGCGGGTCAACAATGAGAAATGCGTCAAATGCAATCTCTGCTATGTCGCGTGCGAGGACGGCGCTCACCAGTGTTTCAGTTTCGACGAGAACAGGTTCCCGGTCGTCGACGAGCACGAATGCGTCGGCTGCAACCTCTGCACCCTCGTCTGCCCGGCGCCCGGCGCGGTAACGATGGTCCGCCTCGACGACGGCAGCAATCCGCAAAGCTGGAAGGAAAGAATGAGCAGTTAGCGTTTGGCCGTCGCTCAAGGCCGGATTCCCGCCCG
>CAZARD010000061.1:21218-25943 GCA_964487505.1 uncultured Blastocatellaceae bacterium | reverse complement strand
AGCCGTTTGACGACGTCGGTGACGACTTCGTCCTTGACGACGAACGTCAGGTTGACGCTTGAGGCGCCGTGGGAAATGAGCGAGATGTTGTAGTCAGAGATCGCGTCGAAGATCTGCGAGGCGACGCCCGAGGCGCCGCGGAGTCCGAAGCCGACGACGCAGACGACGGCGTTGCCGTGTTCGACCTCGACCCTGCCGATGCGCTCGAGGTCCTTGACGACCGCATCGAGCGCGTCCGTTTTGTCGAGCGTCAGCGAGACCGAAACTTCCGATGTCGTGACGACGTCGATGACGACGCGATGACGTTCAAAGATCTGGAAGATCGCGCTCATAAAACCGAACGCGCCGAGCATCCGGGCCGACGAGATCCGCAGGATCGTGACGCCCTTCTTGTACGCGATCGATTTGACGGTTCGCGGAGTTGTTTCGGTCTGCGGCAGGATCATTGTCCCGCGTTCCTGCGGCTGGTGCGAGTTGCAGACGCGGACCGGTATCTGGAGATCGACCGCCGGCTGGATCGTTTTCGGATGAAGGACCTTGGCGCCGAAATAGGCAAGCTCCGCCGCCTCGTCATACGAGAGCGTCCGCAGCGTGCGTGCGGTCGGGCAGATGCGCGGGTCGCTCGTGAGCACACCCGTGACATCGGTCCAGATCTGGATCTCGCGCGCGCCGAGCGCCGCCCCGACGATCGCCGCCGAATAATCGGATCCGCCGCGACCGAGCGTTGTCGTCTCGCCGCTGCGGCTGGCGGCGATGAAACCGCCCATCACCGGAACCTCACCATCCGCGATCGTGGGTCCGAGTTCAAGGTTCACCAATTTTTCCGTCTCGCTGAAGATCGGAGCGGCCGTGCCGTATTCCTCGTCGGTGACGATCACGCGGCGCGAATCGACGTGGCGCGCTTCGATACCTTTCGCTGAACAGACCAACGCGAGCAGCCTCGAGGAAAGCTGCTCGCCGTACGAGACTATCGCGTCCTTCAACATCGCAAGCGGCAGCGACCGCCGCGACACCCGCATCAGCAATTCCCCCAATTCCTTTTCAGCAAAATCGAGCTCAACTTGGAAGAGCCGCTGTCCGGCTTCATCCAGCAGCGTTCGCGCAACTTCGCGATGACGTTCGAAATGCGGCTCGAGCGATTGGACAGCGTCCTCGACCGCACCGCGTTTGGCGAGATCGAATGCTGCGAGCAGCGCGTCGGTGACCTTCGACATCGCCGACGTGACGACAACGGGCGAATTCTCACGTTCGCCGGCAACTATCTCGGCCACTCGCGCGAATGCTCGGGCATCCTGCACGCTCGTGCCGCCGAATTTCATGACTGTCGGTCTGATCTTCTCACTCACGGTTATCGAGAGGTTCAACTTTTCTTATATGGTTGTCAAGTTTCCGTGATTGATCGGACAATGCCTTGCCTCGGGAATCGTAAGCGATTCTCAGAAGGCTCACGGTTCAGAACGTTTCGGAGTAAAATAGATTGGGACAAGTCGAATAGTTTCGAGTTCAGACACGGATCTTTGGATCCGAAGGAGTTTGTATGAGTCGAAACGCTTTTACCCGGATCACCCCGATTTGGCTTTTGGTTGTCTGTGTTACCTTCCTCGCTGATTCCGTCATTGCTCAGACAAACTGTGTTCCGGTCGGTGGGTTGCAGACAATTACCGGTTCTCTGGCAGCGGGCGACCCGACGATGTCGCAACGGCCATTCAGAGACGGAACGAATTCCACCTGTCTGCTTAACGAAGTTCCGGGCGGCAATCCCATCGCGGGAACTTTCAGGTACGACGTCCAGACGTTCACCGCACCGATTGGAACGGGCGACGTCTGCGTTCGCGTTCAGTTCGACAACACGGGATGTGGGGCGAACCAGACCTTTATGACCACTTACACGACGCCTTTCAATCCGGCGAGCGTCCATTCAGGCTTGCTCGGATCGATCGGGTCGAGCGTTCTTGCCATCAGCCAGTCCCTGGCCTTCAAGGTCCCGGCGGGCAGTCAGTTCGACGTCGTGTTTTCTGAGGTGCAAACGGGCGGATGTCCGTCATACACCTATACGATCACGTATTCGAACAGTTGCCAACAGCCCGGTTACGACCGGTCGAACGACGGCAGTGCCGACCTCTGTATTTGGCGGCCGAACACGCTGGCGGACTATCTGTCGGCTCCGGTCGGAGGCGCGACGGTCGTCACGCAGTACGGCAGCACCGGAATGACCCCGACGCCGGCCGATTGGGACGGCGACGGTGATACGGACGTCGGCGCGTATAGTCCGGGAGCACAGAGTTCGTTCTTTACGAAGCCCACTCCCGGAACCGATTATTACGGCCGGAAGTTCTGGGGAACAACCGGTGACATTCCTGTTCCGGGCGACTACGATGCAGACAACGTTGCAGATGTCGCGATCTATCGTCCTTCTACCGGAACCTGGTGGGTTCAACGCAGTTCGGACAACACGATCTTCTCGTTCAACTGGGGAACGACGATCGACTTTCCCGTCCCCGGCGATTATGACGGTGATCGGATCGTCGATCTCGCGGTCTACCGTGTGGCAGATCCGTCGAATTTGAATCGCGACTCCTGGTATGTGTTGCCAAGCAATCGGGCGAATCAGATTTTCAATGTCATCGCGCACGGCCAGGTCGGCGATCTTCGCGTACCGGCCGATTACGATGGCGACGGCAAGACGGACATCGCGGTCTTCCGGCCCGCCAGCGGAACCTGGTGGATTCTGCTGAGCGGGCAGCCCGCCGCCACGCAGCTTCGGGTGGTGCAGTTCGGACTGTCGGGCGATGTGCCGCAACCGGCCGATTATGACGGAGATGGCGTTGTTGATATCGCGGTCTTCCGGCCGAGCACTGGAGCTTGGTGGATGGATCGGTCGAATCTCGGAATAGTGGTCCAGTCGTTGGGGACGAGCACCGATATCCCGACCACCGCGGCATTCGGAGTTCCGAGATAGCCGGGCATTGACAGGGCTGATCTGACAATGAGCGCTTCACTCGGCGTCGAGGTTGGAGTATATCTGACGCATCAGATTCGCCCGGCAATCGCGTCGCCCTCGTTGGCTCAATATTCGGCAAGAACCCGGGTCTTCGTTGCGATCGGAGTCCGCGTTGCTCACGCATTCAGCCTGCCGATCGTCTGATAGCCGAAAAGTTCGATGTCCGGAGAGTAGTAGCCGTCCTTTAGGGGCTGCGGTTTGACCAGGTCGGTGCTGAGGTATTTCTTGTTGTCGTCGCAGAACACGGTCGCCACGACCGCCCCGGCGCCGAGCTTTTCCAGCGCCATCAGCGCGCCGATGAAGTTGGCGCCGGATGAGATGCCGACGCCGAGTCCGAGTTCGGTCGCGAGGCGCTGCGCCATAATGATCGAATCGCCGTCGGATACGGTGACGATCTCGTCCAGCGACTCAAGATCGACGATCGCCGGGATAAATTCGTCAGATATTCCCTGGATCCGATGGCTTCCGACCTTGCAGCCGGTCGTCATCGTCGGCGATTCAAGGGGTTCGAGCGGATGAAGTTTGATCGACGGATCTTTCTCGCGCAAGTACCGCGCGACGCCCATGATCGTGCCTCCCGTTCCGACGCCGGCGACGAACGCGTCCGGCTTGAGCCCGATCTCGGCGAGCTGGTTCCAGATCTCCGGACCGGTCGTTTCGTAATGCGCCTGCGGATTCGCCTCGTTCGAGAATTGATGCGACAGAAAGATACCGCCGTGTTCGTCGGCGAACCGGTCGCACATCGCGATGCTCCCCAGGAATCCGCCTTCCTCGTGGCTGACGAGGACAACTTCAGCGCCGTACGACTTGATCAGCGAGATGCGTTCGGCACTCATCCAGTTCGGCATATAGATGCGGACCGGATTGCCGAAGGCGTGACCGATCGCGGCGAATGCGATCCCCGTGTTGCCCGATGTCGCCTCGGCGATCGTGTCGCCCTTTTTGATCTGTCCGGTGCGATACGCTTCTTTCAGGATGTGGAGCGCCATCCGGTCCTTGATCGAACCCGAAAGATTAAGGTGCTCGGCTTTCGCGAAGATCGTCCGCCGTTCGCCGCGGTATTTGAAATGGACCGCAAGCAGAGGCGTATTTCCGATCAGGTTCTCGACGTACAGCGATTTACCGGCTTGGGCAAAATGGTTTTGATATTCGGCGAGCGATGCGAAGTTCATAGGTCAAATGAGGTCGGAACCGGGAGCGGTAGCGACCGGCAAATGGGATCGTTGGGGGTCTGCTTTCACTTTATCATGTCGCGGCAGTCCAAATCACTTTGAGGTCACCGTATGTGGCGTCGAAACTCAATGCCAATTTGCCGGTCGCTGACGAGGCTCTGTCAAAACTCCAATTTGTTTTCTGCTTTATGAATTTCCACTAGCTTCAGCTAGTGGATTGAGATTCCAACTTGACTCCGGCTTTAGCCGAAGCATTTGGCTAAAGCCGGGAAAGTCTTGGGGTTACGTTTTCCACTAGCTGAAGCTAGTGGCAATTCATTAGAAGATAAGCCGCCTGATCTTGATGCATTAACTCAAACTTCTGAAGGTTTTGACACAGCTTCTGACGGTCACGGTTCTGACATGGGCGCGACTCAAAGCGCAATTCTAGCCGCCTGAAGGCGGGACTCCAAACGAACTCCAACTAACCGCAGAGGACGGCTCCGCCGTTGACGTTGAGGATCTCGCCGGTCGTGTGGCGCGACCAATCGGAAAGCAAGAAACAGATCGAAA
>CAZARD010000061.1:0-21118 GCA_964487505.1 uncultured Blastocatellaceae bacterium | reverse complement strand
AGGATCTCGCCGGTCGTGTGGCGCGACCAATCGGAAAGCAAGAAACAGATCGAAAGCGCGATGTCATCGGTCGTCGCCATTCGTTTCATCGGGATTGAATCGATGACGGATTGCTTGTATACCGAATCCTCAAAGACCGGCCGGACCATCGCCGTTTCGATCCATCCCGGAGCGACGCAATTGACGCGGATTTTCGGGCAAAGCTCGCTCGCGAGCGCCTTCGTGAAACTGATCTGACCGCCCTTCGACGCCGCGTAATTCGAGTAATTCGCTTCGCCGCGCTGGCCGGCGGTCGAACTGATCAGGACGATCGAACCCGACTCTTGTTTCTTCATCGCCGGAACGCAGGCCTTGGTCATCGCCCACGCAGCCTTCAGGTTCGTGTTGATGACCTTGTTCCAGGTTTCCTCAGACATTTCTTCGATCGGCGCCCCTTCCCAGATTCCAGCGTTCAGGACCAAAAGATCGATCCGACCGAACTTTTCGAGCGCCGCTTGCGCGAGATTCCTCGCCTCTTGCCATTGCGATACGTCGCCCTGGACGGCGATCGCGTCGACGCCCTTCTCCTTGCACAGCGCAACGACGTTTTCCGCCTTCTGCCCTTCTTTCAGATAATTGACGACCACGTTCGCGCCGGCCTCGGCGAGCCGCATCGCGGTCGCACGCCCGACCCCTCGCGACGCGCCCGTGACGATCGCCGTTCTTCCAGCGAATAGGTTTGAAGGCAGTTTAATTTCGACCGGTTTCTCGCTCATATCACGCATGCGGATTCCTCAATCTCCGTTTCCTTCGATGACGGATCCGGGATTTTCTTTGTCGAAAATCGTAATGGCCCCGGTCTCCGGCTTCGCGGAACGAATTCTCCTGCGGTTGTTATAGAATAAGCGTAGGAAGCATATTTTTTCAAAAGTATGAGCGATCAAGGCACATTCGAAGACCAGCCGATAGCGTGGCGGCCGACCGAGGAGGTCGTCGCCAAGGCACAACTGACGAAGTTCATGAAGCAGATCGGCGCAGCGCAATGGGACGATCTCTATGAATTCTCGATCCGCGACGTCGGACGTTTCACCGAGGAAGTGTTCAGTTTCCTCGAGATCGAATTCGATCCGAAATATTCAAAACCGATCGACACGGCAAACGGCATCGAATGGCCGAAATGGTGCGTAGGCGGCGGACTCAATATCACCGAAATGTGCGTCGACCGGTGGGCGGACGGTCTCAGGAAGAGCCAGCCGGCGGTGATCTGGGAAGACGAAGAAGGCGAAGTGCGGCGCGTGTCCTATAAACTTCTTCTTGCCGAGGTCGAGGCGGTCGCGGCATCGATGCGGCGCCGCGGGATCGGCAAGGGCGACGCGGTCGGCATTCATCTTCCGATGATGATCGAGACAGTCGTCGCGTTGATCGCGATCGGTCGCATCGGAGCGATCGCGGTTCCGGTATTTTCGGGCTACGGCGTCGACGCGATCGCTTCGAGGCTGAACGCCGTCGGTGCAAAGGCGCTTTTCACCTGCGACGGATTTCCGCGCCGTGGGAAGGAGTTCAACGCCTTCGAGATCGCGACGGCGGCAGTCGCCGAATCGCCGACGGTCAAGAACGTCTTCATCGTGACGCGTTTGCAGTCTGGCGCGATCTCGTGGGACCTCTCCGGCGTCAGCGTCGAGTTCTACGATCTCGATCTTGTCGGCGAAGGCGAACAGATACGGCTCGACGATCCCGGGGCATTCGGGTCGGCATCCGCCGCCGAACCGACATCGGCCGAAGATCCCTTGATCGTGCTCTACACATCGGGGACGACCGGGAAGCCGAAAGGGATCGCGCACACGCATTGCGGATTCCCGATCAAAGCGGCGCAGGATATGGCCTTCGGAACCGATGTCGGAGCCGGCACGCGGATCTCTTGGGTGACCGACATCGGCTGGATGATGGGGCCGTGGCTGATCTACGGCGCGTTGATCAACGGCGGAACGATCGTCATCTACGACGGCGCGCCCGATTATCCCGAGGCCGATCGAATGTGGGAGTTTTGCGCGAAGCACAAGGTCGAGATCCTTGGTATCTCGCCGACGCTGGTTCGCGCGCTGGCCTCCAAGGGCGACGAGCTTCCGAAACAACACGATCTGTCGCATCTGCGCGCGTTCGCCTCGACGGGTGAGCCTTGGAATCCGGCCCCGTGGTGGTGGCTTTTCGACAAGGTCGGCGATTCAAAACTTCCGATCATCAATTACTCGGGCGGAACCGAGATCTCGGGAGGGATTCTGATGGGGAATCCGCTGCTGCCGATCAAGCCCTGTTCATTTCCGGCTCCGTGCCCCGGAATGGACGTTGCCGTGCTTGATGAGAATGGGGATCCCGCGACGCGCGGGAAGGTCGGCGAACTGGCGATCCGGCAGCCGTGGATCGGGATGGCGCGCGGATTCTGGCACGAACCCGAGCGCTACATCGAAACCTACTGGTCAAGGTTCGACAAGATCTGGGTTCACGGAGATTGGGCGATGCAGGACGCGGACGGTCACTGGTACATCCTTGGCCGCTCGGACGACACGCTCAAGGTCGCCGGAAAACGCGTCGGTCCGGCCGAGGTCGAAAGTCTTCTCGTCGCGCATCCCGACGTGACGGAAGCGGCCGTGATCGGGGTTCCTGACGAGATGAAAGGCACGGCAATGGTCGCCTTCTGCGTTCTGTCAGCGTCCGAAAGCGTTCGTTCGAAGCTCGAAGCCGAACTGAAACATCTGGTTGCGAGGGATATGGGAAAACCGCTCGCGCCGTCGCGGGTCCATTTTGTCGGCGCGTTGCCGAAGACCCGAAACGCCAAGGTAATGCGTCGCGTGATTCGTGCCGCGTATCTCGGCGAAGATGCCGGCGATCTGTCGGCGCTTGAGAACCCTCAGGCGGTCGATGAGATCCGTCGCGCAAAGGAGTGATCGATATGACCGAAGAAGAACTACACGCGGCCGGATTAGCGGCATTCGCAGAAACTGTCGGCGCCTTGCGGACACGGTTCGAGGTCATCTCCCAATTGCGAAAGCCGGTCATTGAGACCGACGACGTCGAAGCCGTTCACGATATGCGAGTCGCCACCCGGCGGCTTCGGAGCGCGATCGGCGATCTGACGCCGTTCCTGAAGAAGAAGGCGCGCCGGATCGTCAATTCCGAATTGCGGAAGATCGCGCAGACGCTTGGTCCGGTGCGCGACCGCGATGTCGAGGTCGCAGCCCTTGAAAAGCTCCTCGCGAAGACATCCGACGAAGAGATCGCGGCCGAACTTGACGCCACGATCAAGATCAGGCGAAGCGAACGACAATCGATCCAATCCGGATTGAGCGGCCTGCTCGCCGAAGCGGACCTCGAGAATCTGCGGTCCGCGCTCGACTATATGCTCGACGAGGCACTGAGGCCCACTGCCACGAAGGGCGCGAAATTCGACAAGCGATCGCGCGCGGCGATCACCGACCGGATAAATGAGTTCAACGATCTGACGGGCGGATTCTACGATCCCTTCAACATCGCCGATCTTCATCGACTGAGGATCGCGGCAAAACGTCTGCGGTATTCGATCGAGTTGTTCGCGGTTCCGCGTGACGACTCGTTCAAGGAATTTGCTTCGGGCATCGCCGAGATGCAGACGTTTCTCGGCGAACTGCACGACGCGGACGTCTGGATCGAACGGCTCGGAACATCTCTTTCGGAAGATGAAAGCCGCGCGCGGATCTGGCTACTTTCTGAGTTTGTAAAAGAGCGATTCAAGAACTACCGAGGCGCGCTCGAACTTTGGAGCCGTTGGCGCGATGAAAAGTTCCTCGTCCGTTTGCAGCTGGCGCTCCGCTCGCAGAAACTGCCGAAGCCGGTCTCAGCACCGCTCGACGCGAACGCGGACGCCGTTGAGAACGGCGTTCCCGGTTAGTTCGTCGATCTCGGACCCATCGGTCAGATCGTTCACGGAAACACCGGCTTTTAGCGCATCCGACGTGAATCCGCAGCGCGCGTGGCCGTATCCGTGCGGGATCGAAACGACGCCCGGAGCGATGCCGTCGGTCACCTCGCAGGGCAATTCCAGCGTTCCGGCGCGCGACGAAACTCTCGCTTGTTCCCCATCGGCAAGACCTATCCGCGCCGCGTCCGCGACATTGATCATCAGCGTGCAGCGGTCTCTTCCTTTCATCAGAATCTCGCTGAAATGCAGCCACGAATTGTTGTCGCGCAGATTCCGGCGCCCGATCAGCATCAGTTCTTCGCCCGGCTCTTCTGCCTTCGCGGCTCGTTCAAGATCCGCAAGCATCGCCTCGGGCGCGATCTCGATCCGCTTTTCGGGCTTGAGCAGCCGGTCGGGCAAACAAGGCCGCAACGGGCCGAGATCGATTCCGTGCGGAGATTCTCGGAGCTTGTCGAGGGACAATCCGTAGGGTCCGAAACGCAGGCCGAGATCCAGTTTCGATTCCGGCGCGACGGCCGTGAACTTGTCCTCGCTGCCGCTCAACTTATGCGCCAGTTCCTGGATGATCTCCCAATCGAATCTCGCGCCGGCCGCCCGTTCGAACAAAGGGGGCGAATACTTTGCCACGTTGCGGACCGCGAGGAGATTGAAGATCGGATCGTAATGCGATGTTTCGAGACCGGTCGCGGGCGGCAGGATCAGCGACGCGTGACGGGTCGTCTCGTTGATGAAGATGTCGATCGAGATCATCAATTCGAGTCCTTCGAGCGCCCGTTCGAGCCGTGCGCCGTTCGGAGTCGAAAGGACCGGATTGCCGCAGCTCGTGACCAGCGCCCGGACGCGACCCTCGCCCTCGGTCTCGATCTCGTCGGCCAAAGTGGCGACCGGCAGCTCGCCCATAAACTCGGCCAAGCCCCGAACCCGTGAGCGCCAACGTCCGTAAACATTCTCGCCCGGCTTCGCCGTTTGCAGCAGATCGAACGCCGGCGTCGTGAACATCGCGCCTCCGGCACGGTCGAAGTTCCCGGTGATGATGTTGATGGCGTTGATCAGCCAGTGACAGAGCCCGCCGAATCTCTGTACGGACACGCCCATCCGCCCGTAGCAGACGGCCGAACTCGCCCCGGCAAATTCGCGCGCGATTCTTCGGATCGAATCGGCTTCGATGCCGGTCCGGGGAGCCGCGAATTCGGGGGTGAAGTTTCGGACCGCATCGCGCAACCGATCAATGCCGTCGGTGAACTCGGCCAATCGTCCGGGCGCGGTAAGGTCCTCGGCGCAAAGCGTGTTGACGATCGCAAGCAAGAGATAGACATCCGAGCCGGGCCGGATGAAATGATGCTCGGTGGCGATCCGAGCCGACTCCGTCCGGCGCGGATCGATGAGCGTGATCTTGCCGCCGTTGTTCGTGATCCGCTCGAGCCGGTTGACGACGTCGGGCGCGGTCATCAGGCTGCCGTTCGATGCGACCGGATTCGCGCCGAGCATCAGCAGATGTTCCGTCCGGTCAATATCCGGGATAGGGATCAGCAGCGGATGGCCGAACATCGACCACGCCGCGAAATGGTGCGGCAACTGATCGACCGAGGTTGCCGAGAAGTTGTTGCGGGTTCGAAGCGCCTTGAGAAGCGCGCCGCTCGAAAGCATCGTCCCGAGGTTATGGACCGACGGATTCCCCTGGTAGACCGCGACGGCATCGTTGCCAAACTCGCGCTGGATCTTCCGGAGTCCGTTGGCCGCCGCATCCAGCGCTTCGTCCCACCCGATCTCGACGAAATCGGTACCCGCGCGTTTCACGGGCCTGCGCAGGCGTTTTGGGTCCTCATAGATCTCGCGGAGCGCGAGCGCTTTCGGGCAAATGTGCCCACGCGAGAACGGATCTGATCTGTCGCCCTTGATCGAGAGGATCTTTCCGTCGGCGTGCTCGATCTCGATGCCGCACATCGCTTCGCAAAGATTACAGGTCCGGAAATGTTTTTCGGTCATATCTTTCGGTTTTGTCGATGCGTCATTGTAATTCTGCAAGTGCCGAAAAGAGAACCCGCGACTTTCCGAAACCGATCTTTGTCGGTAGTCTTTCTGGCGTGAGCATCTTGCGACTGGACCAAGCTTCGCTCGAAATCGCCTGCCGCGAACTGGCCCGGATCGAGCCCGGGTTCGCGCTTGTTCTTGAGCGTTTCGGGTTCCCGCCGCTCTGGGAGCGCGAACCGAGCTTCGCGACACTCGTCCATATCATCCTCGAACAGCAGGTTTCGCTTGCATCGGCGCTGGCGGCGTTCAAGAAACTGGTTGGCAGGATCGGCGCGGTAA
The DNA here is from genome assembly GCA_964487505.1 of uncultured Blastocatellaceae bacterium. Classification (GTDB taxonomy): domain Bacteria; phylum Acidobacteriota; class Blastocatellia; order Pyrinomonadales; family Pyrinomonadaceae; genus JAFDVJ01. The sequence continues at coordinate 14,877 of CAZARD010000061.1, read as the reverse complement.
CGCCCCGAAACATACTCTCACTATCGGACGAAGAGCTTCGGCAATGTTACCTCTCGCGCCAGAAATCAGGATACGTTCGCGCGCTTGCGGCGGCCGTTCTCGACGGACATCTCGATTTTGACGCGCTGGCCGAACTTCCGGATCACGATGCCCGTCTTGAACTCAAAAAGGTAAAGGGGATCGGCGACTGGACCGCGGATATCTTTTTACTGATGGCGCTGTGCCGGCCGGACGTGATGCCGAAAGGCGACCTCGCGCTGCACATTGCTTACAGATATCTGGCGGCGGCGGATCATACGCCTCACGCCGATGAATTCCAGCGGATCGCCGAACGCTGGAAACCCCACCGCGCATCAGCCGCAAGGATCCTCTGGCATTTCTACCTGTCTGATCGCAAGCACGGACCGCGACGCGGCAGCGAGCGATGAGCCGGATTCCGAATTGGGTCGCTTATTTCTCGAAAATGCGGTGTTTCACGGGAGAGGAAAGTACGATCGAAGTCGTCGTGATCCCGTACGGCGTGAGCTTGTCGATAAGCGTCTGCAGATGACCGACGTCCGAAACTGCGACCTTTATGATGAACGAATCGCCGCCGGTTCCGCGGTGGCACTCGAGCACCTCGCGCGATTCGCCAACGGTTTCGATGATATGCGAATAATCTACGCCCGTGATGCTCATTCGGATAAAGGCCGTGATCGGATACCCGATCTTCGCGGCGTCGATCTCTGCCCTGTAACCGGTTATTATCCCAACATCCTCAAGCTTCCGGACGCGCTCGATGACCGCCGGAGTCGTCAACCCGACGCGCCGGCCGAGTTCGGCGAACGTGATCCGAGCGTCCTTCTGAAGCTCCGAAAGTATCTTCCAGTTGATTCCGTCGATTTCCGTTTCCATCCCGAGGTCTTCGAACGCATTTTAGCATTCGTCGTGATTTGTTACGATTCAGGGTGCAATTCTTCCGGAGACGCGGCGTTCATTACGCGGGAAATCCTTTTATGAATCGATCGGCCATAGTTCTCTTGTTCGTTATCTTGGTTGCTTCGTGCGCGCTTACGTCGGTCGCGCAGGATGAAACGGCAAAAAAACGCGAACGCGCCTTGGCGGCGTTCAACGAAGCGATCGCGCTGCGCGAAAAGCGCAATTTCGCTTCGTACGTCGAAGCCCTTTCCAAATTCGAGGAATCGGCCAAGCTCTATCTCGAGACCGGCGATCGCGAGAGCGCGGGCCGTTCGCGCCTCGGCGTCGGCTTGATGAACGACCTTATAGGCGAGCGCGAAAAGGCCTTGACGATCTATCTAGAGGTCCTCGAGTTGTTCCGCGAGACTCGCAACGCGAGCTTGCAGGCCAGGACGCTGAACAATCTGGGGTTGCTTTACAGCCGGCTCGGAGACGGACAAAAAGCGGTTCGATCGCATCTCGAGGCTCTCGATTTCCGGCGCCAGGCCGGCGATGTCGACGGCGAGGCGCAGACGCTGAACAGTCTCGGGTCGGCATATTCCGAGATCGGCGAAAGAAAGCTCGCGCTCGACGCCTTCTCGAAGGCGCTCGAGATCCGTCAGCGAACCGGCGACAAACGCGCCGAAGCGATCGTTCTCAACAACCTCGGATTGTTGCGCAACGACCTCGGCGACACACGCCTGGCGATCGGTCTTTTCAACCGTTCGATCGCGCTGCGGCGAGCGGTCGGCGACCGACTCGGCGAAGCGACGACCCTCAACAATCTTGGATTGGCACTGCTTGACGCCGAACCAACTCAAGCGATCGTAAACTTCGAATCCGCGCTCAAGATCTTCGGCGAACTTGGTTTCGAGAATCCGAAAACCACGATCTTCAACAACATCGGAAACGCCTACCTGAGCCTCAACGACCTGACGAAGGCGCTTGATTTCTTCAAGCCGGCATTGGCCGGATATCAGAAAGCGAACGATCGGAACGGAACCGCCACCGCTCTGAACAACATCGGGTTTGTGAGCATCGGAGCAAAATCGCCCGATCTCGATTCGCTTAACCGCGCGCTTGCGCTTGCGCGCGAAACGCAGGACCGGGGGCTTGAGGCGATCATTCTTAGCAACCTGATGCGCGCCTATCAAACGATGTCGCTGCCGCAAGTGGCGATCTTCTTCGGAAAGCAATGCGTCAACAAATATCAGGAACTCCGAACATCGATCCGGGATCTCGATCGAGCCACGCAACGCACCTATCTGACCTCGATCGAGGACCAGTACCGTTTCCTCGCCGACATCCTGATCGCCAATGGCCAGTTTGACGATGCGGAGAAGATCCTTCGGATGCTGAAGGAGGAAGAATTCTTCGGATTCGTGCGGCGCGATGCCGACGAGATCCGCGAACTGTCGCAGCGCGCGAACCTCACGGCGAGGGAGAAAGCGCTGCTTGAGCGCTATTCGAAATTGGCCGAACGCGTAACCCAGATCGGCGAACGGTTTCAGAAACTCGATGACAAGCGCCGTTCTTTGCTAGCTCAAGAGGGAAGACTGTCCGATGCTGAGGAAACAGAGCATCGGCGTCTGAGCGACGAACTTACCGATGCGGCCGCGGCCTTCAGGCTGTTTCTCGAGAAGGAACTCGTCGCGGAGATTGGCCGCGAAAACGTAAAGAAGATCCAATCCGATCGCGATCTCCAAAGCCGGCTTCGGCGCTTCGGCAACGGCACGGTCGCGATCTCGACTGTCGTTTCCGGCGATCGTTTCCGGATCGTTTTGACGACGCCGACGGCGCAGGTCGCCGGAAAGACCGAGATTCGCGCGGCTGATCTGAACAGGAAAGTATTCGAGTTCCGGAAGCTTCTGCAGGATCCCAGATCCGACCCGAAACCGCTGGCGAAGGAACTCTATGACATCGTCGTCAGGCCGATCGAGACCGCGCTCAGGGACAGCAAGGCGCAAACGCTTGTCTGGTCGCTCGACGGATCGCTCCGGTACCTTCCGCTCGCCGCGCTTTCGCCGGACGGAAGAACTTACCTCGTAGAGAAGTTCAGGAACGTCGTCGTGACGCCGCAGACGCGCGACGACATCGGCGACTCAAACGTCGATCTGAAAGCTCTCGGGATGGGCGTCTCGACCGAGCAGACCGTGATCTACCCCGATTACCCCGACGAACCCGTGAAGTTAGAGTCGCTGCCGGCGGTCGAGGATGAACTGAAGACGCTGATCCGCGAGCCCGGATCGCCGGCCGAGACCGGGATTCTCGACGGCCGCCGATACCTGAACGACGCGTTCACGCTCAAGAATCTGACGGATTCGCTCGCCAGGGTGCGCGCGGACGGGACGAAGGAGTTCACCGTTGTCCATTTGGCGAGCCATTTCCGGCTTGCGGCCGATTGGTCGTCCTCGTTCCTTCTGCTCGGAAGCGGAAAGATCCTGACGCTCGAGGAGTTGGGGAACTCGCCATTGCTCGATTTCTCGAATGTCGAACTGATTACATTGTCCGCCTGCAACACGGCGTTCGCCGAGGAGTCGAACGGGTCGGAGGTGGACAGCTTCGCAAGCCTGATCCAGCTGCGAAACGGCAAGGCGGTGCTCGCGACCCTTTGGGAGGTCGAGGACAAAAGCGCGGCGAAGTTGATGGGCGGCTTCTACGAGTTTCTGCGGAAGAATCCGAAGGCTACAAAGGCCGAAGCGATGCAGTTGTCGCAGAGACAGTTGATATCGGCCGACGGAAGCCGTTTCGCCCACCCGATGTTCTGGGCGCCGTTCGTTCTGATCGGGAATTGGAGGTGATGAGGCGGCGTCTGCTTTAGAATGTTAGGCTTGTTCGGCAAATCACCTAACTTTCTAAGCACATTTCTCGTAACAAACAAACGAACCGCATTCAAATTCCGCAACAATTCCATTACAATTGCTTATTTGGAGATAACTCAGATTTCTTGTTCGCCAAATTCATTCAGGAGTTGATTTGCGATGCTGACAGATTCCGGTTTTTCGACAGTTGCCGAGCCTTCGTTCGAGATCTCGAATTATGCCGTCCGAGATGAGGATCTTCCGGCTTTTACCGATCTCGAATTCGAGCATATCAATGAGCTCCACCTCGACCATCCGGGCGCGAACGATCCGGCCTACCGCGAGCGGCGCGATTACATCGCTTCGCTCGCCAAGAATTTCCGCGAAACGGGCGTCATCACCGATGTTGAATACACGCCCCGCGAACAGCGCGTCTGGCGCTATGTGGCCGAAGAACTCGAGGAATTGCAGCAGAAATACGCTTCGCCGTTCTATCTTCGCGCGAAGAAGGATCTCGGCATCACGACCGAACGCATCCCGCAGCTCACGGAAATGAACCGGAGGCTGAAGGAACTGACCGGATTTCGGCTCGCGCCGATCGAGGGACTGGTCGAAACGCGCGGATTCCTGTCGTGGCTCTCGTACCGAACGATGCTCTGCACGCAGTACATCCGGCATCATTCGCATCCGGCTTACACGCCGGAGCCCGACATCGTACACGAGGCGATCGGGCATATTCCGATGTTCACGAATCCGAATTTCGCCGATTTTTCGCAGTTCATTGGTCACGGCGCGAGGATCGCGACAGACGAACAGCTTGAGCAACTCGGTCGGCTCTATTGGTTCACGGTCGAGTTCGGGCTGGTTGAACACGAAGGCGAAATAAAAGCCTACGGCGCGGGTCTCCTGTCGAGTTTCGGCGAGATCGAACACGCGTTCTCCGACAAAGTCGAGCGCCGCCCGTTCGTTTTGGAGGAAGTGATCAACCACGAGTACAACTACTCGGATATGCAGAAGATTCTCTACGTCATCCCGTCGTACGCGGAACTGAAAGAAGCGACACGAAAGTATATCGAGAGTTTTTAGTTGAGTTTGGATCTTTGAAAACCCGGATCAGTGTGCAGTTCTGGATTTGATTTAGTGGCAGGTTCGATAAAACTGCCGCGAGCTCCGTGAAATGCCCTTCGCTTCATGAATTGCCGTGGCAGGACGACTTTTTCGTACTTTCGGTTAGTGATTCACTCGCTGACAAGACCCGCGATTAGGCAATCGTTCAGGGCTGGGCTCCTGCCCAGCCGCTGAACGATTGAACGAAATCATCCGGGCTACGCCCGGCGGCGCTGAACTCAAGCAGTGCAGCGCTTTGACCTGACATTCGGCTAAAGCCGCGATCTTTATTCTGACCGCGGTCCGTTCGTTGAAACGAACGGCAACTCATAGAGATTCTCTTGGATACGCGTTTTGACACAGCCTCCGAAGCTAGTGGGTAACGCAACCCGCCGAGTTTCTTGGCTTTAGCCAAATAATTCGGCTAAGGCCGGAGTCAAGTTTGAATCTCGATCCACTAGCTGAAGCGAACGGCAATTTATCGGACGATTGATTCGAGGTGTGTTTCAGTGACTTTTTGAGTTTTTCCTTACCTATCACTTTGACTGACCCTTCTTTTGACGGGACTCGTCCGAGCGCAGGGGCAACGTCGGAGCGAGCTATTCAAGATCGTGAAAGGTGGGAAGTGGGCGTTCATCGATCGGACGGGGGGGTGGATTTATCGACAATACCGGCCGAATCGTGATTCCGATTCGATACCGATGGGCCGAGAATTTCGAAATGGCTTGGCTGGTATTTCGACCAGCAAACAGATTCGGGATATCAAGGGCGTTGAGGAAATGGTGAGGTTCGTACCCGATCGAGGTTAAAACGACAAGACGGGCGAGATCATTTGGAAATCGACTAATAAAAATACGTATTGAGAGGCAATTATGGACGAAAAGAACCCTTTAGGACTGAAAAAGATACATCACGTTGAATTCTATGTCGGCAACGCCAAACAGGCGGAGTTCTACTACCGCAAGGCGTTCGGATTCTCGCGGGTCGCGTATTCGGGGCTTGAGACCGGCAATCGTTCGACGACAAGCTACGCTATGCGGCAGAACCGGATCAACTTCATCCTGACGACGCCGCTCACGCCCGAGCATCCGGCGGCCGAGCACATCAAGCAGCACGGCGATGGCGTACGCGACATCGCGTTTTTGGTCGAGGACGCCGACCAAGCGTTCAATGAGGCGGTCCGCCGCGGCGCGCGCCCCTTTATCGAGCCGCACGATTGGCACGACGAGAACGGCTCCGTTCGAAAAGCCGCGATACATACCTACGGCGACACGATCCATTCGCTGATCTCGTACAACAACAACAACGGGCACAACTATTCGGGCCCGTTCCTTCCGGGCTTCGTCGCGCAGGAGGTTGCCGGCGAGGAGGTCGGACTGCAGCTCGTCGATCACATCGTCGGCAATGTCGAGGTCGGCAAGATGAATTACTGGTGCGATTTCTACCGCGACGTGCTCGGCTTCTTCCGCTACATCACGTTCGATGACAACGATATTTCGACCGAGTACTCTGCGCTGATGTCGATCGTTATGTCGGACGGCGGCCATAACATCAAGTTTCCGATCAACGAACCTGCCGAAGGCAAAGGCGGAAAATCGCAGATCCAGGAATATATCGACTTTTACCGGTCGGCCGGAGCGCAGCACGTCGCGTTGCTCTGCAAGGATGTGCTCCATACGGTGGCGAAACTGCAGGAAAACGGAGTTGAGTTTCTGCGTGTTCCCGATACCTATTACGATGAGATTCCGGCGCGTGTCGGTGAGATCGACGAAAGCATCGAAGATCTCAAACGTCTCGGTCTGCTGGTCGATCGGGACGACGAAGGCTATCTGCTCCAGATCTTCACGAAGCCCGTCGAAGATCGTCCGACGGTTTTCTACGAGATTCTCCAGCGCAAGGGTTGCAAGGGCTTCGGCAAAGGCAATTTCAAAGCGCTGTTCGTTTCGATCGAGGAAGAACAGCGACGGCGCGGGAATCTCTAAGACATAGGCCATGGGAGTTACGCGCGATTCGGTTTTCACGTCCGTGCTCTTGGTGATCGTGTTTCTCGTCTTGTGTTCAACGGCGCACGCCGAGTTTGCGACGGTGAACGGTGCGAAGCTCTACTACGAGTCTGCGGGAAAGGGTCGTAATTTAATTCTGATTCACGGTGGACTTGCGGACAGCCGCGTGTGGGATTATCAATTTCGCAAACTCTCGAAGCGCTTCAGAGTCATCAGATACGACTTGCGCGGCTACGGGCGTTCTGATTTTCCGAAGGCGGGGTTTTCGCACATTGAGGATCTACGGGAGCTGCTCCTTTATCTGAAGATCTCAAGAACGTCGATCGTCGGACTCTCGATCGGCGGCGTGATCGCGGCAGATTTCGCGCTTGATTATCCGCAGTTTCTCGATAGGTTGATCCTCGTCTCATCCGGACTTCGCGGAGACGATTCTCCGGTTGATCCCAAAACGATCGAGGTTTTCAAATCGATCAAGACCGGAGGTGTCGAAAAAGCGATCGATCTTTGGCTGCAAACCCCTTTGTTTTCGACGATACCCGGAAATCAAAAGCTCGAGGCGAGGACACGGCAAATGCTAAGGGACAACTTTGGTTACTGGGGAGCAACCGAGCGGCCGATTCCCGTCGTTTTTCCGCCAACGGCAACGATCGGGCGCTTGCCGGAAATCAAAGTGCCGACTTTGGTTGTCGCCGGGGACAAAGACGCGGCGTATATCTTGAAAATCGCGGAAACGCTACGGTCAAGAATCGCCGGCGCCGAGCTTTTTGTCCTGAACAATGTCAGCCATCATTTGAACTTGGAAAAGCCGAAAAGATTCAACCGGCTCGTGACGGGATTCTTGCGGAAGGGTGAAGAATAGCTGTTGAAAGGAGTGATCGATAATGATACCTAAAACCAGCCAAAAAGCGCTGCAATATCAAACCGGATTCGGCAACGAATTCGCAACCGAGGCCGTCAACGGCGCGTTGCCGATCGGCATGAATTCGCCGCAGAGGGCACCGCTCGGGCTTTACGCCGAGCAGTTCTCGGGTACGGCGTTTACTGTTCCGCGAGCCTGGAACAAACGGACTTGGGAATATCGGATACGTCCTTCGGTCCTTCATAAACCGTTCGAACGGATCGATAACGGCAAATGGGAGAGCCGGTTCGATACCGAGAACGTGACGCCGAACCAGCTTCGCTGGAATCCGGTTCCGATCCCGGAAGAGGCGACAGATTTCATCGACGGCGTCGTTACTTTAGCCGGGAACGGCGACCTCTTCTCGCAGGCCGGGATCGGCATTCACGTCTATTCGTGCAACAAGCCGATGACCGATCGTTTCTTCTACAACGCCGACGGCGAAATGCTCGTCGTCGCCGAGAAGAACCGTGTCCGTTTTCTGACGGAGCTCGGGATTCTCGAGATCGGTTCCGGCGAGATCGCGGTCATTCCGCGCGGACTGAAATTCCGCGTCGAACTACCGGACGGATTTGCCCGCGGCTATATCTGCGAGAATTACGGGTCGCAGTTCCGTCTTCCGGACCTTGGGCCGATCGGCGCCAACGGGCTCGCGAATCCGCGCGATTTTGAAACGCCGGTCGCGTGGTACGAGGACCGCGAGGGCGAGTTCGAACTTATCGCGAGGTTCGCCGGGAATCTTTGGCGATGTCCGATCGGCCAATCCCCGCTCGACGTCGTCGCCTGGCACGGCAACTTCGCGCCGTACAAGTATGATCTTCGGAGGTTCAACACGATCGGATCGATCAGCTACGATCACCCCGATCCTTCGATATTCACCGTTCTGACCGCGCCGTCGGGAGAGCTGGGCGTCGCGAACTGCGATTTCGCGATCTTCCCCGACCGTTGGCTCGTCGCCGAGAACACGTTCCGTCCGCCGTGGTATCACCGCAACTATATGTCGGAATATATGGGACTCTGCTACGGCCAATACGATGCGAAGGAGGAAGGATTCGTTCCCGGCGGCGGATCGCTGCACAACTGCATGTCGGCCCACGGTCCGGACCTCGATGCGTTCGAGAAGGCTTCGAACCACGATCTTTCACCGCAAAAACTGAGCGGCACGATGGCATTCATGTTCGAATCGCGATATCTGATAAGGCCGACGCGGTTCGCGATGGAATCGGGTCTGCTTCAGGCCGATTATTACGAATGTTGGCAAGGACTGAAGAAAAATTTTAAGATATAGTGACTTTAGCACTCGTCTTGAAATTTGCGTCCAATGATTGAAAACCCCAAAGGATCGGTTCGCGCCCTGCTGACTGAGGTCGTTGACTATGCGGGACTTTTTCCGCCGGCCCAGGTCACGATGCACGAGGCGGTCCTGAACTACGCCACGTACCGTGCGAGCAACTACCGTTGGATGCTCGGTCGCTTCGTCGTCCCCGTCGCGCGTCTCGGGGAATTCGTCGAATGCGCCCGAGACTTCATCGCACAGGAGACCTACGATCCGTGGCGTATCAGCGTTCTCGCCGGCGAGGACATCTATCAGACGATTCGCGCGATCGATGATTTCAACGTCGCCAATACGCCGCACGCAATATGCGATTCCCTTGAAGTGCGTGCGAACACCGAATCGAAGATACAGAACACGGTCGCTGAATTGCCCGATTTCCTCAACGTCTATTTCGAAACTCCAACCGACGACCGATTGACCGATCTGATAACAGCGATCGCCGTTCATGGTCAACGGGCGAAGATCCGGACCGGCGGCGTTACCGCCGAGGAATTTCCGTCGATCGGAACGATAATCCGGTTCATCCGTATGTGCCTTGCAGCCAATGTGGCGTTCAAGGCAACGGCCGGGCTTCATCATCCGCTTCGCTGTTTCAAGCCGCTGACGTATGAAGCGAATTCGCCAAAGGGAACGATGAACGGCTTTCTGAACCTGTTCCTTGCGACCGGTTACGCGTATGCCGGTTACCAGCCGATGATCCTTGAAGAGATTCTTGAGGATGAATTCGAGGAGAGTTTCCATTTCACCGACGACGGGGTTTCTTGGCACGGCGATTATTATCTGAGTACCGAGCAGATCGCCTACGTCCGCGAAAAATACATCGCCTCGTTCGGCAGTTGTTCCTTTGATGAGCCGATCTCTGATCTGCAGGAGATCGCGTTGCTCTGATCTGGGACGACGTACAGATATTTGCGGGTTCTCCCGAATTCTTCGACCTGGTGTCGAGTCAAACTTATGAAATTCTGCCCAACTTGCGAAACTCGTTATGACGAAGAGATATTGCGGTTCTGTCCCAAGGATGGAACCCCGCTCGTAGACGAAGATCAGCCGAATTTTGTCGCATCGACCGGGGCCGTCGCGGATGCCGAAGAGGTCGATTTCGGTGAAGAGACGATCATCCGTCGCGACCGGCCAACGGTTCCGAAACCGCCTCCGGATCCGGAGATTCACCGATCGGATGCGCCGCGAATCGTCATCCCGATGACAGAAGAGCGCTATGAACAGAGGGTTCGCGCACGGAACGTTCCGCCGTATCAGCCGCTCGTGCCAAAGCCGAACACGCCGAAAGTCGTGATCCTTACGATCCTCGGAACGCTGGGCGTCTTGGCGTTCGGGTTCGGGCTCTTCTATTTGCTGCGATCGGACGAGCTGCCGACGAATACGAACGTGAACGTGAACACCAATCCGCCGAATATGAATATGAACGTGAACCTCAACACGAACGTCGCGCTCGGGAACTACAATTTCAACATCAACACGAACACGGCGATCAACTCGAACCTAGGTCTGAACCTCAATATGAACTTCAATGCGAACAGGTCGCCGTCGCCGACCCCGAAACTGAGCCCGAGCCCGTCGCCGAGTATTTCGCCGTCGCCGACCGTAACGGCCAGTCCGATACCGACAACTTCGGTTCCGGCAACTCCGCGGCCGACATCGACGGCGACGCCGACCACGCCTCGACCCGCGCCCTCGGCAAAACCTTCCGGCACGCCGTGAACTGAAGAAATCTCGATGACAAGATCAAAAGCGCGCGCCGGTTTCCGACGCGCGCTTTTGCAATTGAACCCAAATCACGCAACAGAGAGCTTTGCCCGCGAATCTCCGCCGATGAGCGCGAATGAGGTCCGCTTCTTCGGGTTGATCGGAAAAAGTCCGCCGCGAATCCCCGCCGTCCTTTCAACCTACGATCCGCGCATCTCGAGCGCCTTTTCGATGGCGCCGCGCGGGTCGATGACCCCCCAGCCTTGCCGGTCGACCTCGTAGTGCGGCAGGCGTTCGGCGGTCGAGATCAGGATCCGCTTGACCTGTTGCGGCGTCAGTTCCGAGTTCGCCTCAAGCATCTGCGCGATCACGCTCGAAACGATCGGCGCCGCGAACGACGTCCCGTCCACATATTTGTAATGCGCCGTAATGACGCTTTCGCGACGGCGTTTGAGCGCAATGATCTGCCGGATCGAATGGACCGGACGGTCGATGGCGGCATCGAGCTCGGCGTCGATCTTCGGATTTCTGCGGATGATCTTGTGAAGCTCCGAGTCCGCCGCCTGATCGAGTCTCTCAAGCAATTCCGCCTGCTGAGCGGTCGGCGTGTTCGGCAGGATCGGCGCCGGTACCCAGATCGACGGCGCGATGATCTCCGGTTTCTGAAATCCGTCGAGCGTCGGGCCGTAGCTCGATCGATACATTCCGCGCTTCGCGCGATTCAGTGAATTGCGGTCGTCGAGCCCGCCGACGGCGATGGACGACGGAGCGGAAGCCGGCGGGAACACCGGATGGTTGGGAAGGTGGCCGGCGTTTCCGACCGCGCACACGACGGTCAACCCTTGGGCCGCGCATTCTTCGACCATTTGCGACAACGAATCGTGGAGATAACTCTGTTCAAAGTCGCCGCCGGCTGAAATATTGATGATCCGGATGTTGTATTTGGTGCGATTCGAGAGCACCCATTCCAGCCCGTCCTCGATGTTCTGTTCCGTGATCCGGCCGGTTCGCGCGAGTTTCACCAGGACGACGTCCGATTCGGGTGCGATGCCGCGATAGAATCCGTTCGACAGCGATCCGTTTCCGGCGGCGACAACGCTCGTCATCATTCCGTGCCAGCTTGCGACATCCGGCTGGAAGAGCGAGGCCATATCGCCGTCCGCGCGCATCATGTTCCGGTAACCGATGATTCGGTTGTTCGGCGTCGTCAGATCGACGTGAGGGAAGAATCCCGAGTCGAGAAACGCGATCGTCACGCCCTTGCCGGTGAAGCGTTCGTCCGCGTCGAGCCTGAGCGGGGTCGAAAGCACGCGCGATCCGTCCTTCTGCAACGCCGCATCGGTCAGGATCTGATCTTTCGCGCGCTCAAAAAGTCCGACGCAGCGAGCGCAAACCGCCTCGAATTCCTGGTTGTCGGGCGCATTCGCGCGGATCAGCTTGGCGAGTTCGTCATCGAGCGCGACGAGCGGAACATATTCTTCCAAAGTCTCGCGCGAACAGACCGGACAGACTTGTTCGCCGGCGGCAATATCTGCCGTTGTCAGATGTCTCGAAAGCTGCAAGGATTCCTGTGGCGTCATTTTTGGAGGTTTAAGTTTTCCACAATCAAGGGTTAAAATCAAAACCGACGAACATCGGGAGTACATCTTTATTTTACTCGATTAAGCGGGAATTCAATGACCAATTCGCGAAAAAAAGTCGGGCTCGCGCTTTCGGGCGGCGCGGCCCGAGGATTTGCACATCTGGGCGTGCTGAAGGTCTTCGCCGAGCACGGAATCCCGATCGACATGATCGCCGGAACCAGCGCCGGTTCGATCGTCGGAGCGGCGGTCGCGTGCGGCCTGACCGTCGATCAGATAGTCGAGATCGGCAGCAAGATGAGCTGGTTCAGAGTTTCCGGATTTCCGTATTCGACGAAGGGACTGCTCTCGAACGCGCCGATGGGAGATCTGCTCGCGGCGCATCTGCCGTACAAACGGATCGAGGAACTGCCGATCCCTTTTGCCGCCGTCGCCTGTGCGCTCGAAACGGGCGAACGCGTGGTTTTTAAGGGGAGCGGAGATCTGATCACCGCGGTCCGCGCAAGCTGCGCGGTTCCGGGGTTCTTCGTCCCCGTCGAACACGAGGGCCAGAACCTGATCGACGGCGGGGTCGTTTCGCTCGTTCCGACAAAAACGGTCAAACAACTCGGAGCCGAGGTCGTCATCGCGGTCGACGTCAACGCCTGCGGCGCGACCTACTGGAGTTCGCCGTCGACGTTTCTCGGAGTCCTTTTCCAGTCGGCGATGCTGCTTTTGCGGACCGCCGGCAAAAGCCAGCATTACCGCGCTGATGTCGTCATCGTGCCCCAGATCGCGCATCTGCGGCCTGACGAGATCGGACGGATGGAAGAGTTCATCGAGCTCGGGGAGAAAGCCGCGCTTGAAAAACTCGACGAGATCAAGAAATTGGTCTTCGGGGATTAGCTAAGAATCCTGCAACTGCCGCGCGGTGTCCCGCTGAACGCGATCAATCGATCCTGACCCCGGCGCGCCGCGCGGCTTCCTCAAGCGCCCGCCATTCACCGATCAAACCGGCCCGGACACTTTCGAGGTAGACCAATCGCGATTCGACCTCGTTGCCGCCGTTCACCGAAACGAATACCGGGAATACAAAACCGCCGATCCCAAGCCGTCGCGGCGGAAGATCCTGAAAGCGATAATTTCCGATCGAGCGGTTGAAGATATCCGTCGAGTTCGGGTACATCCGCGAGATATCGGTAACGGTCTGGAGATTCGGCGGCAATTGCGGCGCCGGAGAAACAGGGCTCGGGCCGCGGCGGTATCCGTAAGACCAGAAGGTCACGGGCCGCGAAAACGTCGTGCCGCGTAGACGACGGAGATATGCGATCTGCGAATCGATCGACGCGATCTGCGAACGAAGTTCATTGGCGCGACCAATGATCGCGGTCTCGTTCGCCTCGCGTTCCGTTTGCAGCCGTTCGGAATAAAGCGAGAAGTCCCGCCGCCGCTGATCTTTGATGCGCTCTATTTCTTCGGGCGAAGGTTTTCCGAGCCGCGCGTAGTTCTTTCGATAATCGTCTTCTGCCTTGAGACGCTCGACGCGGTATTTTTCGAGTTCGGCATTCGTCACCGTCCGCGTTTGCGCGCCGACGGTGAACGAAGCCAGAAGTATCAGAAAGAGAATCCGCATGATTCGCTTTGATGTTCGGGACGCCGAGCCGGTTCGTTACGAAATTTGAGCCGTTCGTCGGGCCGGGACCGGACGACGGCATCGCGATCAGAAACCGAAACTCAGTCCGATCCGCCCGTTTCGTCCGGCCGTCCGGAATCCGTTCTCATAATACTCGTTGCCGAACAGGTTTTCGACCGTCGCGAACAATCTCGCATTGAGCTTGTCCTTGCGCAGCTTGAAAGCGTAGCCGGCGGTCAGATCGGCCCGACGGTTTCCTTCGAATCGGTACGTGTAGGTACGAAACGTCGAGTTGCTGAAGATCGGCGCGAGATACGAGCTTGTCGCCAGCAGGTCGAGATTGAGCCATACGTCCTTGAAACGCTGCGTCACGACAAGCGTGAACTGGTTCGCCGGAACGCCGAACGAGCGACGGTCAACGCTGACGATCGTCGCGGGCGGCAGGAACGTCAGGCGCCGGCTGGCTCGCAGATCGCTGTTGACGAACGAATACGAAGCGAAGATATCCGTCGAATCCGTCGGCTTCAGACCTGCGCTCAGTTCGGCGCCGCGCGAAAAATGGCGGTCCGCATTGTAGTACGACGGCCCGCCGAGGTCGTCGGTCGGCAGGTACGAGACCTCGTCGCGCACCTCGTTGTAAAAATACGTTGCGCCGAGTTTCATTCTCTCGCCGAACAGCTCCTGATCGATCCCGCCGTCGATCGCGAATGATCTTTCCGGTTTGAGCTGCGGATTGCCGAGTCCGAAAAAGGATCCGAGAAAGAAATAGGAACCGAATCGCTCGTAAAGTGACGGGGCGCGGTAGCCGTTGCCGACGTGGGCGCGGATCTTCGTACGAGTCTCCCGGAAGTAGTACGATGCCGAGCCGTCGCCGGTGTACGATGCCGGCGGTGTCGCGGG